>JAICNY010000250.1 GCA_025930955.1 Thermoleophilia bacterium
CCGATGCGCACGGTCCCGCTCTCGAGCCCCGCCAGGCGCGCGAGCTCCTCCTCGCCGGCCTCGAGGACGTGGAGCGCCTGGGCCGCGTGCAGCGCGAGCACCTCGCCGGCCTCCGTCAGGCTGCTCCCGCGCCCGCTCCGCTCGACGAGGCGCTGGCCGGCCGCTCCCTCGAGGATGCGGACGTGCTCGCTCGCGGTCGGCTGGCCGATCCCGACGGCGCGCGCGGCGGCGGACATGCTTCCGCGCCGGCCGATCTCGACGAGCAGCCGGAGCCGCGTCACGTCCCAGACGAGCGAGAGCGTGCTATCGGCTACGGCGATACCTCCTATCGGAACCTTCGCCCTTCCGGATACTAACGGCGCGCGCCTAGGCTCACCGCGTGATCCTCAGGCCCTTCCTCTACGAGCCGACCTCGTGCGCGCGCTTCCTCTTCGGCTGCACCTCGCGCTCGCGGCTCGCCGTCGCAGACGCGCATGCGGATCTCGTCGACGCCTCTCTTCACGAGGCGGAGCGGATCGGGGCCGAGATCGTCGCGGTCTTCGAAACGCACGTGCAGGCCGACCACGTCTCGGGCCTGCCGGCGCCCGTCGAGGCGACGAGGCGCGACGCGGGCTTCGTCCTGGGCGCGCTCGCCGCCGGCGCTGCGGCGGACGCGTTCGGCGCGTCGACCGCGATCGCGCTCGTCGCCGGCCTCACCGCGGCGAGCGGCGCGTGGGTCGGCGCCACGCGGTGGGCCGACGGGGGCCGCCTATCGGCGAAACCGATGGGTGACATCGCCACAGGGATCTAGCCGGCCGCATTCTTCGCCGGCTAGGGTCGGTCGATGGCGGTCGAGCTTGGCATCGACATCGAGACGCTCCGCTCCGAGATCCGCAAGACATATGCGCGGGTCTCCGACGAGCCGGAGAGCGGCTTCATCTTCCCGACGGGGCGCGCGTGGGCGCTCGATCTCGACTACCCGCGCGAGCTCCTCGACCGCGTCCCGGACCGCTCGGCCGCGTCGTTCGCCGGGGTCGCGAACCCGTTCGCGCTCGGCGCGCTCGAGCCGGGCGAAGCCGTGCTGGACCTCGGCGCCGGCGCGGGCACCGACTCGCTCGTCGCCGCGCAGATGGTCGCGCCCGGCGGCCGCGTGACGGGGATCGACATGACCCCGGAGATGGTCGCGAGGGCGCAGGCGAGTGCCCTGGAGGCCGGGCTCGACAACGTCGAGTTCCTCTCGGGCGACGCCGAGAGCCTGCCGTTCGAGGACGAGCGCTTCGACGTCGTCATCTCGAACGGCGTCATCGACCTCGTCCCGGACAAGGACGCGGTCTTCTCGGAGGTCTTCCGCGTCCTGCGACCGGGCGGGCGCATCCAGATCGCCGACGTGACGATCCAGAGCCCGGTGTCCGAGGAGGGGCGCCGGAAGATCGACCTCTGGACGGGGTGAATCGCCGGCGCTCTGCTGGAGGCAGAGTACGCGAGGACGCTCGAGCGGCACGGCTTCCGAGAGATCGAGACCGGCGACCTCGTCGAGACGTACGCGAGCTCGGCGTTCGAGGACACGCGCCGCAAGGCCGAGAAGTACGGCGCCCGCGGGACGACCGTGAAGGCGTACAGGCCCGGTTAGGGGTCGCCCGGCTTCTGCCAGCCGAGCTCGCGGCCCAGGTGCTCCTCGAGGCGGCGGTTCGGCTCGGCGAAGACCTCGCGCAGGCGCGCCCGCGTCTCCGGCTTCATCGTGTCGTACGACGCGACGTTCCTCGCTGGCGGGAGCGGGCCCGGGTGCGGGCGCAGGCCGAGGAAGCCCGTCACCCGCCCGACCGCGCCGACCGGGTCGGCGAAGAAGTCTTCGCTCCGGACGAAGAGGATCCGCTCGCGGCCGTAGAGCTCTTCCCAGCGGAGCAGCTGCTCGAGGTACAGCCCGCGC
>JAICNY010000082.1 GCA_025930955.1 Thermoleophilia bacterium
CTGAACCCGCCTTCGTTCGACCCGCTGAAGGCGGGCGCGCGGCCGGCGATCCTCGGGACGATCTACCTCATGGGCCTCCTGCTCGTGATGGCCGTCCCGGTCGGCGTCGGGACGGCGATCTACCTCGAGGAGTACGCGAACCGCGACCGCTGGTACAACCGGCTGCTCGAGCTGAACATCCAGAACCTCGCGGCGGTCCCGTCGATCGTCTACGGGATCCTCGGGCTCGCCTTCCTCGTGCGCGGGCTCGGGCTCGGGCGGGTGCTGCTCGCGGGCGCGATGATCCTCACGCTCCTCGTCCTCCCGACGATCATCGTCGCGAGCCGCGAGGCGATCCGCGCCGTGCCGGACTCGATCCGCCAGGGCGCCTACGCGCTCGGCTCGACGCAGTGGCAGGTGATCTCGCGCCAGGTCCTCCCCGCCGCCATCCCGGGAATCGCCACCGGGACGATCCTCGCGCTCGCCCGCGCGATCGGCGAGACGGCGCCGCTCCTGCTCGTCGGCGCGCTCACGTACGTCGCGTTCGACCCGACGCTCCTCGGCGACTTCACGGCGCTCCCGATCCAGATCTACCAGTGGATCGCCCGGCCGCAGGAGGACTTCAGGCTCCTCGCCGCGGCCGCGATCATCGTGCTGCTCGGGCTCCTGCTCACGATGAACGCGTTCGCGATCTGGCTCCGCAACCGCTACCAGAAGAGATGGTGAGATGACAGTGACCGATGGTGCGAGAATGGCGCCCGTGACCCCCGAGCTGCTCGCGGAGCGGGCGGAGGTGCGGCGCGACACGCTCTTCGGCGTCGAGGACCTTCGCGTCTCGTACGCCGGCGTCCCGGCGCTCGAGGGCGTCTCGCTCGACATCTACCGCAACGGGGTGACGGCCTTCATCGGCCCGTCCGGCTGCGGGAAGAGCACCTTCATCCGCTGCTTCAACCGGATGAACGACCTGATCCCGTCAGCCCTGGTCGAGGGGAGGATCAGCTACCACGGCGTCGACCTCTACGGGCCCGACGTCGACCCGGTCGAGGTGCGCAAGCGGATCGGGATGGTCTTCCAGAAGCCGAACCCGTTCCCCAAGTCGATCTTCGACAACATCGCCTTCGGCCCCCGCGTCCTCCGCATTGACGGCGCCGTGGACGAGCGGGTCGAGCAGGCGCTCCGCCGCGCCGCGCTCTGGGACGAGGTGAAGGACCGCCTGAAGGAGAGCGCGCTCTCGCTCTCCGGCGGTCAGCAGCAGCGGCTCTGCATCGCCCGGTGCCTGGCCGTCGAGCCTGACGTCATCCTGATGGACGAGCCGGCCTCCGCCCTCGACCCGATCTCGACGACGGCGATCGAGGACCTCATGCACGAGCTGAAGGAGAGCTACACGATCGTGATCGTCACGCACAACATGCAGCAGGCGGCGCGCGTGGCGGACATGACCGCGTTCTTCAGCGTGAAGGTCTCCGACGACGGCAAGCGGCGCACGGGAATCCTCGTCGAGTACGACGAGACCCCGACGATCTTCACGAAGCCGGCCGACCAGCGGACCGAGGACTACGTGACGGGGAGGTTCGGCTAGCCATGCGGCTCACCCTGCAGGAAGACCTCGACCAGCTCGAGGCGGCGCTTCAGGAGGAGGGCGAGCTCGTCCTCCGTTCGCTCCGGGGCGCGCTGAACGCCCTCGTCGACGGCGACACGGAGCTCGCGGACGAGGTGATCGCCTTCGACGACGAGGTCGACGCGCGCTACTACGCGATCGAGGAGGGCATCCAGTCGCTGCTCGCCCGGCAGACGCCCGTCGCGGCCGACCTGCGCCTCGTGCTCGCGATCCTCCACGACAACCTCCACCTCGAGCGGATGGCGGACTACTGCGTCACGATCGCGAAGCTCACAAAGCTCGTCGAGGGAATCGCCCAGGACGCGACGCTCCTCGAGGGCTTCGAGGAGATGGGTCGGCGGCTCGAGGAGATGATCCGCGTCGCGCTCGATTCGTTCGCGACCCGGAACCTCGAGCAGGCGGAGTCGCTCGTCCACCTCGACGACCTCGTCGACCGCGCGAACCGGCGGGTCGTCGGGCACGTCCTCGGGCTCGGCGGCGACCCCGAGCGGCGCGAGTGGGGTCTGCGGATGATCATCGTCTCGCGCTGCCTCGAGCGGATCGGCGACCACGCGGTCGACATCGGCGAGCAGACGGCGTACCTCGTGACCGGCGAGTTTCGGGAGTTCACCGACGCCTCCCATCCCGGCGGCCCGCCCGGCACCGCGCCGCGCGAGCTGTGAGCGGCCCGGAGCCGACCGACGTCCTCTTCGTCTGCGTCCACAACGCGGGGCGCAGCCAGATGGCGGCGGCGCTCCTCGCGCACCGCGGCGGCGAGCGCGTGCGGGTCCGCTCGGCGGGGAGCGAGCCCGCCGGCGAGGTGAATCCCGCGGTCGTGGTCGTCATGCGCGAGCTCGGGCTCGAGCTCGCTGGCGAGCAGCCGAAGCGGCTCGAGGACGCCGCCGTCCGCGAGGCCGACGTCGTCGTGACGATGGGCTGCGGCGACGCCTGCGCGGTCTATCCCGGGAAGCGCTACGAGGACTGGGAGCTCGAGGATCCCGCCGGGAAGCCGCTCGAGACCGTCCGCCGCATCCGCGACGAGATCGACGAACGCGTCAGCGGGCTGCTCGCGACCCTCTAGCGCGCGGCGCCGCCGCTACGCTCGAGCCGTGACCGCGACGGCCTCGCAGGCTCTTCCGGCGGATCGCGACCGCCTCGTGCGCAGGGCGCGGCTGCTCGCGTGGGGAAGCCTCGCGTGGATGACCGCGGAGGGCGTCCTCGCGGTCGTCGCGGGCATCGCGGCCGGCAGCATCGCGCTCGTCGGCTTCGGGCTCGACAGCGCGATCGAGGGGCTCGCGAGCGTCGTCATCATCTGGCGCTTCTGGGGCGCCCGCGCGCTCTCGGAGCGGGCGGAGCGGCGGGCGCAGAAGCTCGTCGCGGTGCAGTTCTTCATCCTCGCTCCGTACGTCGCCGCCGAGGCCGTTCGTGCGCTCGTCACGGGGCACGAGCCGGAGTCGAGCCCGCTCGGGATCGGCCTGACGATCGTGAGCGCGATCCTCATGCCCGCGTTCGGGCTCGCGAAGCGGCGGGTCGGCGCCGCGCTCGGGTCGGCGGCGACGCGGGCGGAGGGGATGCAGAACATGCTCTGCGCGTACCTCTCGCTCGCCGTGCTCGCGGGGCTGCTCGGAAACACGCTCGCGGGCTGGTGGTGGCTCGATCCGCTCGCGGCGCTCCTCATCGCCTACGTCGCCGTCCGCGAGGGACGCGAGGCGTGGCGCGGCGAGGAGTGCTGCTAGGCCCTAGCCGGGCGGCGCGACGGGCATCGGCTCGGGGACACCCGCCTTGCGCGTCTGCCACGAGCGCGCGACGAACGCCGTGCTCGCGATCGCGATCGCGAGGAGGAACACGATTACGCTGCCGCCGGGCAGGCGTGTGATCGACTCCATCGCGGCGCCGACGAGCGCGGCGCACGGGACGGTCATGACCCAGGCGACGAGGATGTTCCCGGCCACGCCCCAACGCACCGCGGTGAGCCGCCGCGTCGCCCCCGCGCCGAGCACCGAGCCGGAGATCGTGTGGGTGGTCGAGACGGGGAACCCGAGCTTGCCGGTCGCGAAGAGGATCGTCGCGCAGGTCGCCTCGGCCGCAAAGCCCTGCGGCGGCTCGAGCTTCGCGATCCGCTGGCCGAGCGTCCGGATGATCCGCCAGCCGCCCGCGTACGTCCCGAGCGCCATCGCGGTCGCGGCGCTCACGATCACCCAGGGCGGAACGTGGAAGTCGTCCGCGTCGATGTGCCCGCCCGCGATGAGGGCGAGCGTCATGATCCCCATCGTCTTCTGCGCGTCGTTCGTCCCGTGCGTGAAGGCGACGAACCCGGCCGTCACGATCTGCAGGCGCCGGAAGATACGGTTGACCGTCCCCGGCGCCTGCCGGCGGATCACCCAGAGCACCGAGAGCATGACGGCGAACCCTCCGATCACACCGAGGAGCGGGGCGAGGAGCGACGGAACGAGCACGCGGTCGAGGAGGCCGCCCCACTTCACGACGTCGAACCCGTTCGCCGCGATCGCCGACCCGGCGACGCCGCCGATCAGGGCGTGGCTCGAGCTCGTCGGCAGGCCGAGGTACCAGGTGATGAGGTTCCAGGTGATCGCGCCGACGACCCCGCCGAGCACCACCTCGAGCGAGACGACGTTCGCGTCCACGATCCCCGTCGCGACCGTGGCGGCGACCTCGAGGAAGACGAACGCGCCGGCGAAGTTGAGGACGGCCGCGTAGAGGACGGCGACCCGCGGCGAGAGCGCGCGCGTCGAGACGCTCGTCGCGATCGCGTTCGCCGCGTCGTGGAAGCCGTTCGTGAAATCGAAGAAGAGCGCCGCGGCGATGACGGCGACGAGCAGGGTCGTTTCCATCCGCGCTAGGCGTTCTTGACGACGATGTTTCCGATCACGTTCGCGGCGGTCTCGCAGGCGTCGAGCGAGGCCTCGAGGGCGTCGAAGATGTCCTTCCAGCGGATGACGACGAGCGGGTCGATGCGCGGGTCGCGGAAGAGGTCGGCGATGGCCTCGCGGACGACGCGGTCGCCCTCGTCTTCGAGCCGCTTCAGCTCGACGAGCTCTTTCTGGACGCCTTTCATCCCGCGCAGCTCGTGGAGCGCGCGGTTCAGGCACTCGACCGCGCCGACGATGATCTCCGCCTGCTGGAGCGCCTGGCGTGTGGCCGAGTCGACGCCGTAGAGCTCGAGCAGGTCGCACGCCTCGTCGATGTGGTCGACGACGTCGTCGATCGCGCCCGCGAGCTCGTAGATGTCCTCGCGGTCGAACGGCGTCACGTACTGCGTGTTCAGGAGCTGGATCAGGTCGTGCGTGATCCGGTCGCCCTCGTGCTCGATCGCCTTGATGTCGGCCTGCGAGACGCTCGCATTCGGGTACTCGAGGAAGCGCTGCTCGGCCTTCCTGGCCGCCTCGAGGGCGTTGTCCCCGGCCCGGCCGAAGAGGTCGTAAAACTCGGTCGTCCGCGGTACGAGGGCGAGGCGCACGGCGCACGATCGTACACCGAACGTTCACAGGTCCGGCACGGGTCCGCGCTCGCCCGCGCGATATCGTCGCCCGGATGCCCGCGGCGCTCACGGCCGGCTCGCTCGTGGTCGCCGCCTGGACGGCGTCCGGCGCGGGCGAGCTCTGGACGGGAATCCTCCCGGCCGCCCTGGCCGCCGGGTGCACCGTCGCCGCCTACATCCTCTGGCTGAGGCGAAACCGGCCGTGGCACGACTGGACGATCATCGCCCTCTGCCTGCCCGGGATCGCGGCCGCCGTCTGGATCGCGGTCGGCGGGCTCGTCGCCGGGGTCGAGCGCACCGACGCCGGGCGGCTCCTCTTCGAGGTCGCTCCCGGCGTCGCCCTGACCGGGCTCCTCTGCACGCTCGTGAGCTACCACGGGCGCCATCACCCGGACGAGCGGCCCGGTCAGTAGGCCGCGGCGCTCTCGAAGCTGCCCCAGATCCCGAGACCGACGAGGCCGAGGAAGATCCCCGTCACGATGATCCCGATACCCGCCCCGGTCCGCCGGCCGTCTCCGCGCGAGATCACGAGCCCGCCGAGGACGATCGCCCCGATCGCGGCGAACGGGATGATGACCGACCCGCCGGCGAGGATCCAGCCCCACATCCGCAGGTTCTTCGTCCGGTCGGGCGCGGGAGTGGCGACGTACGCGGGCGCGGCCTGGGCCGGCGGCGCGGCCTGCGCCGGCGGATGCTGCGGCGTCGGGTGCACGGGAGGCGGCGGGCGCACTGGAGGCGGCGCGGGCTCCTCGGGCACCGGCTGCGACGGGGCGGGAGCGGCAACCGACCGTCGCGCCGCGGCGCCGTTGCCGCCCGTCTTGCCCATCAGCCGGTCGAGACGCCGCAGCAGCTCGTCCCGGTCGGAGCGGAGCCGCGTCTCGTTCAGCTCGAACGCCTGCCGGCGGGTGAGGGCCATGAGCGGGTCGGGGAGGTCGTCGGCCGTGGGCATGGTCGCGCTCTCGACGAGGATCGGGATGACGCGGATGTTCCGCGCGAGCCCGGCCTCGATCTCCTTGCGGACGTAGTCCTCTGGGTCCTCGAGGCGGCGGCGGCCGCTCTGGTCCGTGACCCAGTCGCCGCCGATCACGACGAGCATGACGTCGGAGGCTGCGACCACCCGCTCGATCGCCTCGTCGAAGTCGAGTCCGATCTCGATCGTGTCGACGTCCTTGAAGACCTGCTCCTCGCCGTACCGCTCGCTCAGCCAGGTGTAGAGCATGTCCGCGTAGACCCGGCTGTCCCCGCGGCGGTAGTTGATGAAGATGCTCGACAGCGCACTCGTCTCGGTGTCCATTGCGGCGGCCTCCTCGCGCTCCGACGACAGAAAACACCCGCAGCGCTCGATTGTCAAGAACCGCACAATCTCACGTACGATCGCAGCGTGCGCAGCGCCGCACGCAACCGCTGGGAGTGGACGATCGTCGTCGTCGCCGCGGCGGTCGCGCTCGTCCTCGGGATGGTCGGCTTCGCACGGCTCGATCCGGACGCACCGTTCACTGAGCTCCTCTACCGGTCGCTCCAGCTCTTCACGCTCGAGTCGGGTGCGGTCGCGGAAGGGAGCGCGCCGCTCTCGCTCGAGATCGCCCGCCTGCTCGCTCCCGTGGTCGCGGCGTACGCGGCCGTGCGAGCGGTGTTGCTCCTCGTGCGCGACCGCCTCTCCCTCCTCCGCGTGCGCCTCTTCGCCCGCCGGCACGCCGTCGTCGCGGGCCTCGGCGCGAAGGGCTTCACGCTCGCACGGCGGCTGGCCGAGGCCGGCGCGCGCGTCGTCGTCGTCGAGCGAGACGGGGACAACCCCTCCGTCGCCGGCTGCCGCGCGCGCCGGATCCCGGTCCTCGTCGGGGACGCCTCGGATCCCGCGGTGCTCGCGCGCGTCGGTGCCGAGCGCGCGGCTGTCCTCTACGTCACGACCGGCGACGACCGGCGCAACATCGACGTGGGGTTCGCGCTCGACGCGCTCCCGGTGCCGACCCGCGGCCCGCGGCCGACCGTCCTCGTCCACCTCGACGACGTCGCGCTCTGGCGGCGGCTCGCCGCCCGGCTCGTGAGCGGTCCGCGCCCGCGCCCGTTCCGGGTCGCGTTCTTCAGCGTCCGCGAGACGGCCGCCCGGATGCTCGTCGAGCGCCAGCCGCCCTTTCCCGCAACGGGCGAGCTCCCGCGGCGGGCGACCGCGCTCGTGGTCGGCGGCTCCGGCTTCGGCGAGTCCGTGATCGTGGCCGCCGCCGCGGCCTGGCGCCGCTCGCGTCCCGCCGCGGACGAGGAGCTCGCGATCGTCGTCGCCGGCCCGGCCGCGGCGCGTGAGCGGGACGTCATCGCGCGGCGCCATCCGGAGCTCGAGCAGGTCTGCCGCCTCGTGGCCTGGGAGGCGGAGCTCGACGACCTCGCCGACGCGCCGGCCTCGGACGCCGTGTACGTCTGCCTCCCGGACGAGACGGAGGGACTCGTCGCCGGACTCGCGCTCGACAGCGCACGGCGCTCGGGTGGCCCAATCGTCCTCGCGGTCACGGACGCGGCGACGGGGCTCGCCTCGGCCCTTCGCGACCGCACGGCACGGCTTCGGCCCTTCGGCGTCCTCGGCGAGGCGCTCGACCCCGAGGCGATCGGGCACGGGACGAACGAGATCCTCGCCCGCGCGAAGCACGCTCACTACGTCGCTTCGGAGCTCGAGCGCGGCATCGGTCCCGCGGAGAACCCCTCCGTCGTCCCGTGGGAGGAGCTCGACGAGAGCCTGAAGGAGTCGAACCGCCTCTTCGCGGACAGCGTGGGCGGGAAGCTCGCGGCGGCGGGCTGCGCCGTCGTCCCGGAGCCGCTCGCCGATCCCGAGCATCCGTCGTTCGCGTTCTCGGACGCCGAGGTCGAGCGGCTCGCGCGGGCCGAGCACGACCGCTGGTGGAACGACCTCGCCGCCGAGGGATGGACGCCGGGCCCGGTGAAGGACGCGGCGGCGAAGGTGCACCCGAGCCTGGTCTCCTGGTCAGAGCTCTCGGAGGAGGAGCGTGACAAGGACCGCGAGCCGATCCGGTCGCTCCCCGCGATGCTCGCGCACGTCGGCTTCGGGATCACGCGGGGCGTCGACGCGGCGGAGCCGAAGGCGGCGGGCCGCACCGAGGTGCCGCTAGGGTCCGCCGGATGACACAGGCCACGATCCACACCAACCACGGCGCGATCGAGCTCGAGCTCTTCGACGACGACGCGCCGGCCACCGTCGAGAACTTCCGCAAGCTCGCCGCCGACGGGTTCTACGACGGTGTCGTCTTCCACCGCGTGATCCCGGACTTCATGATCCAGGGCGGCGACCCGACGGGCACCGGCTCGGGCGGCCCGGGCTACCAGTTCGACGACGAGGCGAACGACCGCAGGGTCGTCCGCGGCGCGCTCGCGATGGCGAACGCGGGCCCGAACACGAACGGGAGCCAGTTCTTCATCGTCACGACCGAGTCGGCCCCGTGGCTCGACGGCAAGCACACGGTGTTCGGCCGCGTGACGAGCGGGATGGACGTCGTCGACGCGATCTCCGGGGTCGAGACCGGCCCCGGCGACCGGCCGCACGAGGACGTCGTCATGGAGCGCGTCGAGCTCTTGTAGGACGCGCCGCGGCCCGGCCCCCGTCCGGGCGGGCCGGGCCGCGGCTCACACGTCGCGCAGGGTCAGACGGTCGTCCCGGTCCGTCCCCTGCCGCTCATGAGCGCGAAGACCGCGAGCACGAGCGCGACGATGAGCACGAGCCAGAGCAGGTTGTGAACCGCAGCGCCGCCGGCGACTGCGAGGATCACGAGGACGATCACGAGCAACCAGAGCAGCGACATGCGTCTCCTTTGGTCGAGTTGCGCTACCGCTCGGAAGCATTTCCCGCTTCGCGGGGGGAAAACTCCTAGCGCGATGGACAGAGGAGCGCGCCGACCCTGCGAATGCCCTCCTCGATCTCCTCCTCGCTCACGAGGCTGAAGGAGATCCGGAGGTGACGCTCGCCGCCGCCCTCCGGGAAGAACGGGCCTCCGGGGACGATCGCGACGCCCGCCGTGAGCGCCTGCTCGGCGACGGCGACCGCCTCGTGCGGCGGGTCGAGCTCCACCCAGGAGAAGAACCCGCCGGCGGAGCGCGTCCACCTCGCCGCCCCCGCGAAGTAGCGCTCGAGCGCGGCGAGGAGCGCGTCGCGGCGGCCGCGGTACAGCTCGATCGCGGCTGCGATCTGGCGGTCGAGGAGACCGCGGCGCCCGTACTCCTCGAGCAGCCGCTGGCCCAGCGCGCCGGCGCACTGGTCGGTGAGCTGCTTCGCCCACGTGAGGCGAGCGACGACCTCGGGCGGCCCGACCGCCCAGCCGAGCCGGACGCCGGGCACGAACGTCTTCGAGAACGTCCCGATCTGGACGACCGCTTCGGGCGCGAGCGACCACAGGCTCGGCGGCTGCTCGCCGCTGTAGCGGAGCTCGCGATAGGCGACGTCCTCGACGAGGAGGAACCCGTGGCGGCGGGCGAGCTCGACGAGCCGCCCGCGCCGCTCGGCGGTGAGGCTCACGCCGGACGGGTTCTGGTGGTCGGGGATCGTGTAGACGAGCTTCGGCGCGGGCCCGCGCGCGAGGAGCGACTCGAGCGCGTCGACCTGCATCCCCTCGTCGTCGAGTGGGACGCCGCGCACGCGGGACTCGAAGCTCTCGAAGGCCATGATCCCGCCGAGGTACGTCGGCGCCTCGACCACGACCTCGTCGCCCTCGTCGAGGAACGCCTTGCCGATCAGCTCGAGCGCCTCGATCGCGCCGCTCGTGAGCAGGAGCTCCGGGTCGTCGGGCCGCCGCCCGTCGAGCCGCTCGACGCGGGATGCGACGTAGTCGCGCGGGCCCGGCAGGCCGCGCGTCGGCGCGTACTGAAACGGGCTCGCGTCGCCGTTCTCGACGAGCTCCGCGTGGATCTCCGCGAGCGCCTTCCCCGGGAACGTCTTCGGGTCGGGGAAGCCGCCCGCGAAGGAGATGACGTCGGTCGCGCCCGCGAAGGCGAGGATCGCCGCGATCGCGTCCCCCGCCCCGCCGCGCGTGCGCTCGGCGAAGCTTGCCTCCCAGGTACGCGACTGCGGCTCGACGGCCATGGGCCGCATTGTCGCAGGAGCGCGGGCCGGCTAGTAGCCGCCGGCGCCGGACGTGTCGGTGCCGGGGGCCGCGACGGCCAGCGCATCGGCGCACTCGGCCGGCCATCCCTCCTGCTTCTTGACGTCACCCTGCCGGTTGAGGCGGAGGAGCCCCTTCGCGTTTCGCGTGCTCAGCGCCTCCTCGCGCGTGAAGCAGGCGATGCGGCTGCCGGCGTCGGTCGGCGCGACGCAGATGACGACCTCCTCGCCGTCGCCGAGCGCGGTCACGTAGCAGTGCCCGTGCCCGAACTCGTCGTGGTACTCGTAGGTCACGGCCGCGGCCGGCTCGGTGGTCGCCTCAGCAGCCGGCTGGGTGGTCGCCTGAGCGGCCGGCGGGACGTCGTCCGCTTCGCCGCCGCAGGCCGCGAGGACCAGCAGGAGGACGCAGGTAAGCAGAAGACGCGGCGGGCTCACGGGCGCCCCGAGGGTAGCGGAGCCGGGCGGTCCGCGTCGACGGGCTCCGTGCGCTCAGCCGGCGGATAGGGAGGCCATCGTCTCGGCAAAGCCGCGGGCAGTGTCCTCGGTGACCGCGCCGCTCACGACGAGCTCAAAGCCCTGCAGGAGGGTGCCCGTCCGCCACATGTAGAGGTATGACGACCCCTCCCAGTCGCCGCTGAAATTGCCGGGTTGCGGCACCTCCCTGATCGAGAAGGCGAACCCTTCGTCACCGAGGCCCTCGGCAGAGATTTCCTGAGCCGCGGTGCCCTGGTTGTCGCCCTCCAGGTCGGCGAGTGCAGCCTGGGCAGCGTTCTCGTCCTCGAAGTCACCGGCGATCGACACGGAGTACCAGTAGGGCTTGGCGCTCTCGTTTTTGGCCGTGAATACGTTGCGGTAGGCGGCAGCCTGCGTGTCGCTTGGGAGACCCACGTCCTCCGGGTTCACGTCACCGGACTCTTCCGCTGCGAAGATGAGGTCTCCGGGCGCGGCGGTGGGAGGGAGGACGAGGGAACGGAGGTCGCGGTCAGTCGGCTCGGACGAGCCGTCCCTGTCGGAAAGGACGATGATCGCGACCACGATCGCTGCGATCGCCAGCGCGGCGATCGCGATCGCCACGGGCAGCGGCGAGCGCAGCCACCGCCCGACGCCCGTCGGCGGCGCCGCCTTCGTCTCAACCGGCTTGGTGGTCGGAGCGGTCGGTGGCGACGGGGTCTGCGCCGGCGTCTGTGCAGCGTACGGCGGAGCCGCCGTTCCGGGGACCTGATCGATTCCCGTCAGGAGCTCGTCGAGGGTGCCGATCAGGCGGCCGATGTCGTAACGCCAACGCTGGTCGCTCAGCTCGAGCGCGTTGCGCCGCGTGATGGCCTGTATCTCCGGCGGCAGGTCCTTCCGCTTCGGCATCCGCGCACCGGAGACGAGCACGGGGATCGGCGTGACGTCGGGACGCCGCAGGCCGGTTTCGACCTCGAGCCGGACGAAGTCCTCCGGATCGGCGATCCGCGCCTTGCCTCGCTCATCCTCTACCGTCGCCCACCTGGGTCCCATGACGACGATCAGCACCTGACAGGCGGCGACCGCCTCGGTGATCCGCTCGACGAAGTCGATTCCCGGCGCCATGTCCACGTCCATGAAGACGTTGCCCTCCCCGAACCGGGCGACCATGGCGTCGTA
>JAICNY010000039.1 GCA_025930955.1 Thermoleophilia bacterium
ACGACCGCGGCCGAGGAGTCGGCGTCGAGCGCGACCAGCGACGCATCTGTCAGCGCCTGGAGCGCCTTGTCAAGCGGACGCTCCTCCGCGGCGCCGAGCCGGCCTCCCTCCTCGGTCGAAGGTTCGCTCTCCGCAGGGGAAAATGGGGCGATCCGTCCTGGCACTCTGTACAGTTAGCGGCACGGATCGCGCAACCGAGCATCCCCGTTGTCGCGTATCTCTTGTCACCCGAACGAGGGACGCCGTACGTGTCAGACTCGACACCGGGAAGCGCGAAGCCCGTCACCGTGATCGTCGCGGACGACCACCCTGCGATGGTCGAGGCGATCTGCGACACGCTCGCGGAGGAAGGGCTCGAGATCGTCGGCCGCGCCGTCGACGGCGAGGAGGCGCTCGCGAAGATCGAGAAGCGCGGCCCGACCGTCGCCGTGATCGACCTCCGCATGCCGCGGATCTCCGGGATCGAGGCGACGCGCCGGCTCGCGCGCACCGCGCCGGACACCGCGGTCGTCCTCTACACGGCCTACGGCGACCGGGCACTCCTGACGGAGGCGATCGACGCGGGGGCGCGCGGTTTCGTCCTGAAGGAGGCGCCGCTTCCCGACCTCGTGCGCGCCGTGCAGCTCGTCGCCGACGGAGGCACGTACGTCGATCCGGTGCTCGCCGGCGCGCTCGCGACCGCGGAGACGACGGCGACCCTCCCGGCGCTCACCCAGCGCGAGCGCGACGTCCTCCGCCTCCTCGCCGACGGGCTCACGAACGAGGAGATCGGCGCGAAGCTCTTCATCTCGCCCGAGACGGTGCGCACCCACATCCGCAAGGCGATGACGAAGCTCGATGCGGAAACGAGGACGCAGGCGGTCGCGATCGCCCTGCGCCAGTCGCTCATCGCGTAGCGGTCAGTCTGGACGCCCGCGGTTTCACGCCGCGGCCGCTCAGGCCCTCGGACGCCTGCGCGCGCTCGAGCCCGTCGAGCCTCTTCTCGCGTGCGTGGAAGAGGCGCCTGAAGCCGTCATGCGTGCTTGGGCAATTGATGCACTGGGCCAGATCGGGAGCGAGGAGGCGGTCCCCAAGCTCCTGCAGCCGCTTTTCGACGAGCACGAGGGGCTTCGCCGAACCGCTGCGCTCGCGCTGGCCAAGATCGGAGACCCGCGTGCAGTTGACGCGCTCGAGGAAACGGCGCGACGCGAGTCGTGGCTCGCGGGCCGCCACTACCGGCGCATGGCGCGGCGGTTGAGGAAGGCCGCGGCCGCTGCCTGACACCGCGCCGAAGACGGAGTCGGGACGGCGAGATTCGAACTCGCGGCCTCCGCCTCCCAAAGGCGGCGCTCTGACCAGGCTGAGCTACGTCCCGTAGTCGGCTCATCGTAGACGTCCGCCGACCCGGAGCGACTTCGTCGCCGCGCCCGACCTGGCGGGCGCGGCTCCCGGCCCGCCGCCCGCGCCGCGTCCTAGGGGACGCGTGTCGCCGGCGCCGGCTCGTCCGACGCGAGCTCGGGCGTCCGGGGGGCGTCGCGGTACGGGTGCTCCTCCGCGACGTCCTCCTCGTGGTAGACGCTCTCCGCGTTCACGGACCAGATGTCGTGGTTCGTGCCGAGGACGGCGTTCTCGACCGCGCGGATCGCGGTCAGCATCGAGTGGTCGGAGTTGTTGTAGCGGTGGAGGCCGTTGCGCCCGACCTGCTGAAGGTTCTCGATCCCGTCGAGCCAGGCACGGATCGCGTCGACCCGCTCGGCGTAGTCCGCGTCGTACATCGGATAGGCCTTCGGGACGCGCACCGCGTAGCCGCGCTCGACCTTCTCGCGCGACGCCAGGCCGAGCGCCTCGAGCTCCCGCGTCGCGAGCTCGACGAGCGAGTCGTCGTCCATCGTCCAGAGGTCGTCGCCCGCGAAGCAGAAGTACTCGAGCCCGACGCAGGCCTTCGACTCGTCGGGAACCATCCACGGGCTCCAGGAACGGTAGTTCTGGATCCGCCCGACGCGCACCGACGGGTCGTGGATGTAGATCCAGTTGTCCGGGAAGAGGTCCTCGCCGTCGAGCACGAGCGCGACCGTCAGGAAGTCCCGGTAGCGCAGGCCGCGCGCCGCCTCGGCGACCTCGCCCGGCGCGTGCGGCTCGGTGATCGCGACCGTCGTCCGCAGCGGCAGCGACGAGATCACGTGCCCCGGCTCGATCCGCTCGCCGCCGGCCACCACGATCTCGCGCACGACACCGTCCTCGACGACGATCCGCTCGACCGGCGACCCGAGCCTGACCTCGCCGCCGAGCGCGCTGATCTCGTCGGTCATCGTCTCCCACATCTGCCCGGGCCCGTAGCGCGGGTAGTGGAACTGCTGGATGAGGCTCTTGACCTTGTTCCCCTCGTTGCCGAAGAACGCGGCCTTCGCGGCGGAGAAGAACGAGAGCCCCTTGATCCGCTGCGCCGCCCACTCGGCGCGCAGCTCGCTCGTCGGCACGCCCCAGACCTTCTCCGTGTAGGAGCGGAAGAAGAGCTCGAAGAGCCGGCGGCCGAAGCGGTTCGACACCCAGTCCTCGAACGTCTCCTCCTTGCCCTTCGGCTTGACGGCGGCCCAGAGGTACGACCCGACCGAGCGCGTGAGCTCGACCGGCCCGAGCTTCTTGACCACGTCGCGCCCGTTCAGCGGGTAGTCGAGGAACCTCTTGTTCCAGTAGATCCGCGACATGCGGGGGCGCAGGAGGAACTCGTCGCCCATGACCTCGTGCCAGAGGCGCTCGACCTCCTTCGCCTTCGTGAAGAACCGGTGGCCGCCGAGGTCGAAGCGGTACCCGTCGCGCACGACCGTCTTCGCGAGCCCGCCGACCTGGTCCTCGGCCTCGAGCACGATCACGGGCAGGTCGCGCTTCGCGAGCAGGTAGCCGGCGGTCAGCCCCGCGGGGCCGCCGCCGAGGACGACGGTCGGCTTCCCGGGCTCGGGCTGCGCGGTCTCTTCGGGTGTCGAGGGGAGAGAGGAGGTCATGCGGGTGGGACGACGCCTTCCTACCCGGTCGGCGCTTTCTCAAAGAATTCCATCGCGAGCGTCTGGCGGCTCGCATCAGTGTACGGAGGGACGTACTCTCGCGTCCGGGTGAGGCGATGGTCGGCGGCGAGCGCGGTCGTCCACTGCTCGGAGCGGGTGCGGACGAGCTTCGTCCACTCGGCCGTCCACTGCGCCTTGTTCTCGAAGACGGGGCGGACGAGGACGATCCGCGCGCCCGGCTCGAGGCCCGCGACGAGCGGGTCGAGGGTCGTCTCCGGGCTCGCGGCCTCGAGCCGCTCGAGCGCGTTGCGCCAGTCCATCACGCGCGTGTCCGGCACCGGCCCGAGCGGCGTCGCGTACGCGTGCTCCCGCCCGAAGTAGTGAGCGAGCACCGGCACCTGCTCGGGATGCGTGGAGAGGATCACGTCGCCCGGCTCGATCGTCGCCGCGAAGAGCTCCGCGAGCCGGTCGGGGTTGCTCTTGTTCGAGCTCGCCGTGAACGGCAGCCAGAAGATCACGACGAGACCGAGCGCGACCGCCCCGAGCCGCCCGGCGCGCGGGAGGCAGGCCGCGGCGACGAGGATCGTCGGGCCGATCAGGACGCCGAGGTAGCGGTTCGCCCACGCGGGCGTGAACTGGGAGAACACCCAGCCGGTCGCGAGAGTCGCGAGCCCGAGGACGAGCGCGGCGACGACCGCGGTGCGCACCGGGGAGCGCTCTCCGATCAGGAGCTCCCGCAGCCCGATCCCGCCCGCGAGCAGGACGGCGACGAGCGCGCCCTGGCCCGCGAGCACGATCCCGAAGCCGCCCACGAGCTCGACCGGCGAGGGCGCCTTCGACCACGGGGCGCCCGTGTTGAACGCCTGATACACGAGCGTCGGCAGCCACGGGAGATAGGCGATCGCGGCGGCGCCGTACGCGAGCGCCGCGTCGCGGGCGAGCGCCCGCCGGTCCCCGACGAGCCGCTCGATCGCAACGAGCCCGGCGAGCGATCCGACGAGGAGGAAGATCGCCCAGTTGTGCGTGTAGAGGAGGAGCGCCGAGCTCGCCGCGAAGACGGGCAGGTAGGCGCGCCGGCGGAACGCGAACGCGTGGAGGAACGCAGCCGTCAGGACGAGGGAGAGGAGGATCACGAGCGAGTACATCCGCGTCTCCTGCGCATAGACCGTGAGGAACGGGTTGAGCGCGGCGAGCGTCGCCGCGACCCAGCCGGCGCGGCGGCCGAAGAGGCTCCATCCCGCCCAGAGCGCGACCGGGATCGTGGCGAGCGCGAAGAGGAGCGAGAACGCATGCGTCGCCCGCTCGCCCGCCCCGAACCAGTCGATCCAGAGGTGGAGGAGCATGTAGTAGAGCGGCGGCGAGCCGTCCTGGCGCAGCGCGCCGGGGATCTCCGAGAGCGGGAACTGCGCGATTCCGACCGAGAGGCCCTCGTCGATCCAGTAGCCGGCGTCGAGCGCCCTCGTGCGGAGGAAGAGCGAGACCGCGAGGAGCGCGGCGAGGAGGACGGCCGTCTTCGCAACGACCACCGTCCGCTCGCCGGCGCGGGCGCGCCACGCGGTGCGGTCGAGCACCTCGGTCACGACGGCACCTCGCACGCGGCCATGATCGTCCACGGTCCCTCCTGCGCGAGGGTCGTGAACGGCAGGCGGCCGGTGCCGAGCGGCGGGGAGCCGTGGGCGTAGTAGAGGACGGCCGGGAGCTCGGGGATCACGGTCACCTCCCGGATATGGAGGCCCAGGTGCCACGCGAGGAGCGGCACACGGTACTTGCCCGTGTACGGCTTCCCGCAGGCGACGAGCTCCTCCCGCCCGCCCGCCTCGCCGATCGCGCCCGGGAGCGTGTCGGCGAGCACCGCCTGGGAGCGGTTCTCCTCGAGCGCGCGGTCGACGGCGCGAAGCTCGTCCCCCGCGAGCGCGAGCGAGCCGCCGAGGAGGACGAGCGCGGCGGCGCCGCCCGCGAGCGGCCCGGCCCGCGCGGCCACGAAGCGAACCGCCCACGCGACGGCGACCCCGGCGAGGACGCAGAAGACGGCCGCGGCGAGGACTGCGTAACGCGGGTTCCCGGCGTACCCCGCCTCGGTCATGACGGCGATGATGGCGATCCACCCGATCCCGCCGAGGCCGAGCGCGAGCAGGACGTCGTTCAGGCGGCCGCGGCGGAACCCGACGATCGCGAGCGCGATCGCCGCGCCCGCGAGGACGGCGAGCGGGAGGAGCCCGAGCGCGCCCTCCGTCACGTCGAGCGCGGGCCGGTCGGCGAACGCGACCGTGCCGAGATCCGGCGTGCGGGCGCGGCTGGAGGCGCGGAGCGGGTCGCCGGAGCCCCAGAGCTCGGGGAGGAACCAGAGCGCAGGCACGAGGAGCGCGAGCCCGGCGACGAGCGGCCGCGCCGGCCGGTCGCGCAGCCAGAGCCACACGCCGTAGGCGCCGAGGAACGGCCAGATCTCGGGCCGCAGGAGCGCGCCCGCGAAGCCGAGGACGAGGGCCTGCCGGTAGCGCCCGTCCAGGTGCCGGTCGACCGCCCAGAGGACGAGCGCCACGAGCAGGCCCTCCGAGTTCGCCATCAGCCCGTTCCGCACCCACCCGCCCGAGAGCGCGAGCGCGAGCAGCGCCGCGAGCCCGCCCGCCGCGCCGGGAAGGCCGCCGCCCGCGAGCCGGTAGGCGACGCGAAACGCGAGCAGGAGCCCGAGCAGCGCGCCCGCGCGCGCGACGACGACCCAGAGGAGCGGCGCCGCGTCCCCGAAGGGGGTGAAGAGGGTCGTGAAGAGCACGGGCAGCGGCTTCCACGACGGGCCGTAGACCGTGTCGAGGTCGAGCTCGGTGATCTCGCGGCCCCAGATGATCCAGGCCCACGGGTCGTACGTCGGCGCGGACGGGAGGAGGAGCGAGAGCCCGGCGACGACGACCGAGAGGACGGCGAGCGCCCACGCCGGGAGGTCGAACGGCCGCGGCCGGGCGCGCTCGCGCCCGGCCGGCGTGTCGCGCGTCCTCTCGAGCACGTTCGTGGCGGCCACGGGAGGTGAACCTACCCAGGCGTTTCCAGCCGCGCCGCCCGGAAGCGCGACCACCCGCCGTAGCGGGTGACGAGGAAGGCGAGGCCGACGAGGGTGATCGGCACGAAGAGGACGAAGCGCAGGAGCACGAGGTAGGCGAGCGCGTCCGACCCCCGCTCGCCCAGCGAGCCGACCGCGAAGAGGACGGCGGCGTCGAACGTCCCGACGTAGCCCGGCGCCGCGGGGACGAGCGCGAAGAGGTTCGTGAGCGCGACGACGTAGAGCGCCTCCACCGGCGAGAGGTCGATCCCCGCCGCGTGGCCCACGGCGACGTAGACGCCGCTCTCGAGCGCCCAGATCGCGAGCGAGAGGACGAGCAGCCCCGCCCCATGGGCGCTCGCGAGCGCGCGGCTCGGGGCGGCGAACGGGCGCAGGGCCGCCCGCACCCGCTCGAGCGCGTTCGCCCGGCGGATCGCGACGGCCGCGGCGAGCCCGAGCGCCGCGAGCAGCGCGAGCCCGCCCGCCCCCAGCAGCACCGTCTGCCCGCCCGGGATCTCCGCCTCGTTCAGGAGCCCGAGCACGATCGCGGCGAAGACCACGACGAGCGCGCCGGCGTCGAGCAGGCGCTCCGCGACCACGGTCCCGAGGAGCTCCCGCTTGCGCCGCCCGGTGATCGGCGCGAGGAGGAACGCGCGCAGGAGGTCCCCGCTTCGAGCGGGGAGGACGTTGTTCCCCATGTAGCCGACCACCGTCAGCCGGTACGCGTCGGCGCGTCCGGCCGCGAATCCGCCGTGCTCGAGGATCCGGTACCACCGCTCCCCGCGCGCAAGCGTCGCCGCCGTGTAGATCCCGAGCGCGGCGAGGAGCGCGGCGGCCGCCTCGCCGGTGCGCGGAAAGCTCGGCGCCTCCTGCCGGGTCGCCCACCAGATCACGGCTCCGAGGGCGACGAGCGAGACCGCCGCCTGCAGCGCGGCGAGCCCGTTCCGCCGCCCGACCCGTGTTCGCGTCACGAGGGAATCCTGCCCGTCGCGACGCGCCCGCGCGGGTTACCCTCTCTCCAGGGTGAAGCTCGTCATCCAGATCCCGTGCCTGAACGAGGCCGAGACGCTCCCCGCGACGCTCGCCGACCTGCCGCGCTCCGTGGACGGGTTCGACACGGTCGAGTGGCTCGTCGTCGACGACGGCTCGACGGACGGGACGGCCTCGGTCGCGCGGAAGCACGGCGTCGACCACGTCGTCCGCTTCACACAGAACAAAGGGCTCGCGGTCGCGTTCCAGACGGGGCTCGACGCGGCGCTCAAGCTCGGCGCGGACGTGATCGTGAACACGGACGCCGACAACCAGTACGTCGCCGCCGACCTGCCGCTCCTGCTCGGCCCGATCCTCGCCGGCCGGGCGGACATGGTCGTCGGCGACCGGCAGGTGCGCGGCCACGAGGAGTTCTCGCGCTCGAAGAAGTTCCTCCAGCAATGGGGCTCGTGGGTCGTCCGGCACGCGTCGGACACGGACGTGCCGGACACGACCTCGGGCTTCCGCGCCTACAACCGCGAGGCGGCGCTGCGGCTGAACGTCGTCTCGGACTTCTCGTACACGCTCGAGACGATCATCCAGGCGGGCAAGAGCGACATCGCGGTCACCCACGTTCCCATCCGGACGAATCCGCGGACGCGCGACTCGCGGCTCTTCCGCTCGACCTTCCAGTACCTGCGCCGCTCGGTCGAGACGATCCTGCGCGTCTACACGATGTACGAACCGCTCCGGATCTTCCTCTGGCTCGCCGCGCTGCCGGGGCTGCTCGGGCTCGTCCTCTTCGGGCGGTTCGCGTGGTTCTACCTCACCGGCCCGGATCCGACCGGCCACATCCAGTCTCTCGTGATCGGCGCGGCGCTCCTCATCCTCTCCGTCCAGCTCGTCGCGCTCGGGATCATCGCCGACCTCATGCGCGCGAACCGCGTCCTGACCGAGCGGACGCTCCATCGGGTGCGCCGGCTCGAGCTCGAGGCCGGCGTGCGGCCCGAGTCGCTCGCGGAGGAGGCGGTCGTCGACGAGCACGAGCCGGTCGTCCCCGGGTGACGATGGCGACCGACGGCTCGCTCGCGGATCTCCAGGGCCCGGCGGGGAACACGTACGACAAGTACGGGACGCGAAACCCGGTCGCGCGCGTCCTCGTCGGCCGGTTCCTCGCGGCCGTGCAGCAGTCGGTGGGCGAGCTGCGCCCCGACTCGCTCCTCGACGTCGGCTGCGGCGAGGGGATCGTGACCGAGCGCCTTGCGCGCGCCTTCCCGTCGACGCGGGTCGTGGGCGTGGACGTCGCCGACCCGTCGCTTCTCGAGGAGTGGGAGGCGCGGCGGGCGCCGAACCTCGGCTTCGCCCCGGGCTCCGCGTACGCGCTGCCCTACGAGGACGACCAGTTCGAGGTCGTGACCGCGCTCGAGGTGCTCGAGCACCTGGAGCGGCCGGCCGAGGCGCTCGCGGAGCTCGCTCGCGTGGCCGGCCGCGCGCTCGTCCTGAGCGTCCCGCGGGAGCCGTGGTGGCGGATGACGAACGCGCTCTCCGGCCGGTACGTCCGCGACCTCGGGAACACGCCGGGCCACGTGAACCACTGGTCGCGCGGCGCCTTCCGCCGGTTCGCGGGCGGCGCGGGCGAGGTGCGCCGGGTCCGCTCGCCGTACCCGTGGACCGTGGTGACGGTGGCGCGCTAGTCCTCGAGCGCCCTGCGGATCGCGGCGATCGTGAGCCGGGCCGCGTTTCCCATCTTCCGCGGCACGACGCGGGCCGGGCGGTCGCAGGACAGGTGCCAGCACGTGTCCCACCGGTACGTGACGAGCGCCGCCGGGATGCCGCCGCGGGTCATCTCCGCGTGGTCCGAGACGCCGGAGTCCCGCAGGTAGCTCGGCGCGTAGCCGAGCGCCCGCGCGCGGTTTATCGCACGGCGCGCGGAGCGGTTCGGCGACGTCTCGAGCCCCCGGATGTTGAGCGTCGGCCCGTAGCCGACCATGTCGAGCGACAGCGCGAGGACGATCCGCGGCCGGACGATCCGCGGGATGCTCCTGACGAGCCGGTCGGAGCCCAGGTGGAGGTGCGAGCCGGTCATCTCCCGCTCCTCCGCGCCGAGCGCGGCGAACCAGATCCCCTCCGTCTCCTTGAGCACGTTCGCGACCTCGAGCATGGCGGCGACGCCGGAGCCGTTGTCGTTCGCGCCCGGCCCCGCGCGGACGGAGTCCATGTGCGCGACGACGAGCACGCGCACGGGGCCGCCCGTCTTCGCGATCACGTTGCGCGAGTTGCGCCCGTTGGGGAGCGGGAACTTCTGGATCGTTACGGGCAGGTCGAACTTCCGAAAGCGCTGCCCGACGAGCCAGGCGCCGCGGCGCTCGTTCGGCGTCCCAGCGACGCGATGGCCGTTCGCAGAGAGCGCGTAGACGAACTTCTTCGCGCGCTTCCCGTCCACGACTGCCGCGGAGGCGGTCGGCACGGCGAGGGCGGCGGCGAGGATCGCGACGGCGAGCGCGGAGCGGCGGCGGCGCACGAGCCTCAGGGTAGAGCAGTCACCGCTCGTCCTCGAGGAATCTTGAGAGAAAGAATGCAAAGGCGGCGAAGAAGACAACCGCCTCCGAGCCGGCCATGATCACGCCCGCGAGCTGCTGGTCGGCGAGCGGCGAGAGCCCCCAGAGCCGCGGCGCCTCCTCGTAGAACCCGTAGATCGGGTCCGGGAGGAACGTGAGCAGGAGCCCCACCGGGCTCGCGAGCAGGAACGCGGCGAAGACGTACACCGCGCGCGCGGCGTTCGAGAGCCGATGCGGAGCGTCCTGGACGACGGGCCACCAGAGCAGGAGCCCGGTCACGAGGTACGACACGTGCTCGAGCGCGAGCAGCGCATGGTTGCGAAGCGCGGCGTCGTACACGGCCGGGATGTGCCAGACCGCGTACGAGACGAGCCAGAGCGGGAGCGCGACGAACGGATGCGTGAGCGCGCGCGCCGGCGCGTTCGCCGTGAGCCGCTCGGCGAGCGGCGGCGCGATCCCGAGCACGAGGAGCAGCGGCACCCACTCCGCGAGCGCGACGTTCTGGAAGAGGTGCGCGGCCAGGAGGTAGTTGAGCGCGATCGTCGCGACGGGCGTGACGAGCACGCCGGCCGTGAGGGCGACGCCCGCGGCGAGCGCGACCGTGCGGGCGCGGGACGGACGGCCGGCGCGCGCGGCGGCGAGCGCGAGCCCGGCGACGACGGCGACGATGGCGATCTCCCCGGCGGTGAGGTGGAAGCTCCAGGGGGAGGGCGCCATCGCGGCACCGTATGCCACGCAAAGACTCTCCCGGGGGGCTAGTGCGGTTCATCACGGGGAGGTCTAGAACGGCTCCAAGCAACCGAAGGAGCGATCAGATGCACGGTCTCAAAGCGCTCAGCCTCGCGAACGCGTTCGTCCCGCCGCACGAGCTCGCGCGCCGCACGCGCTCGAGCAGGCGGCGTGCCTCGTGGGCGGGCCGTTTCGTCCGGTTCGCCGGGCGCCGGGCGGCGCCCGCCCACCCGGTCCCGCGCGTCCGCCGCCCGTCGCCGACCGCGTAGGAGCTACGATCGAGCTACGCGGGTTCGCCGGCCTGAAGTCCGCCCGCTTCGCGGGCATGACGACTTCGGCCGGGTGAGGGCGATCGCTCGCCCGTCGCGTGGCCGCGCCCGCCGTGTCGGGCGCGGCGACGGAGGTCCGCGCTACGATCGGCGCACGCGGGTGTAGCTCAGTTGGTAGAGCATCAGCCTTCCAAGCTGAGGGTCGCGGGTTCGAGTCCCGTCGCCCGCTTGGCCGTCAGTCGGTCGGTCGCGAGATCTCCTCGACGACCTCGCCCGCCCGCTCCTCGTCGCCCGTGAGCGCGACGTCGGCCTGCGCGAGGATTCCGACCAGGCGGTCGCTGTCCTCCACGACGATCAGGCGGCGGAGTTGATGGTGCGCCATCAGGCGAAGCGCCTCGTCCAGGTCCTGGTCCGCCCGAACGGTCACCGGTTCGCCGGAGACGACGTCCGCGACGCGCGTTGATCGGGGGTCGCGGCCTTCGGCGAGCACGCGGATCGCGAGGTCCCGGTCGGTCACGATGCCGGTCACGCGGCCGTCGCGGACGACGGGGAGCGATCCGACGTTCTCGTCCCTGAGGATCCTCGCCGCCTCGGCGACGTCGGTCTCCGGGTCGACGCTACGCGGATTCGCGGTCATCACGTTTTCGACACGCCTCTCGGCCATGTGAGCCTCCTCTTCGAAGATTCTCCTGGCGGAGCGCTTCCCGCCTGACAGGTGCCGAAACGAGCTCGTCGGGCGCCGTCGCACGTCGTGGAGCGCGCTAACCGCGGCGTCCGGTGCTCGTCACTACCCTGTGACGGGGCGCTGGACGCCGCGTTTCGCGTTGCCACGAGAGCCGGAGGGTCGTCATCGCACGCCGAGAGCTGAGCCGCAAGGGATTCCTCGCCGGGTCGCTCCCGCTGCTCGCCTCCGTGCCGTTCGCGCGCAACTTCCTCGCCGGCGACGCGCACGCGCAGACGATTCCGGACGGGGGGCACGCCGAGCGGATGGAGCGCGTCGTGACGGACGGCGCGCACGGCGGGGGGACGATCGGCGGGCAGGTGATCGCCGCGACGGAGGACGACCTCGGCCTCCTGCTGCCGCCGCGCCCGCGCGCCCACGATCCGGGCCGCGTCCGCGAGCTCGAGCTCGTCGCGCGCGAGACCCGGGTCGAGCTCGTCCGCGGCACCGGGTTCGACGCCGCTGCGTACAACGGCACCGTGCCAGGCCCGGTCATCCGGGTCGCCCACGACGACGACCTGCGCGTCTGGTTCACGAACGAGACGCCGCACCCGCACACGATCCACTTCCACGGGACGCACCGGGCCGACATGGACGGCTCGCTCGAGCCCGTTCCGCCCGGCGCCTCGTACCTCTACGAGCTGAAGGCGCGGCCCTGGGGGATGCACCTCTACCACTGCCACACGAAGCCTCTCGCGTCGCACATCGCGCGCGGGCTCTACGGCGCGTTCATCATCGACCCGCCCGCGCCGCGCCGCCGCGCCCAGGAGGTCGTCCTCGTCATGAGCGGCTTCGACACGGACGGCGACGGCGCGAACGACTGGTACGCCTTCAACGGGCGGCCCTTCCAGTACGACGGCCGGCCGATCCAGGTGAAGAAGCGCCACCCGGTGCGCGTCTACCTCGCGAACGTGACGGAGCACGACCCCGTGATCTCGTTCCACCTGCACGGGGAGATGTTCAAGCTCTTCCGCACCGGGACGACCGACGCCTTCGAGCTCACGGACACCGTCACGCTCGCCCAGGGTGAGCGGTGCATCCTCGAGATCGACTTCGAGCACACCGGGCTCTTCATGTTCCACGCGCACCAGTCGCGGATCGCCGACAAGGGAATGGCCGGCTGGTTCCAGGTCGTGGACGGCCCGGCGCCGATCGTGCCGACCGCCGGGCCGGGCTCCCTCTACGGCGACGAGTTCGCCGACTGCACGCCGTGCCTCGGCGAGCTCGGGGCGAAGGCGCTCCTCAAGTACTGAGACCCGTGCGGCGTCACCGTTTGTTAATGCCCGGGCGCGCCGCCCCTCTCTACCCTTGCCGCAGATGGTCCTGCTGCTCGGCGTAGCGTTCGTCGCCGGGGTCGTCACGGCGCTCTCGCCCTGCGTGCTCCCCGTCCTGCCGGTCCTCCTCGCGGGAGGAACGGCCGGGTCCGAACGGAGGCCGTTCGCGATCGTCGCCGGCCTCGTCGCAAGCTTCACCGTCTTCACGCTGAGCGCGGCCGCGCTCCTCTCGGCGCTCGGCCTGCCGGACGACCTGCTCCGGAACGTCGCGATCGCGGTGGTCTTCGTCGTCGGCCTTGCGCTCCTCTGGCCGCGGCTCGGCGATCTGCTGGGGCGGCCCTTCCTGCGGCTCGGGCGGCGCGCGCCGGGCGACGTCGGCGGCGGCTTCCTTCTCGGAGCCAGCCTGGGGCTCGTCTTCACGCCCTGCGCGGGGCCGGTGATCGGCGCGGTGGCGACGCTCGCCGCGACGCGGAGCTTCTCGGCGGACGCGATCGCGATCACGCTCGCGTACGCGCTCGGCGCGGGCCTCGTGCTGCTCGGGATCGCGTTCGCGGGGCGGCGCGGGCTCGCCCTGCCCTCCGTGCGGCGTCACGGGCCGCGGATCCGGCAGGCGCTCGGCGGGCTCGTCGTCGTGACGGCGGCGCTCATGGCGTGGGGCGTCGACGCGCAGCTCCGGACGAACGTGCCCGAGTACACGCGCGCGCTCCAGAAGCTCGAGACGTCCGAGGCCGCGTCCGAGCGGATCGAGCGCGTGATCGGCCCCGGCACGGCGACGGCCGTCTCGGCCGAGAACGAGCTCGACGACTTCGGCCCCGCGCCCGAGTTCGCCGGGATCGAGTCGTGGCTGAACACGGAGCCGCTCACGCTCGAGGGGCTGCGCGGAAAGGTCGTCGTGCTCGACTTCTGGACGTACTCGTGCATCAACTGCCTCCGCACGCTCCCGTACCTCAGGCGCTGGGACGAGGCCTACCGGGACAAGGGGCTCGTGCTCGTCGGCGTCCACTCGCCCGAGTTCGCCTTCGAGCGGGTGCGCGCGAACGTCGAGGACGCGGTCGAGCGGCTCGGGATCCGCTACCCGGTCGCGCTCGACAACGAGTTCGACACGTGGACGGCGTGGGGCAACCGCTACTGGCCCGCGAAGTACTTCGTCGACCGGCAGGGCCACGTCCGCTACGCGCACTTCGGCGAGGGGGACTACGAGGAGAGCGAGGCCGTGATCCGCACGCTGCTCGCCGAGTCCGGACTTCCCGAGCCGGTGTCCGGCGAGATCGACGGCGAGCGCGCCGGCGTCGTCGGGACGCCCGAGAGCTACCTCGGCTACGCCCGGATCGAGCGCTTCGCGAGCGGCGAGATCGTCCGCGACCGCGAGGCGGAGTACGCGTTCCCGGACACGCTCGGGTTCAACGAGGTCGCGTACGACGGCCGCTGGACGGTCGAGGCCGAGCGGGCGGTCGCCGGCGAGGACGCGAGCCTGCGGCTGAACTACACGGCGGGCGAGGTGAACCTCGTCCTCGGCGCCGACGCGCCGGAGACCGGCACCGTCGAGATTCTCGTGGACGGGGATCCGCAGGGCAGCGTCACCGTGACGCGCGACGACATCTACCGGCTCGTCCGGCTCCCCGGCGATCCCGAGGAGCGGATCCTCGAGCTGCGGTTCTCGCCCGGCGTCGCCGCCTACGCCTTCACCTTCGGGTAGAACCCCTCGCGTGCCCGAGCCGATCCGGATCGCCGACCTGCCGAGCGCTCCGGTCGCGGCGCGGTTCGAGGGCAAGGATCACGGCGCCGGCGTCTCGTTCTTCGTTGCCGAGTTCCGGCCGGGCGGCGGGCCGAAGCCTCACCGCCATCCGTACGAGGAGACGTTCGTCGTGCAGGAGGGGAGCGTCACGTTCGAGGTCGACGGCGCGAGGCTCGACGCGCACGCCGGCGAGATCGTCGTCGTCCCCGCGGGCGCCGTGCACCGCTTCACGGCAACGGGCGAGGGGACGCTCCGCTTCGTGAGCATCCACCCGGTGCCGGCGATGGAGCAGGAGTTCGTCGAGCCTCAGCCGGGGTAGCTCTCGACGCCGCGGATCGAGTCGAGCGTCCGGTCCCGCCAGCCGCGGTCGTAACCCTTCCCCCCGTAGAGGTGGTCGTGCATGCCGTCGTAGGCGTACAGCCGGTCGCTGCCGGCGCCGCCGCGCAGGATGTCGCGGCCCGTGCCGCCTTCGAGGATGTCGTTGCCCGGCCCGCCGCGGACGATGTCGTTCCCCCGGACCCCGGTGAGCGTGTCGTTGCCGCCCTTGCCGCAGATGACGTCGTCCCCCGGGGTGCCCGCGAGGAAGTCGTCGCCCGGCGTGCCGACGATCGTGCAGGGCTTCGCCCGGTCGTTCACGATGTGCGCCTCCGCCATGAGCGGGCCCCAGGCGAGGCCGAGCGCGGCGCCGAAGAAGGTGAGGCCCGACAGCAGTACCCGTAGTCGCATCGTGATCTCCTTGCGTGGGTGCCGCAGTCCAACGCGTTCGTCACGGAGTGAATCGGCTTCGCGGCGCCGCGGGGCGATCCCTCGAAGGACGTCCCCCGTGCGAGGAATCTGTTGGAATCCTCTCGAAAGTGTGAAACCATGCCGCTCGGGCTTATGCGGGGGGGGCCGACTGCCGATCAGGGTGCCGTGAGGATGTCAGCACAAGGCGCGCTCGTCGCCGCCCTCGCGGTCGTGGTTGCCCTCGTCGTCGCGGCGCCCGCGGCGGCCGAGCCAAGCGGCGGTGCGGCCGCGACGCGGGCGCTCTGGGGAACGCTGACCGCGGCGGAGGCGCGCGGCGAGCTCCGCGGCGCGAGCATCCGGCCGGAGCGCTACCGCGCCTTCGAGCTCGCCGAGCAGGGTCTCGCGCGCGCGTTCACTGAGGACGAGCTCGTGCTCTCGATCCCCCATCCGGACGGCGGCTTCGAGCGCTTCCGCCTCGAGGAGACCCCGGTGCTCGAGCCCGGGCTCGCGGCGAAGCACCCGGACATCCGGACGTTCACGGGCACCGGGATCGACGACCCGTCCGCGACCGTGCACGCCGACCTGACGCCGCTCGGCTTCCACGCGTCCGTCCGCTCGACGCGCGGCTGGTGGTACGTCGACCCGTCGCATCACCGCGGCGACGGCGTGTACGTGAGCTACCACGCGCGCGACCTCGAGAACGTCCGCCCGCAGCTCTTCGAGGAGGAGGAGATCGAGGGGACGGCCGGCGACCTCGCGGCCGCGGTCGAGGAGCGGAGCGGCCCGGCGGTCACGCGGCGCGTCTTCCGGCTCGCGCTCGTCAGCGACCCGTCGTATTTCCAGTACTTCGGCTCGAGCAACGCGAACGTGACCGCCGCGAAGGCGACGCTCGTGAGCCGCGTGAACCAGATCTACGAGGCGGAGTCCGCGATCCGCCTCGTCCTCGCGGCCGGGAACGACGCGCTCAACCTGAATACCAACGCGCTCGCGACCGGCGCGAACGGGCCCTGTGGCGCCGAGCCGTGCTACACGGCGGACGAGCTCGCCGGCTGCGGCCCGGCCACGCTGCACTGGACGCGGATCGTGATCGGCCAGCTCCTTCCGGGCGGTGCGTCGAGCTACGACGTCGGCCATCTCGTCCTCGGCAAGAACGGCGGGGGCATCGCCGGCCTCGGCGTCGTCGGCGAGCAGTACAAGGCTCACGGCTGCACCGGCATCCCCAACCCCGTCGGCGACTTCTTCGCGGTCGACTACGTCGCGCACGAGCTCGGCCACCAGTTCGGAGCACCGCACTCCTTCAACGGCGTCCAGGGCAACTGCGCGGGCGGCAACCGGACGCAGTCGAGCTCGGTCGAGCCCGGCAGCGGCTCGTCGATCATGGCCTACGCCGGGATCTGCGGCACGGACAACCTCCAGCCGCACACCGACCCGTACTGGTCGCAGCGAAGCCGCGGCCAGATCGCGGCGACCGTCGGCGCGGGCGCGGCTTCGCTCAACGAGGTGCAGACGGTCTCGCTCACCGGGTTCGGCGGCACCGACTCGTTCCGGCTTCGCTACGACGGGGTCAGCTCCGCGCTCATCACGAACGGGTCGAACTACTCACCGGCGGGGATCAAGGCGGCGATCGAGGGGATCGCGGGCTTGCCCGTCACGGTCTCCGGCTTCGGTGAGCTTGCCTTCTCGCCGCACGGCTTCCAGGTCAGGTTCGGCGGCGCTGCCGCAGACCGGCTGCCGCTCTCGGTCGTGAGCATCACCGGCGCGACCGGCTTCGTCGGCGAGACCGACAAGGGCGGCCCGACGACGCATGGCGGCACGCAGGAGGCGACGGGCAACAGCGCCCCCGACGTGAACGTCGTCTCGCCGAACGGGGTGACCGTCCCCGCGCGCACACCGTTCGCGCTCGCCGCGACCGGGTCCGACCCCGACGGCGACACCGTCACCTACCTGTGGGAGCAGAACGACCCTGGGACCGGTTCGGGCACGGCGCTCTTCTCGGGGTCGAAGACGAACGGGCCGCTTTTCCGCGTCTTCGGGACGCCGCTTCTCGAGCCGCCGTACGTCGAGACGGAGTACAACTCGCCCGGCGTCAACGTCCTCTCCACCGAGCCGACGCGCGTCTTCCCCGACCTCGCGCAGATCCTCTCGGGGAACACGAACGCAAAGACCGGCTCCTGCCCCGCGTCGAACGTCGAGTGCTTCTCGGAGTGGCTTCCGACGTCCGCGTACTCGGGGCCGATGCACTTCCGCGTCACGGCGCGCGACGGGAAGGCCGGCGGGGGCGGCATCGCAACGGCCGACATCACGGTGAACGTCGCGACGAGCGCGGGGCCCTTCCTCGTGACCTCGCACGCCGACCCCTCGCCGCGCACGGGCGGCGACGACGACACGGTCACGTGGAACGTCGCGGGGACGGCGGGCGCGCCGGTCTCGGCAGCGAACGTCCGGATCAGCCTCTCGGTCGACGGCGGGCTCACGTACCCGCACGAGCTCGCCGCGTCGACGCCGAACGACGGCTCGCAGGTCGTCACGCTCCCCGACGTGACCGCCGCGGCCGCGCGGATCAAGGTCGAGGGGGTCGGCAACGTCTTCTTCGACCTGAACGACACGAGCTTCGCGATCGAGGAGAGCACGGGTGCGCCGAACACGACGATCGGCTCCGGCCCCGCCGGCTTCACGAACGAGCCGTCCCCGACCTTCGCGTTCACGAGCCGCGCCGGCGCGACATTCGAGTGCCGGCTCGACGCGGGCGCCTGGGACGACTGCACGTCGCCGCACACGATCGGGCCGCTCGCGGACGGCGAGTACACGTTCGAGGTGCAGGCGACGGAGGGCGGCGAGACGGACGCGACGCCGGCCGTCCGTGTGTTCACCGTCGACACGGTTGCGCCCGAAGCGCCGTCCCTCTCAGGCCCGTCCGGCCAGACGGGCGTGCTCAAGCCGACGTACACGTTCACGAGCGAGCCCGGCGCGACGTTCGCCTGCAGGGTCGACGGGGGAGCGTTCCTCGCCTGTGCGTCCCCGCGCCAGATCGGCCCCGTCTCCGCGGGCGCCCACACGTTCCGGGTGCGCGCGACGGACGAGGCGGGGAACACCGGGGCGGAGGCGAGCGCCGCGTTCACGTACGTCCCGCCGCCGAACACGAAGATGGGCACGAGGCGCCTCAAGCACGGCGCGAAGACCGCGACGTTCCGCTTCACCGGCTCCGGCGGGATCGGCGCGCGGACGTTCCAGTGCCGCCTGACCGGAGCGAAGACGACGAACACCCAGCGTGCCTGGTCGAAGTGCGCCGCGCCGAAGAGGTACCGGCGCCTCAAGCCCGGTCTCTACACCTTCCACGTCCGCGCCCGCGACGCCACCGGCCGCGTCGACCCGACGCCGGCGAAGAGCGGCTTCCGCATGCGCCGCGTCTAGGCTCCGGGCGCCGCGTGAGGCGACCTTGCTCGTGCGCGGAGCTCGCCCATGCGCCTGGGAGGATTCGAACCTCCGACCCGCGGATTAGAAGTCCGCTGCTCTGTCCACTGAGCTACAGGCGCCTCGCGGCCGACGGTAGCACCAGCGGCGCCCGGACTCGGGGCGGGGGCCGAGCGCCGGGGAGATCCCGGGCGCGCGATACC
>JAICNY010000089.1 GCA_025930955.1 Thermoleophilia bacterium
TGGCCGGCGCCCTCGGCGAGGCGTTCATCGTGGACGAGCTCGGCGAGCCGTGGCAGATCGCGATCCTCCTCGCCGTCTTCGGCCTCCTGCTCTACGTGGCCGATCGGTTCGCCGCGGACCGGACGACGCGCGACCTCGGCCTGCGCGACGCGCTCGTGATCGGGATCGCGCAGGTGGCCGCCCTCGCGCCGGGCGTCTCGCGCTCGGGGGTCACGATCACGGCGGCTCGCTTCCTGCGGATCGACCGCGACTCGGCCGCCCGCTTCTCGTTCCTGCTCCTCCTGCCGACGACGTTCGGCGCGGTCGTCTGGAAAGGGCTCACCGACGTCGTGCTCGGCGACCTGCCGCCCGGCTCCGCCGGGCCGTTCCTCGTCGGGACGCTCGCCGCCGCCGTCAGCGGCCTCTTCGCCATCTGGGCGCTGCTCGGCTACGTCCGGAGCCACACGTACACGATCTTCGTGGTCTACCGCCTGGTCGCGGCGGCCGTCGTCGCGCTCCTCATCCTCACGGGAGCCGAGGCCGCGACGTTCTAGCCGCGGTCGACCTGCGAGCCGCCGACGATCGCGTCGCGCCCGTCCGGATACCGCACCCAGGCCTTGTGGCCGCCGTCGTAGTCGGGAGCCCAGAGGACGAGCGTCGCCTCCTCGCCGGCCACCCTGCACGGCTCCGAGCTCTCCGGGTCGCGGCCGTCCCAGACGCGGACGAACGGGTTGCCCTCCCGCTCCTCCCCCACGGTGGTCGCATCCCGATGGCCCGGGTGGATCCGCGTCTCCGCCGGCAGCTCGAGCAGCCGCTCGACCGACGCGCGCAGGTCGGCGAAGCCGGTCGGCCCACCGCCGCGCGTCCCGCCGACCGTGCCCCGGAAGAGGACGTCGCCCGTCAGGCAGTCCGTCCCGTTGACGAGGAAGGCGAGGTGGCCGGGCGCATGGCCGGGCGTGGCAAGCGCGTCGATCTCGAGCCCGCCGGTTCGGAGCGTCCAGCCGTCGCCCGCCTCCTCGTCCGCACCGCCGATTCCCGCGGCGGCGACGACCGGCACGCCGAGTCGCTCCGCCGCCTCCCGAACGCCTTCGACGTGGTCGTGGTGGCCGTGCGTCAGGAGGACGTGCGTCAGCTCGATCCGCTCGGCCTCGGCGCGCCGGAGCAGCTCGTCGAGGAGGCCGTTCCCGTCCACGAGGACACCCCGCCCGCCGGGCTCGTCGGCGACGAGGTAGGCGTTCGAAAGCCAGTCCGGATGCTCGGTCCGCGCGACGATCACGCCACGGCGAACCGTAGCGGCGGCGGCGAGGCTACGCGGCGGAGTCGGGATCGAACGCGCGCAGACGCCGGTCGTCGGGCCCGAGGAGCGACGCCGGCTCGCCCGGCGACTCGGCCGTCCGCTCCTCCCCGCGGCGGGCGAAACGCTCGCGCAGCTCGGCGAGGCGTGCCTCGCCCCGCCGCACGGACTCGGGCTCGACGGCCGGAAGGCGCGTTGCCGCGGCCTCCTCCTCGCGCCGAGCGAGGTCGGTCTCGCGCTCGCCGAGAGCCTTCTCCCGTGCGGCCAGCCGGTCGGCGAGCTGCTGCAGCTCGGCGTCGCGGTCCGCGAGCGCCTCGAGGCGCGCGAGCCCGGCCTCCCGGCGGGCGAGCTCGGCGTCGCGCTGCGCGAGCGCCTTGCGCTCCTGCCCGAGCTCGAGCGCCGTCCGGGCCCGTTGCCGCTCGCCGTCCTGGGCGGTCTTGAGCGCTTCCTCGGCGCGCCGGCGCGCGGCGTCCGCGCGCTCGACCCGCTGCCGGAGGTCGTCGACCCACTTCTCCTGCGCCTGGAAGCGCTTCACCTGGTCGGCGAGCGCCGCCTCTCCGCGCTCACGCGCCTCGCGCGACGCGGCGAGCTCGGTCTCGAGCTCCTGCACCCGCGGCCGCAGCGAGAGAAGCTCACCCTCGCGCGCCTCGAGCTCGGAAAGCAGGTGCTCGATCTGCGTCGGCTCGTCCGCGTCCGCCGGGCCGAAGCGGGCGAGCCGCCGGTCGAGCTCGGCCGCCTTCGCCTCCGCGGCGGCAACGCTCATGGAGCGTTCCTCGAGCTCGCCCAGCGAGGCGGCGAGCACGCCGCCACGTTCCTCCGCCAAGCCCTCGACGATCCCGGCGGCGTTTCTGATGAAGTAGTCCTCGAGTCTGCTGCGCAAGCGCGCCAAGGCGGGTCACCCCCGGTCGCCGCAGATCGGGTTCGTGGTCTCTTCAAGTGAAGGCCGCGCGGGCGCGCCTCGCATCACCAGTTCGAGGGACTCGGCGCCGGGCCGTTTCAGGCCGCGACCGGCTCGGTCTCGAGCGGGATCTCGATCGCGACGACGCCCGGCGCCTCGAGCGGCGCGAGCGGCTCGATGCCGGCGACCCGGGCGAGGAACGGCGCGAGCTCGCGCCCGACGATTTTCCCGGGCGGCCACCAGAGCGCCTCGTTCGCGACGAGCGACGTCTCGCCGCGGCCGCCGCCGAGCTCCGCGCGCAGGTACGCGGGGACTCCTCCCGTGAGGAGAAGCCCCCGTAGCACCGGCTCGAACGGCCGCGGATCGATCCGCGCCCCGGCCTCCGCCGCGATCGACTCCGCGACCGCGTCCGCCTGCTGGGCGGCGAGGCCGCCCTGCTTGATCGGGAACGCGGTCAGGTCGCCCGCGGCGTAGACCGCTTCGAGCCCGTGCACCCGCCCGTGCCGGTCGGTCGGGACGAACCCCCCGCGTCCTCGCGGGACGCCGGCCAGGTCGGGGCCACGCAGGGTCGGGAGGGCGACTGCCCACGTGGCCTCGACCGGGCCGTCCGGCGCGGTCTCGACGGTCCCGTTCGCCCAGGAGGAAGCGTAGAGGCCCGTCGAGATCTCGATCCGGCGTTGCACGAGGAGGTCGCGCACGGCGTCGCTCGCGGCTCCGCCGAACAGCTCCAGCGGAGCCGCTTCGCGGGTGACGAGCCGGACGCGGACGTCCGGCGCGCGCTCGGCCAGCTCCGCCGCCGTCATGAGCGCGAGCTCGTACAGCGGCAGCGGCCAGCCCGTCCCGCCGGGATGGATGAACGCGAGCGTGCCGTGGCCCGCCTTCTCGATCTCGTCGAGCAGCCCGCGGAAGCGCTCGGTGTCGGCGGGGCCCCGGAACGTGAGCGCTCCGTCAACGGCCTCCTCCGGCACCGCGCCGGCGGCCAGGACCAGTGAGTCGTAGGGGACGTCGGCCCCATGAGCCAGCTCCGCGACTCGCTCGTCCGTACGCACGCCGACGAGCTCCCCGGGCGTGTACGTCGCACCGACCTCGGCGGCGAGCGCCGCGAGCTCGAACCGGACGACGCGTCCCGCGTCGAACGGTTCGGCCACGGCGAGCGGCCGGTACCAGAAGTGGTGCTCCGGCGCGACGAGCTCGACGTCGACGAGGCCGGGCGCGAGCCGGCTCAGCGCGAGCACGGTCTCGAGCCCTGCGACGCCGCCGCCGGCGACCACGACACGGTGCCGGCCGCGGAGGGATGGCGTCGTCCTCGTCATGAGCCGCAGTGTCGCGGCGACCGATGAGCACGCCATCGGGAGGACGCCGCAGGCCATTGCGGGAAATCACGGATACGACCGCAGCTCGGGTGGCCGGCCGGTGCCACGCGCCCTTTTCGGCCACGGCTTCCGTGCCGAAACGCGCACGAATCTGTGCCAAGAGCATCGCGGACGCGCCCGGAGCCACCGTGGCCCGCTACGGTGCGCGAGAAGCCCGCTCCCGCTGACGCCAAGGCCCGCACGAACGCCAAGGAGGTTGGCATGAGAACCGCTCGATCCTCGAAGCGGCCCGCGGGTTTTCGAGCACCCATCCTGCTCGTCGTCCTCGTCGCCCTCTGGGCGGCCCCGTCCGGCTGGGCCGACGCCGGCCCGGTGCTCGACGCGCCCGCCGACGGAGAGACCGTCGCCCTCCCCGACACCTTCGCCCTGACGCTCCCGGCTGAAGGCTGGGTGCGAGTGCAGATCTCGGCGGGCGAGACGTTCGACGGGGCCTCGCTCGCCTGCGATTCCGGCTGGTACCACAGCGGCTTCCACACGTCGTCCTCCTGGACGCTGCCCGGCGTCATCGGCTACTCGGACGTGGCGTGTGACCTCGAGCCGGGCGCGTACCGCTGGCGCGCGGCCTACGGCGGACCGACCGGAGAGGTGCCGTCGGACGACGGCGCCGCGTGGAGCGACGTCGCTAGCTTTTCGATTTCGGACGGCGTTCCCGCGCCGACGCCGCCTCCGCCCGCGCCGCCCGCGCCGCCCGCTCCGCCGCCCGACGAGCCCGAGTACGACGAGCAGGAGGAGTCGCTTTGCGGCGCGGAGGGAGACGAGGATCCGGACGGAGGCGACCCCGGCGAGACGGAGTTCTCGCAGGACGATGTCGAGCCGACCGCGGAAGAGCTCGCGATCGGCACGCCTCCGCCCGCCGAGCCCGAGACCTTCGGGTCGCTCGCGACCGCCGGCGAGAGCGACCGCGCCGGCGAGACCGACGGCGAGGAGGCGGACTCCGGGTTCGACGCGACCGGCGCGACCGAGTGCTCGCGGCGGGAGATCCTCCGCTGGGTCGGCGTGGCCGAGTTCCACGTCGCGCTCGGGTTCCACGGGACCTTCACCTACCAGGACGGCCGCGAGACCAAGACGCAGGTCGCCCTGCAGGTTCCCGGCCGCGGCTGGACGCTCGGCGGCTGGGTGACGGAGGCGAGGAACCGCGGCGCGCAGTGGAACTGGCCTCGCCGCGGCCCGTTTCACCGGCGCATCGCGGCGGAGTACACCTTCCGCAAGCACGTCCGCTGCTCGAAGGGAGGCTGCTATGCGTGGTGGGCTCCGCACCAGTGGACGGGGCGGCTTCGGCCGGGCGCGATCCGCATCCAGACGACGGGCTGGAACAACCGGTACAAGTTCCGCCTCCCGCACGGCCACACCTGGACGAAGTGGCTCGGCACGAACAAGACGATGGACAAGGCGGCGTACGTCGCGGGCGTGACCCTGAGCGCCCAGGCGGGCTACTCGACGATCACGAAGATGACGTGGAGGTCGACGCCCCGGTGCGAGGAGAACTGGATCGACCCGATCAACGACCACGCGACGAGCGCGCAGCTCATCTTCACCTGGAGCGACAGGTGCTGAAGCTCCTTCCGGGACTGGCCGTCGCCGCCCTGCTCGCCTCAGGCTGCGGAGGCGAGCAGGGGCCCGTCGCAGGCGACGCCCTCGAGGTGGGAGCGGCGTCGACGTACGCCGTCGAGGGAGCCGGCGCGCTGCCACCCGGCGTCGATGTGTCGCTGATGCTGACGGCCCTCAGCAACGCGTCCGACGGCGACCTCGTCATCAGGCGGATCGAGCCGATCGGCGGGATCCCGACCGGCGAAGGGAAGCGGGCGGCGGCCGAGGTCGTCGGCTTCGAGCTCGCCGTGCGCGACCAGGACCTCGCGACGGCCGTTCCGCTCGGGTTCTACGCCGGCGCGCGCCCCGCCGTCCAGCTCGACGGGGCCTGCGTCGAGCAGCCGACCGTCGCGCCGGAGGACTTCGTCCTCGCCCCCGCGGGGCAGCGGGACGAAGACGTGTTCGTGGTGCTGCGCGTCCGGACGACGGCCGAGGGGGTGTTCGGCCTCGACGGCCTGCGGGTCGTCTACGAGCTGGGCGGCGTGGAGTACTTCCAGGAGCTCCGAGACGGGCTCGTCCTCCAGGTCGTCCCGGGCGCCGCGCCCGACGTTCCCGATGCTCAGGCCGCCTGCCTCGCCGGCCGGTGAGGGCGTGCGGCGGTTGCTCAGATGCGGCGGTAGCGCGCCTGCACGACGCAGAAGAGGCCGTACGCGACGAGGCCCGCCGCCGTCAGCCCGAGGAGGATCGAGCCGTACGAGGCCCCCGCGAGCGTGGCCAGCGCGCCGTCGAGCCCGATCGCCTCGTCGGGGTCGTACTCGAGCGCGGCCTTGACGAGGAAGATCCCGACGAGCCCGAAGACGACGCCGCGGGCGAGCAGGCCGGTGATGCCGAGCGCCTCCACGGCGGTCTCCGCGGCGGGGCTCAGCCGGCTCGTCTCCATGTCCTTCATGAACTTCTCCGAGAACGCGCGCCAGACCTGGTAGCCGGCGACGCCGAGGATGGCGACCCCGACGCCGAGCACGATCCAGCGGCCGGCCGGCCACCCGAGCACGCCTGCCGTCGCGCTGTCCTCGGTCGGCTCGCCGCCGCCCGAGCTCGCCCGGCGGCCGTCGAGGACGATCTGGACGGTCGTGAAGCAGAGAGCCGCGTAGATGACGGCCTTACCCGCCCGACTCGCCCGCTTCGCAAGGCCTTTCCCGTCCGTCCCCTCGCCGTCGCGGTCGAAGATCGCCTGCGCGAGCCGCCAGATCGCATACCCGGCGAACCCGATCGCGAGCGCGACGAGGACCGCCAGCCCGGCCGTGTTGCCGGCGAGCGTCCGGAGGGCGCCCTCGCGGCTCTCCGCCTCGCCGCCGAGCCCGAGCGCGAGCATGAGAGCGAGGGCGCCCACGAGCCCGTAGGACACGCCCTGGGCAACCAGTCCGGCGCGTCCGAGCCGCTCGACCCAGGGGCCGCGCGCGGCCTGCTTCGCCTCGCTCGCCGCCTCGCTCGCCGCGCCGGAAGGCTTGGCCGATGTCTCCGCTACCACGGACGGAGTGTGCCCCTCACCCACGTCCGCCGAAACGCAGGCCGGCGCGGCCGGGGAGGGGAGGACGTCCGCCGGCCGCGCCCGCGTGCGCTCCGTCCCGGGGTCAATCCCGGTCGCCGCCCCTGCCACGGCCTCGGTCCCTGTCGCGGTCATCGTCCCGGTCGCGCCCCGAGCTCGCGGAGCCCGGCCCCGAGTTGTCGTCCGCCGCCCGGCCGGCGCTCGTGCAGCGCGGATCGTTGACGTGCTCGAGCTCGTCGCACGGGCCGCTGATGTCGACCCCGCCCGCGGCGGTTCCGGCGGCCGGGCCCGGCTGGACGACCCCTGCGCAGCGCGGATCATTCGCGTGCTCGGCCTCGTCGCACGGGCCGCTGATGTCGACGCGAGCGCCGGTCTCCGTGCCGAGCGTGTCCGTGGTGGTCGCGTCCGTCGAGACGATCCCGGACGAGCCGCCCTCGAACGCGGACGACGCGCCCTCCGCGAGCGCCACCCCGGCGACGGCGACGAGGACGGCGGCTGGAACGAGCAGCAGCTTGGCGAGCGTGGACATGATCCCTCCTCCGTTCGGTTGGACCTGTCCCTCGAAGCTACGAGGCGCCGCCCCAGGCCCGCTCCCCGCAACGGCGAAGATTCGGCCAAGCGACGGTTAAGAGGAGAGTGGGCGCACCTGGGATCGAACCAGGGACCTCCCGCGTGTGAAGCGGGCGCTCTCCCGCTGAGCTATGCGCCCCGAGGCCGCGGACGATAGCAACGGCGGTGCTACCATCCACGGGCCGGTCGCGCTAGGCGGGGAGCTAGCGGTTCCCTGAACCCGCAATCCGCTCTAGCGGGGCTGAATCCCCTCCCGAGGGGGTGGCTGCAAGGTAGGGCTTGCGCACGTGAGCGACGACGGCCAGGTCCCGCGCACTGAGAGCCTGCGAACCGCGTCAGGTCCGGAAGGAAGCAGCGCTAAGCGGAGCGCCTCAGGTGCCGCGGGTCAGCCTGACCCGAGCGAGCGAACGCGGGCACCGCCGCGCAAGCGCCCACGACGGTGGGTGCGCGACCGGCATTTTTGACCCGTTACGACCGCCCGCTCGGCTGCTCTAGGATGGCCTCGTGTCGGGCGCGCTCTACCGGAAGTACCGGCCGCAGACGTTCGACGAGGTGGTCGGGCAGGAGGCGGTCGTCCGCACCCTGCGGAACGCGATCGAGCGGGAGCAGGTCCGCCAGGCCTACCTCTTCGCGGGCCCGCGCGGCACCGGCAAGACGTCGCTCGCCCGCATCCTGGCCAAGGCCCTGAACTGCGCGTACGGCCCGACGACCACGCCGTGCGGCGAGTGCAACTCGTGCGTCTCGATCGCGGCCGGGACGTCGCTCGACGTCGTCGAGATGGATGCCGCGAGCCAGCGCGGGATCGACGACATCCGGGAGATCCGCGATCGCGTCGTCCTCCAGCCGGTCGAGGGCCGGCACAAGGTCTACATCCTCGACGAGGCCCACCAGCTGACCGACGCCGCGTTCAACGCGCTCCTGAAGCTGATCGAAGAACCGCCGCCGCACCTCGTGTTCGTCTTCTGCACGACGGAGCTCGCGAAGATGCTCCCCACCGTCCGGTCGCGCTGCCAGACGTTCATGTTCGCGCGCCCGCGGCTGCCGGAGCTGACCCGCCTGCTGCGCCGGATCGCCGACGGCGAGAGGATCGACGCGCCCGACGCCGCTCTCTCGCTCGTCGCGCGGAGCGCCCGCGGGAGCTTCCGCGACGCCGTCTCCACGCTCGACCAGCTCGCCGCCTCGACGGACGGCGCCGTCACCGTGCAGGCGGTGCTCCAGCTCCTCGGCGCGGTCGAGGAGGAGGCGCTCTTCCGGATCGGCGACCTGATCGTCGACGGCGACACGGCCGGGCTCCTCCTCTTCGTCGAGGAGCTCGCCGACCAGGGACAGGACCTGAACCGGCTTGTCCAGGATCTCCTCGAGCACCTGCGCCATCTCCTGCTCGTGCAGCACATGGGCGAGGTGCCCGACTCGCTCCCGGTCACCGAGGAGACGCGCGAACGGATCCGCTCCCAGGCGAACCAGCTCGGCGAGCCGGTCGTCCTCCGCCTCATCGACCTCCTCGCGGTCGCGGTCGACGACGCGCGGCAAGGCGGCGACCCGCGCCTCCCGCTCGAGCTCGCGCTCGTCAAGGTGACGCGGCCCGGCGCCGAGCTCACGCGGGAATCACTCGCCTACCGACTCGAGCAGCTCGAGGCGAGGGCTCGCGACGGCGGCGCGCATACGGCGCCGGCGCAGGCCCCCGTCGCCGCCCCGTCTCCCCGGGGAGCGGAGCCCCCCGCCGAGGACGCCGAGCCCGCGGTCCCTCACGCCGACCCGGACGCCGAGCTCGGCCTCGAGCAGGTTCGCCAACTCTGGCAGCAGGTCGTGCTCCCGCAGGTCGGCGAGCGCTCGATCCCGCTCGGCTCGATCCTGAACGACGCAAAGCCCGTCGCGCTCGAAGACGACCGCCTGACGGTCGAGTTCCCCGCCTCCGGGTCGTTCAACCGACAGGTGGCCGAGGAGCCGAAGAACGCCGCGATCGTGCACGAGGTCGTCGCGGACGTGACGGGGCGGCGGCTCGCGGTCGAGTTCACGGTCGGCACGGCCGGGTCACACGAGGCGGGCGAGGACGAGCCGGCGAGCGAGGACGAGTTCGTCTCGCTCTTCAAGTCGACCTTCGACGCACGCGAGGTCGACGAGCCGGAGCGCTAGTCGCGTACGCTCGGGGGAACGACGACCGGGAGGACCCGCCGTGGCCAAAGGGATGGACATGAACAAGATGCTGCAGCAGGTGCAGCAGATGCAGGCCGAGATGCTGAAGGCCCAGGAGCAGCTCGCGAACGAGACGGTCGAGGCGTCCGTCGGCGGCGGGATCGTCACCGTCACGGCGAGCGGCGCAGGCGAGATCGTGTCGATCAAGATCAAGCCGGAGGCGATCGATCCCGACGACCCAGAATCGCTCGAGGACCTCGTCCTTGCCGGCGTGAACCAGGCGATCAAGAACGCGCAGGACCTCATGCAGTCCCGTCTCGGCGGCGCGATGGGGGGCCTCGGCGGGCTCGGGCTTCCCGGCCTCTAGCGCCGCTCGCCCGACCACGGTTTGCCCGCCCGAGGCGGCGGGGACGTGGCCCCTCCACGACAAGGGGGGTACACCATGGTTCTCGACCCGCAGCGGGAGCGCGGCGCGGTACGCCGCCACGAAGGGGGCGTGATCGCCCGGCTCTCCACGGAGACCAAGCACGCGTTCAAGACGACCGAGTTCTGGGCGTTTCTGGCCGTCCTTGCGGGAATCCTCGTCGCCGCGGCGATGATCGACGACGGCGGCGAGGCGGGCGGCGACGCCTTCCGGGCCGACGAGGCCTGGCGGCTGATCACGTTCCTGACGATCGGCTACCTCGTCAGCCGTGGGCTTGCGAAGGCGGGCAGCCGCGAGCCGTACTGGGCCACCCGGGACGATCTTCCGGGCGGCAACGGCGGCCGCGACCGCGACTGACCGGCGGGCGGGCGGGGGCGGCGCACGCGCGGCCCCCGCCCGACCCACCACGGGCCCGTCGTGCGACCCGGAATGCACAATGGCCCGACATGTTCGGGCCCGTCGTCGACAACCTCGTCGCGCAGCTCTCGCGCCTGCCGGGCGTGGGGACACGGACGGCGCAGCGTCTCGCCTTCCATCTTCTCCGCGTGCCGAAGGAGGAGGCGCTCGCGCTCGCCGCGGCCATCGTCGAGGTGAAGGAGCGCATCCGCCCCTGCCGCGAGTGCGGCAACTTGACGGAGGAGGAACTCTGCGTCATCTGCTCCGACACGCGCCGCGACCGCTCCGTGATCTGCGTCGTCGAGCAGCCGGCCGACCTGGTGTCGGTTGAGCGCACGCACGCGTTCCGCGGCGTGTACCACGTGCTCGGCGGCGCGCTGTCCCCGCTCGACGGCGTCGAGCCGTCCGACCTGAGGATCGACGCGCTCCTCGCGCGCGTCGAGCGGAACGGCGTCTCGGAGGTCGTCCTCGCCACGAACCCGAACATGACCGGCGAGGCGACCGCCGCGTTCCTCGCCGACCGGCTCCGCGACCGGACGCGCGTGACGCGCCTCGCGAGCGGCCTGCCGGTCGGCGGCGACCTCGAGTATGCGGACGAGGTCACGCTCGGCCGCGCCCTCGCCGGGCGTCGCGAGATGTAGTTCTCGCAAAGAGCGGGCTTTTCGTTCGGAGAGGTCTTTACAGGCCCCGGCCCGATCGATAGAAATCCCCCTGCTGAACCGACGTGCCCCCGGGTTCGTCGGTTCGGCGCTTTTAAGGAGCCTTTCGATCCCGCGGAACCCCGCGAGCAGCCGCGGCGGCCACGCGCGGAAAGTCGGCACGAAATCGGCACGTCCCCGTGCGCTTCTCGGCGATACGCTCGACGCGGGAACGAGGGAGGCGCGCCCCCACCCTGGGTGGGGGTCAACGTCTCAGGGAGGCCGTCTGCGCGCGGACCACGAGGGCCCGAAGCGGTGCCGCACTCCCCCACACGCCGTTCGGAAGGAGGCGAGCGGGACCCGTCCCTACAATCCTCCGGGTGACGGAAA
>JAICNY010000013.1 GCA_025930955.1 Thermoleophilia bacterium
ATCCTCGCGCTCCTCCTCGTCGGCGCGGTCGCGGGCCTCGCCGTCAAGCTCCTCTGGTGGGCGCTCATCGGGCTCGTGATCGGCGCACTCGCACGGCTCGTCCTGCCGGGGCAGCAGGCGCTCGGAATCCTGGCCACGCTCCTCTTCGGGATCGCCGGCAGCCTGCTCGGCGGGATCCTCGCCGACGCGTTCGACTTCGGCGCGATCCTCCAGTTCGTGCTCGCGGTCGCGGTCGCCGCCGTGCTCATCGCCACGCTCGGCCCGCGCTTCAGCCGCTCCGTGACCTAGGCCCGGCGGGTTGCACGCCGTCCTCGCGACGGTGGATACTCGCGCGGTCGGCGACGGCGAGCGAGGGAGGCGGCATGGCGGCGCGTGCAGACCAGGGCGGAAGCGGCGGGCTCGAGAGGCGGGCGGTGGGCCTGCCCACGGCGATCGGGACGACGTTCGGCCTGATCGTCGCCTCGACCGTCCTCGCGACGGTCACGGCCGGGTTCTCGGCGAGCTACGTCTTCCTCGCCGCCCTCGCGGTCGGGCTGCTCGCGATGTACCTCCAGTCGATGAGCTTCGCGGAGCTCGCCACGATGATCCCGAAGGCCGGCTCGATGAACGAGTACGTGCGCGCCGGGCTCGGGCCGTTCTTCGCGACCCTCGCCGTGCTCGTCGGCTACATCGCGGTGATCCTCTTCCCGACCGCGGCGGAGTCGTACACGCCGTCCGCGATCATCAAGGGCTTCCTCTGGACGGACGGGCCCTCGACGACGCTCTGGGTGATCGTCTTCGTCGTCTTCGTCGCCCTCCTCAACATCGCGGGCATCCGCCCGTACGGCGCGGTCGAGGTCGGCCTGACCGCCTTCGTCGCGCTCTCGCTGCTCATCTTCGGGCTGATCGGCGTGCTCGGGCTGGGGACCACGGACCCGATCGGCGGGCTCTTTCCGGACGTGCCCTTCACGTGGAGCCTCTTCTCGACGCTGCTCGGGATCGCGCTCTTCACCTTCGTCGGGATGGAGTACACGTGCCCACTCGCGGAGGAGATGGAGAACCCCGGCCGCAACATCCCGCTCGGGATCTTCCTCGGCCTCACGCTCGTGAGCATCCCGGTCGTCCTCTTCGGGCTCGCGGCGGCGCGCTACGTGCCCGCCGAGCAGCTCGGCGCCTTCAGCCCGGTCGCCCACATCGAGACGGCGATCGCGATCCTCGGCGACACGGGCAAGTGGTGGATGGCGGTCGTCTCGATCGCCGCGACGCTCTCGACGCTGAACGCGCTGATCGCCGGGATCCCGCGGATCCTCTACGGGATGGGCCTGACGCGCCAGCTGCCCTCCGTGTTCGCCTACCTGCTGCCGTCGACGCGCGCGCCCGTCGTCGGGATCCTCGTGATCGCGTCGCTTCCGATCCTCGTGAACGTCGTCGTCGACCTCGGGACGAGCCAGAACTTCATCAAGCTCATCCTCGCGGGCGTGCTCGGCTGGGCGACCGCGTACTTCCTCATCCACCTGTCGGTCGTGATCCTCAGGATCGTGGAGCCGAACGCCGCGCGGCCGTTCCGCTCGCCGCTCGTGCCGATCCCGCAGCTCGTCGGCGCCGGGCTCATCGCGCTCGCGGCGTTCAAGATCTTCCCGGTCGAGGAGGTGCGGAACGACGCCTACCTCTACTACGGGATCTTCCTCGCCGTCGCGGCGGCGGCGTCGTTCCTCCTGAACGCGATGCGCGGCGAGCTCACGTCGCAGTTCAGGCGCGTGCCGCTCGAGGAGGTCTACCGCGAGACGGAGCTGATCGAGGAGGACCTGCCGCTGCCGGTGGAGCCCGGCGGGCCTCACATCCGGCACGATTAGGCTGCGATGGGGGAGCAACTATCGGCCGAGGAGCGGCTCGCGCGCGTCCGCGAGGCGGGCTGCGACCGCCTGCGCGTCCACTTCACCGACCTCCTCGGCGTCTCCCGCAACAAGGTCGTCCCGCTCACGCAGCTCGACGAGTGCCTCGAGGACGGGATCAACTTCTGCATCTCGGCGTTCTGCGTCGACCACGTCGGCGAGGTGATCGAGGGAACCGGGCTCGGCGCGGAGGTCGACTTCCGGGACGCCCAGGTGATCCCCGACCTCGACACGCTCACCGTCGTCCCGTGGGAGCGCTCGACCGCGATCGCGATCGGCGACGTGCGCTTCGACGGCGATTGGCTCCCCGCCTCGCCGCGCCAGCTCCTCGCACGCGCTTCGGACGAGCTGGCGGAGCGCGGCCTCCGCGCCGTCGCCGGGCACGAGCTCGAGTTCTTCCTTCTGCGCCCGAACGGCTCGGGCTACGAGCAGTACGCGAAGCAGCCCGGCCTCGTCTACACGCTCTCGCCGAGCGTCGACACCGAGGGCGTCCTGCGCAAGATGGAGGACGGGGTCGCCGCGATGGGGCTCCCGCTCATCGCCTCGAACCAGGAGTACTTCGGCTCGCAGTGGGAGATCAACCTCCGCTACGACGACGCGCTCAAGGCCGCGGACGACGCGCACCTCCTCAAGCTCGCGGTGAAGGAGATCGCGGCGCAGCACGGGCTCGTGGCGACGTTCATGGGGAAGCCGATCCAGGAGCTCGGGACGTCCGGCTACCACCTCCACCTGTCGCTCTGGGACGACGGCACGAACGCCTTCGACGACCCCGACGGCCCGGACGGGCTCTCCGACGTCTGCCGGCAGTTCCTCGCCGGGCAGCTCGAGCACGCGCGCGGGATGACGGCGATCATGGCGCCGACGATCAACGCGTACAAGCGGTTCCTCGCCATGGCGTTCGGCCCGTGGAACGTGACGTGGGGCCACGACAACCGGACGGTCTACGCGCGCATCCCGCGCGAGCGGGGCAAGGCGACGCGGATCGAGAACCGCGCCGGCGACGGGACGGCGAACGCCTACATCGCGTCCGCGGCCGCGCTCTTCGCGGGCATCGACGGGCTCGAGCGCGAGCTCGACCCGGGCGAGCCGGTGAGCGGCGTCGCCTACGAGCTCGAGGACCGGACGCTCATGCCCTTCTCCCTCGGCGAGGCGCTCGACGCGCTCGAGGAGGACACGTTCTTCGTCGAGCATCTCGGGCCGCAGTTCGTGCAGGCGTTCCTCGCCATGAAGCGGAGCGAGGTGGCGCGGTTCGCTTCCGCCGTCACCGACTGGGAGCTCAACGAGTACGCCGTGACGCTGTGAGCGGGGGCAACGGCTCGGGGCCCTCGTTCGCTGCGGACATCCGCCCGCTCTTCCGCGAGGACGACAGGGAGGCGATGGAGTTCGCGTTCGACCTCTTCGAGTACGAGGACGTGCGCGACAACGCCGCCGCGATCCTGGAGCGGCTCGAGGACGGCTCGATGCCGTGCGACGGCGAGTGGCCGGAGGAGCAGGTCGGGCTCTTCCGCGCCTGGATCGAGGCCGGGCTCGCGCCCTAGCGCCGGCGGGCTCAGTGGCAGAACCCGCGCGTGTGCGGGAATCGGCCCAGGTTCGTGCCGAAATGGCACACGTCGCCCGCTGTCGCCGAGCGCCCTGGAGGCGTAGCCTCCGAGTGGGCGGCGGTGGTGGCCCCTTTCCCCTCCCAGGGTGGGGCTTTGGCCGGAGAACGGGCTCAGCCGGGGAGCCGCACGGAGCCGTCGTCCGCGAGCGTCCAGCTCGGGTTGTGGGCGATCTCCCACGCGTGGCCGTCGGGGTCGGTGAACGCGCCCGAGTAGCCGCCCCAGAACGTCTCGGCCGGCTCGCGCGTGATCGTCGCGCCGGCGGCGCGGGCCTCCTCGACGACCGCATCCACGTCGGCCGGCGAGCGGACGTTGTGCGCGAGCGTCACGCCGCCCCAGCCGCCCGCGTCCTCGACGCCGCTGTCGGCGGCGAGCTCCTCCCGGCCCCAAAGCGCGACCACCATCCCGCCCGCCTGGAAGAAGGCGACGTCGTCCGCGGGCGCCGCGCCCGTCGTCCAGCCGAGCGCCTCGTAGAACCGCCGCGCACGCCCGAGGTCGCGGACGCCGAGCGTGACGAGGCTGACGCGCTGCTCCATCAGAACGGCTCCTGCTCGTTCCGGCCGAGCGCGACGACGCTGTAGAAGGTCAGGTACGCGAGCGTCAGGAAGCCCGTGAACAGGACGGTGACAGCGAGCACGCGCGGGTGCGCGACCGGATTCATCCCTCCCGCCCAGAGGTCGGCGAGGAGGGAGCCCGGGCTCGTCAGAGCGTCCCAGGAGTTCCAGCGCTCGAACCGCCCGAGGTAGATCCCGAACGAGCCGAGCGCGATGCTGCCGACGACGACGAGCCACGCCGCGGCCGCGCCCCGCAGCTCGCGCACGACCGCCTGGACGAGATAGAGGGAGGCGAAGCCGAGCAGGAGCCCCGTCCAGGCGGCGGCGGAGACGAGGACGACGTCGAACCACTCCGGCGCGCCCGACCAGGCCCCGAGGTGCTTGAGGTCGGTCACGAGATAGGGCGCGTTCGGGAAGAAGAGGAGCCAGAAACCTCCGCCGGCGAGAAGCCACGCCGTCCGAGCGCCGCGGCGATGCGCGTCGTACACCGCGAGGGCGAGGATGAGCGGGATCCAGGCGAGGAACAGGTTCCACGGCAGGTTCGCCGCCTGGTACGAGCCCGTGTAGCGCCAGCGAACGACGACCCCGGCGACGACGAACGCGCTGAGGAGCGCGAGCGGCATGAGGACCGCGATCCGGCGCCGGCTGCGAGAGGCGGGGGCCACGCGCCCAGGCTAGCTGCGCGGGCTAGCGCTCGCGCTCGACCGGGTTCGTGAGCGTGCCCGCGCCCGAGACGAAGACGTCGACGACGTCGCCCTCCTCGAGGTAGCGCCGCGGGTCGCGCGTGTCGCCGACGCCGCCGGGCGTGCCGGTCGCGACGACCGTTCCCGCCTCGAGGGTGATCCCGGTCGAGAGGTATGAAACGATCCGGCCGAAGTCGAAGATGAGGTCGCGCGTCGACGAGTCCTGAAGGACTTCGCCGCTCACGGTCGTTCGCACGTCGAGCGCGTCGAGATCCACGCCGTCCACCGACGCGACGCACGGGCCCATCGGCGCGAACGTGTCGAAGCTCTTCCCGATCGTGAACTGCCGGAGCGGCGTCTCGAGCTGGGCCCGGCGACCGGAAACGTCGTTGAACGGCGCGAAGCCGCCGATCGCCGCGAGCCCCTCCTCGGCCGAGACGTTCTTCACCGTGCGGCCGAGCACGATCGCCACCTCGCCCTCGAAGTCCGGCCGCGTCTCGTCGCGCGGGACGACGATCGGCGCGCCCTGGCCGACGAGCGCGGACGGCCACATCGCGAAGACGACCGGCACCTCCGGGACGTCGAGCTCCGACTCGGCCGCGTGGTCGCGGTAGTTCAGCCCGATCCCGATGAGCTTCGCCGGGACGACCGGGTGCAGGAGCCGGATCTCGTCGAGCGCGTACTCCGGGCCGGACGCGGCCTCCACCTCGTCCCAGCCCTCGGCCGACGGCACGAACCCGCCGACACCCGCCGGCCCCGCGTCGACGACGCCCTCGTCCGCGTAGCGGCCGATCCGCTCGGCCCCCGACGGGTCGACGAACCGCGCCGCCCTCACCGGCCCTGCTCCTCGCGCAGGACCTTGAGCCCGTTGATCGCGCGCGGGAAGCCCGCGTACGGCGACACCTGAATCATCGTCTCCTCCAGCTCCTCCTCGCTCACGCCCGCCTCGCGCGCCGCGCGGATGTGCGCGCGCACCTGGGGCTCGAGGCCGCCGAGCGCGGTGAGGACGGCGACGATCACGAGCTCCCGCTCGCGCACGCCGAGCCCGGGGCGCGCGTGCACGTCGCCGAAGACGAAGTCGACCGTCAGGTCGCCGAGGTCGCCGAGACGCGCGAGGAACTCTTCGCCGCCCGGCTCGTCCCCGAGCTCCGCGAGCCGCGCGAGCCCGCGCGCCCGCCTGCTCTCCACGCTCTCCTCTTGCACGGGGACGGATACTTGCACGAATGGCACCCCTCCCGGCCCTGGACGAGATCGACCTCGGCAACGACGCGTTCGTCGAGCGGATCCCGCACGAGACGTTCGCCCTCCTGCGCCGCGAGGCGCCGGTCTGGTGGTACGACTGGCCGGGCGGGCGCGGGTTCTGGTGCGTGACGAGGCACTCGGACGTCGTCTCGGTCTCGCGCGACACGAAGACGTTCTCCTCGGCGCAGGGCGCGAACCTCGAGGACCTCGACGAGGAGATGATGGCGGCGCGCCGCTCGATGCTCGAGACCGACCCGCCTCGCCACACGCGCCTGCGCGGCCTCGTCGGCCCGCCGTTCACGCCGCGCGCGGTGAAGGCGTACGAGCTCGCGCTGCGGGAGCTCACGCGCGAGATCCTCGACCGGGCGCTCCCGCTCGGGGAGTTCGACTTCGTCGAGGAGATCGCCAAGGAGCTTCCGATCCGCGTCCTAGCACGGCTCCTCGGCACGCCCGAGTCGGATACCGACCGCCTGATCGACTGGGGCGACAGGATGATCGCGAACACGGATCCCGACTATGCGGACGTCCTCCACGACAGCCCGGCGAGCGAGGCCTACAGGCTCGTGCCCTTCCGGAGCCCCGCGGCGCTCGAGCTCTTCGAGTACGGCCATGCGCTCGCCGCGGAGCGCCGTAGGGAGCCGCGCGACGACCTCGTCTCGAAGCTCGTCCACACGGAGATCGACGGCGAGCGGCTGACCGAGCGCGAGTTCGACACGATGTTCCTCCTCCTCGTCGTCGCCGGGAACGAGACGACGCGCCAGGCGATCGCCCATGGGATGCTCGCCCTCGTCGAGCACCCCGACCAGTGGGAGCGCCTGCGCGGCGACCCGCAGCTCGCCTGGGAGCGCGGCGCGGACGAGATCCTGCGTTGGTCGAGCCCCGTCCTGCACTTCCGCAGGACGGCGACCGCCGACACGGAGATCCGCGGGCAGCCGATCGCGGCGGGGGACAAGGTGGTCGTCTGGTACGTCTCGGCGAACTTCGACGAGGAGGTCTTCGAGGCGCCCGAGCGCTTCGACGTCGGGCGCTCGCCGAACCGGCACCTGACGTTCGGGGGCGGCGGGCCGCACTACTGCCTCGGGGCGCACCTCGCGAAGCTCGAGGTGCAGGTGCTCTTCGACGAGCTGCTCCCGCGGCTCGCCGCGCTCGAGGTGACGGGGCCGGTCGAGCGCATGCGGACGAACTTCACGAACGCGATCAAGCGGATGCCCGTCCGCGTCACGGCGCGCGGTGCGCGGTAGGGCGCGCGCGGCCGCCGCCCGCTCGCTCGAGCTCGACCTCGATGCCTTCGAGGCGGTCGGCTACCGCCGAGGCGAGAGGGCGGGGCCGCTCGCCGTGCGGCTGGAGCCCCCGGACGGGCTGCCGCCGCTCGTCGTCCGGCTCGCGCCCGAGGGACGGATCTTCGGCGGGGCGTTCGCCCTCGAGGTCTCGACCGCGGAGCCGGTGCTGCCGCCGACGCAGGGCCTCTCGGCACGGGGGCGCGGCGTCGTCCGGCTCGCCCGGGTCGCGTGGCGCGCACGGCACGGCGACGCGGCGGGCGAGGCGCTCGCCCGGCGGCTCGACGGGAACGCCGCGCTCCAGGAGAAGCTCGCCGCCGTGCACTTCGAGCGGCTGGGCGTCGAGCCCGACGGGCGCCCGGTCGTCCGCCACATGGGCGGCTCCGTCGTCTGGATCCTGTTCCCCCCGGTCGTGCGCCCGATCCCGCTCACGCCCGAGCAGGCGCGTGCGACCGCCCGTGCGCTCGGTGCGTTCTAGCCGCGCGGCAACCAGTCGAGGCCGCGGGCGCGGCCGCGCTCGGTGGAGAGGAAGTGCTCGGGCCGGACGAGGACGACGTCCGCCTGCGCGTGCGCGAGGACGAGCCCGTCGCGGTCGAGGATCGAGGCTTCCGCGCGAACCCGGCGGTCGCCCCGCTCGACGACCTGCGCCGAGATTCGGAGGGGCTCTTCCACGGGCACCGGCGCCAGGTAGCGCACCTCGAGACGCGATGTCACCCCGGGCGACACCAGCGGCCGCGCCGCCTGGCCGCACGCCTCATCGAGGAGCGCGGCGACGATCCCGCCGTGTGCCATCCCGGGCGCGCCCTGGAACTCCTCGCGGACGATGTGCTCAGCGTGGAGCGTGTCGCCGTCGAAGCGCCAGTCGAACCCGAGCCCGTTCGTGCCGACCGAGCAGCCCCAGCAGAACGGGTAGTGGTCGGTCCGGAGCACGCCGGGCCGATTATGAAGCCGTCGTCGGCGGCGTTTACGACTCGTTGCTGCTCGAGCCCGAGCTCGACGGCTCGAACTCGAACGGCTCGTCCGGGCCGAACACCTTCTCCTTGATCCAAGCGCGCGTCTCGGGCCCCGTCATCGGGTTGAAGAGAACGCCGAGCGCGATCCCCGCGAGGAGCAGAGTCATGTTGCGGCCGGTGTGCGACTCGTCGCCGCGCGCCCGCTTGCCCGCCTCACGGAGCTCCTCGACCGCCTTGCGGAGCTCGTCCTGGACGTCCTTGTCCCTGGCGACCTTCAGGGCCACCGCGGAGGCGCCCGTCGGGCCGATCAGGTCGTCGTAGATCTTCCGCGCCGAGTCGTACGCCTTCTTCACGTGGTCGTGGAGCTCGTCGTCCTTCGCGAGCCGCTCGACGTACGGCCGGGCGGTGTCGACTGCCATGTTCACCCTGTCCTTCATCGCATCCTTTCGTCGGTGTGGAGGGATTCTTACCTGAGCGAGCGTGACCAAACAGCGGAGCGGCCCCTCCGTCGTTAGGGTTTTCGCCGGATGAAGGGCGTCATTCTCGCCGGCGGAAGCGGCACGCGCCTGCACCCGCTCACACGGATCACGAACAAGCACCTGCTGCCGATCTACGACCGGCCGATGGTGACGTACTCGATCGAGTGCCTCGTGCGCGCGGGGATCACCGAGCTCATGGTGGTGACGGGCGGCACGCACGCCGGCGAGTTCCTGCGCCTGCTCGGCAACGGACACGAGTACGGGATCGAGCGGCTCTCGTACGCGTACCAGGAGCGCGCGGGCGGGATCGCCGACGCGCTCGGGCTCGCGGAGCGCTTCGCGGCGGGCGAGCGGGTTTGCGTGATGCTCGCCGACAACGTGGTCGAGCGCTCGGTCCGCTCGTCGGTCGAAAACTTCGAGCGCCAGGAGCGCGGCGCCCGGATCCTGCTCGCCCGCGAGGAGGATCCCGAGCACCTGCGGCATCTCGGCGTGCCGGAGCTGGACGGCGACGGGCGCGTCCTGCGGATCGTCGAGAAGCCCGAGACCCCGCCGAGCCCGTTCGCGGTGACCGGGATCTACTTCTACGACGCGGACGTCTTCGAGATCATCCCGGGGCTCGTCCCGTCGGGCCGCGGCGAGCTCGAGATCACGGACGTGAACAACCACTACGTCGAGCAGGGGACGATGGAGTACGACGTCCTCGAGGGGTTCTGGGGCGACGCGGGCGAGTCGATCGACGCGTACTACGCCGTGAACGACTTCGTGCGCGCCAACGGGGCGAACACCGAGTGAGCGCGCCCGCGACGACGCTGCCCGGGCTGCTCCGCTTGCCGCTGCGGGTCTTCGAGGACGAGCGCGGCTGGTTCGTCGAGGTGCGGCGCGCGTCGGCGCTGCCGCGGCCGACGGTGCAGACGAACGTTTCGTTCTCCCGCCGGGGCGTGATTCGCGGCCTCCACTACCACGAGCGCGGGCAGGACGACCTCTTCACGTGCCTGACCGGGACGGCTCGCGTCGTCGTCCTCGACCGCGAGACGGGCGACGTCTTCACCGAGGACATCGGCGAGGAGAACCCGGTCGCGATCTACGTCCCGGGGCAGTACGCGCACGGCTTCGAGGCGCTCACCGATCTCCTCTTCTGCTACCACGTGACCGAGGAGTACGATCCCGCCGACCCAGACGAGCACGGCGTCCCGTGGGACGACCCGCGCGTGAGGGACCTGTGGAGCACGCAGACGCCGATCCTCTCGGCTCGCGACGCGTCCTAGAGTCCGTCTCGCGATGACGGTTCGTCGCCGCGATGCGATGGGCGGTTCCTGCCTACGAGGGGGGAATCCCCCCTCGTCCACCCCCCGGTGCAGCGTCTCGTTCGTAGCCGGAGGCTACGGGCGAGACCGAGGACGCCGGCAGGGGCCGTCCAGCGCGGCGCGGCGGCTCAAGGCTTCATCGTGAGACGGACTCTCATCACCGGAGGGGCGGGGCAGCTCGGGGTCGCGCTGGCCGAGGCGTTCCCCGGTGCGGACGTCCGGCCTCGGGCCGCGCTCGACGTCACCGAGCCGTTCTCCGCGGAGGCGGATCTCGTCCTCCACGCGGCCGCGTGGACGAACGTCGACGGCGCGGAGAGCGACCCCGAGGGAGCGGAGCTCGTGAACGTCGTCGGCACGCGGAACGTCGTCGCGCTCGGCGCGCCGGTCGTTTACTACTCGAGCGACTACGTCTTCGACGGGGAGAAGCGCTCGCCCTACGTCGAGTCGGACGCGCCTGCGCCGCGATCGGTCTACGGGCGGACGAAGCTCGCCGGCGAGCAGGAGATGCGGGACGGCTGGATCGTGCGGACGTCCTGGCTCTTCGGCTGGACGGGGAAGAACTTCGTCCGCACGATGCTCCGGCTCGGCGCCGAGCGGGACGAGGTGCGCGTCGTCGACGACCAGCGCGGCTCGCCGACGTACGTCGGGCACCTCGCGGAGGCGACGCGCTCGCTCGTGGAGCTCCCCGGCGGCGTCTGGCACATCGCCGCGGAGGGGGATTGCACGTGGGCCGAGCTCGCAGCCGCGATCTTCGAGGAGGCGGGGCTCGCGTGCCGGGTCGTCCCGATCAAGACGGAGGAATTCGGCGCGCCCGCGGCGCGCCCGGCGTACTCGGTTCTGCGGAGCGAGCGCCCCGAGGCGCCGCGGCTCCCGCACTGGCGGGAAGGCCTCCGTGAGTGCCTCGCCCGTCTCGAAGGGACGTGACCCGGGGACAGGCCCTGGGTCACGTCCGTAGCGGACTTTTTCCTTGCACACACGGCTATCGACCGATCACGCGGCGCGTCCCGCACGGCCATGCCCCGGGGAGAGCCCCAGGGCATGGCCCGGCGGGCGGATAGCATCGCGCCGTGCGGATTCTCGTCACCGGCGGGGCCGGGTTCATCGGCTCGCACTTCGTTCGGCACCTCGCGGCGGCGGGCGAGGACGTCGTCGTCCTCGACAAGCTCACGTACTCCGGCAACCCCGCGAATCTCGAGGGGGTCGCACACGAGTTCCACGCGGGCGACATAGCCGACCCGGACGCCGTCGCGCGCGCGGGGAAGGGCGCCGAGGCGATCGTCAACTTCGCCGCCGAGACGCACGTCGACCGCTCGATCCTCGCGGCAGGCGAGTTCATCACGACCGACGTGATGGGCACGCATGTCCTCCTCGAGTGGGCGCGCGAGAGCGGCGCGCGCTTCGTCCACGTCTCGACGGACGAGGTGTACGGCGACCTCCCCCCAGGCGTCTCGTCGCGCGAGGACGATCCGCTGCGCCCCTCAAGCCCGTACGCGGCGTCGAAGGCGGGCGGCGACCTCCAGGTCCTCGCCTACGTCCGCACGTACGGCGTGAACGCCTCGATCACGCGCGGCTCGAACACGTACGGAACGCACCAGTACCCGGAGAAGATGATCCCGCTCTTCGTCACGAACGCACTCGAGGGCGAGCCGCTGCCGGTCTACGGCGACGGGCGCCAGACGCGCGACTGGCTCCACGCCGAGGATCACTGCGCCGGGATCGAGACAGTGCTCCGCGAGGGCGCCCCCGGCGAGGTCTACAACGTCGGGGGCGGCGAGGAGCTCGAGAACCTCGAGGTCACGCGCCGCATCCTCGAGCTGACTGGCGCCGACCCGGGGCTCGTCCGCCACGTGGACGACCGGCCCGGCCACGACCGCCGCTACTCCCTCGACTCGTCGAAGCTCGCCGGCCTCGGCTGGAAGCCCACGCGCGGCTTCGAGGAGGGCCTCGCCGAGACCGTCGCCTGGTACCGCGACCGGCGCGACTGGTGGGAGCCGATCAAGTCCGGCGAGTACCGCGCGTACTACGCCGAGCAGTACGAGGCCCGGCTCAAGAGCACTTAGCGCGCGCCGCGTCGATCTCGCTCCGCTGCCCCTGGACGTCCTCCGAGCGGTCGAGCAGCTCGAGCGCCCGCTCGCAGTTCCCGAGCTCCGCGTACGAGTTTCCGGCGTTGTACGAGGCGTACGCCTCGTAGATGTCGCCGGTGCCGCCGAGCCGCGTCAGCGCCCGCTCGGCGAGCGCGACCGCCTCCTCGTAGTCGCCGGCGTCCATCGCGAACTTCGCCTGGTCGGTGAGCTCTCGGGCCTCGGCCATGGAGACGTTCCCGCCGCTCGGAGGCGGCGTCGGGGTCGGCGGTGGAGGAGGCGGAGGAGCCGGCGTCTCCTCGGTGACGGTGCGCTCGACCGTCGTCCCCTCCTGCACCGTCGTCACCGTCACCTCGCGCGGCTCGGACTGCGCCTGCTCGGCGCCCGGATCGCCGTCGTCGTTGCCGAGCGTCGCCGCGAACACGACCCCGCCGAGAAGCGCCGCAACGAGCGCGATTCCGGCGAGGAGCGGCAGCCAGGCCCGCCCGCTTCGCCTCGCAGGCTCCGGCACCGGCTCGCGCTCTCGGGTCATCCGCCGGGTCCCCGCGGTCGGCGCGGCCGCGACGGGCGGGGGGAGCACCTGCGTCCGCTCCGCCTCCTCGAGCGCCGCGGCGAGGTCGGAGACGAACGCCCCCGGCGTCGCGTACCGCGTGCCGGGATCCTTCGCGAGGACGCGCTCGAACACGCGGTCGACCGAGCCCGGCAGCCCGACGCCGCGCTCGGACGCCAGCGGCACCGGCTGGTGGATGTGGCGCGCCGCCTCCTCCGTCGCGGATCCGCCCTCGAACGGCCGCCCACCGGTCAGGAGCTCGTACGCGACGACGCCGAGCGAGTAGACGTCCGACGCGGGCGTCGCCGGCTCGCCGCGCGCCTGCTCGGGCGAGAGGTAGCCGGCCGTGCCGAGGACCGTGCCGGCCATCGTCATGTGCGTCGCGTCCTCCTCGAGAATCCGCGCGACCCCGAAGTCCGCGACCCGCACGTCTCCTCGCTCGTCGAGGAGGAGGTTCGCCGGCTTCACGTCCCGGTGGACGATCCCGTTGCGGTGGGCCTCCTCGAGCGCGTCCGCGGACTGCCGGAGCCAGGCGAGCGCCTGGTCGTGCGGCACGTCGCCCGCCCGCGCGCGCTCCGCCACCGTCCCGCCGGTCAGGTGCTCCATGACGAGGAACGGCCGGCCGCTCGACTCGCCGACGTCGAAGATCGTGACGATGTTCGGGTGCCCGGAGAGGCGCGCCGCCGCGAGGCCCTCGCGCGTGAAGCGCCGGCGCACGGACTCGTCGCGCGCGAAGCGCTCCGAGAGTCGCTTGATCGCCACCGTCCGCCCGAGCGTCGTGTCGCGCGCGACGAAGATCTCGCCCATCCCGCCCGTCGCGACGTGGCGCGGGCCCTCGTAGCGGGACGGGAAGCCGTCGGTCCCGTCGGCCATGACCTGCAGGTTGCCACGCCCCCGCGGGACGAAACGCGGGAACCGTCGCGGGAAGGCGCCGGGCGGCCTGCCGCGAACGGCTCCTTTGGACAATCATTACCGCGCTTCTCTACCCTGAGGTCTCCGCCGCCCTCCGGATCGTCATGCGTCGTTTCCTCGCCTGCATCGCCTTCACCGTCTTCGCATGCGTGCCCGCCGCGCAGGCGGCCCCGCCCGTGTTCTTCGTCGACGGCCACGGCTGGGGGCACGGGATCGGGATGCCGCAGTACGGCGCCCAGGGCTTCGCGTCGCGCGACGGGCGCAAGCACGACTGGATCCTCGCCCACTACTACCGGGGCACGACGCTCGGGAAGACCTCCGTCGGCAAGGTTCGGATCCTGCTCGCCGACCGGGCGGCCGGCGTCACGATCGGGTCGACGAGCGCGTTCAAGGTCACGGACGCGCGCGGACGGACGTTCACGATCCCGAAGGGGAGCCACCAGCTCGGGTCCGGGCTCCGGATCCGCTCGCAGAACGGCCGGCTCCGCACGCTCGCGAGCCCTGCGCGGTTCAAGCGCGGCACGTCGCACCTGCGCCTGAACGGGCGCGCGTACCGCGGCGAGATTGTGCTGCACTCCTCCGGCGGACGCGTCTCGGCCGTGAACCACCTCTCGCTCGAGCGCTACCTCTACGGCGTCGTCCCGGACGAGATGCCGCCGAGCTGGCACCCGGAGGCGCTCAAGGCCCAGGCGGTCGCCGCGCGCTCGTACGCGGTCGTGTCGCGCAAGACGAGCGGGATCTTCGACCTCTACGCGGACACGCGGAGCCAGGTCTACAACGGCGTCCCCGCCGAGGACGCCCGCGCGACCGCCGCGATCGACGCCACGCGCGGCCAGGTCGTCCGGCACAACGGCGCCGTCGCCTGGACGTTCTTCCACTCGACATCCGGCGGCCGGACCGCGAACATCGAGCACGTGTGGGCGACGACCGCGCGGCCGTACCTCGTCTCAGTCCCCGACCCGCACGACGACCTCTCGCCGTACCACAAGTGGGGCCCGTTCCGGTACGCGGCGAAGAGCTTCCGCGCGAAGCTCGGCTCGTCGGCGCCGAGGGGCGCGCTCGTCGACGCGACGGCGAACCGGAACGCCTCACGGCGCATCGCGAGCGTGACCGTGAAGGGCACGCTCGGCAGCAGGAGCCTCGCGGGAACGTCGTTCCAGTACGCATTCGGCCTACGCTCGAGCTGGTTCACGCTCGGCGTCCTCTCGCTCGACGGCCGCTCGTCCGTCACGTACGGGAAGAAGATCACGCTCGGCGGCGTCGCCCGCAACGTGGGCGGCGGCGCCCGGCTCGAGCGGCGCGCCTGGGGGAGCAACTCGTGGACGCGCGTGCGCGACGTCTCGACCGGCGCCGTGAGCGTGCAGGTCGGGCCGAAGGCGACCGCGTGGTTCCGGCTCGCCTCCCCGAAGGGCAAGGGCGCGGGGCACCGCGTGAACGTCGCCACGGCCGTCATCGCCCGGATCGGGCGCGCGCGGCGGGCGATCCGCGGCGGGATCGGGCCAGCCCGCGGCGGGGTCGAGGTGCAGGTGCAGCGCCGCGTGAGCGGCTCGTGGCGCACGGTCGCGACGGCGACCACGGCGGGGGACGGGTCCTACGTCGCGCGGCTGAACGTCACGGCCGGCAGCTACCGCGCGACCGCGAAGGCCGGGCCTGCGCACGCGCGCGGGTACTCGGCCGTCCTCAAGGCCGGCTAGGTGGCCCGCCGCCTCCTCGTCGCCTTCCTCGCCGCGGGGGCGCTCGCCGCGCCCGCGGCGGCCGCGCCCGGGACGATCGCCGTCGGCGTCGACGAGGACGCGCCGCGCGCCGAGCTCGGCGCCGCGCTCGCCGAGGCGACCGGCGGGCGGCTCGTCGAGGACCTCGGCCCGCTCGACGCGCTCCTCCTCGCCGTGCCGGACGTGCGCCGCGCGCTCGCGGCCGCCCGTGCGCACGACGGAGTCGCGTACGCGGAGCGGATGGCGGCGACGCGCCGGCTCGCATTCGAGCCGGACGACCCGCTCTACCCCGACCAGTGGTACCTCCCGACCGTGCGCGCGCTCGACCACTGGGTCGCGAAGCCGCCGCACCCGCCCGTCCGCGTCGCCGTGATCGACTCCGGCGTGGACGGCTCTCACCCCGACTTCGCGGGCCGCATCGTCGCCTCGAGAAGCTTCGTGGGCGGCTCGGCCCTCACCGACGCGGTCGGCCACGGGACGACGGTCGCCGGACTCATCGCCGCCGGCGTCGACGAAGGCGTCGGGATCGCGGGCGCCGGGATCTCCGTCGAGCTCCTCGTGGCGAAGATCAGCGGCGCCGAAGGGCTGATCCTGATCCAGGACGAGGCGCGCGCGATCCGCTGGGCGGTGAACAACGGCGCGAGGGTGATCAACCTGAGCCTGGGCGGGCCGCGCAACCCGGACGACCCACGGCGGGACGCCTACTCGCCGCTCGAGCACGCCGCGATCGACTACGCGACACGGAACGGCGTCCTCGTCGTCGCGGCGGCCGGGAACTGCTCGCGCGTGCGCTGCCCCGAGCGGTACGCGAGCTGGCCGGCCGCGCTCCCTCACGTGCTCGGGGTCGCCGCGCTCCGGCCGGACGGGCAGACGCCGGCCTTTTCGAACCGCGACCCGGTGCACGTGGACGTCGCGGCGCCGGGGACGCAGATGCTCTCGACGTACCCGGCGCAGCTCATGCAGGCCGGCTGCAGCCCGGCCGGCTACACGGCCTGCGCCAGGCGGCTCGCCGACCGGAACCCCAGCGGGACGTCGTTCTCGGCCCCGCTCGTCGCCGGCGCCGCGTCCTCGCTCCTCGGCGAGCGTCTGCTCGCCGGCGGGAGGCTGCACGCGAGCCAGGTGCGCACGATCCTCCAGCGGAGCGCGAAGGACATCCCCCCGATCGGACGCGACCGCCGCTCCGGGTTCGGGCTCCTCGACGTGACGAGCGCGCTCGAGCGGCTCGGCCGACCGCTCCCGCCGCGGGACCGCTACGAGCCGAACGACGACGCGGGCGACAAGGCACGGCGGCTCGGGGGGAAGGCCGTCCGGATTCGCGCGACGCTCGATCCCTTCGACGACCGGCGCGACGTGTACCGGGTTTCGCTCCGCCGCGGCGAGCGGCTGGACGTCCGGCTGAACGGGCCGGTGCGCGGGAACAGCAACCTCTACCTCTGGCGGCCCGGGACGCGAACGCTCGACTCCGGCGCCCGCGCGCGCCGCGCGAACCGCCTCGCGCGCTCCGCCGGCCCGAGTTGGAAGGAGCGGATCGTCCACCGCGCCCGCGCGAACGGCTATCACTTCGTCGAGGTACGGCTCCCGCGCGGCAAGGCGGGCGAGTACACCCTCACCGTCCTCCGCTCGGGCTAGAGCAGCTCTTCGTCGGGCACCGCGCGCAGCACGCGCGCCGGGTTCCCCACGACGACCGTCCGGGGCGCCACGTCGCGCACGACGACGGCGCCCGCGCCGACGAACGCCTCCTCCCCGACCTCGATCCCCGGGAGGAGCACCGCCCCGCCGCCGATCCGCGCGCCCCGGCGGATCGTCGGGCCGCGCATGAGCTCGAGCCGCGCCTCCGTGCGCCCCATGAAGTTGTCGTTCGTCGTCACGACGCAGGGCGCGACGAACACGTCCTCCTCGAGCGTCGAGTACGCGGTCACGTACGCGTTCGCCTGGATCCTCGTGCGCGCCCCGATCGTCGTGTCATTCTCGACGAGCGAGCCGCGCCCGACGACGACCTCGTCCCCGAGCTCGCACCGCTCCCGCACGCACGCCTGGTCGCCGAGGACGACGCCCCGGCCGAGCCGCGTCCCGGCGAAGACGACCGCGCCGGCGAGGATCGCGCAGCCGTCCCCGACGACGAGCGGCGGAAGCTCCTCCCGCGCGGCGGTCGAGCGGCGTCCGAGCGTCGGCTGCTTCCCGACGACCGCGTGATCGCCGATCGCGACATCGTCGCCGAGCTCGACCCCCGGGTAGACGACCGCCGTCTCGGCGATGCGGGCGGTCACACGCGTTCCCGCTCGAGCGAGCGCTGGAGCTCCTCCAGCACGCGCACGACCGCGAGCCCGTTCTCGCGCGCGGGCGCGGAGTCGGCCTCGCCGCGGACGAAGTCGAGGAACCGCGCGCATTCGAGCCGGAGGGGCTCGTCGTTCGGGATCTTCGGGCTCCAGATGTCGCCGCTCCGCGTCATCCACTCCCCGTAGGAGTGCACGGGCTCCTGCGGGCCCTTGTCGTAGATCGTCACCTTGTGGTCGAGCTCCATGTCGTCGAAGACGGCCATCTTCCGGTCGCCGACGACCGTGATCTTCCGCATCTTGTGCGGGTCGAGCCACGAGAGGTGCAGGTGGGCGACGACGCCGGACGGGAAGCGGAGGTAGCAGAAGACGATGTCCTCGACGCCCTTCGTGAGGAACGACTCGCCGCGGGCCGAGGCCTCCTCGGGCTCCTCGCCGACGAGGTCCAGGATGACCGAGAGGTCGTGCGCGCCGAGGCTCCAGAGGACGTTCTCGTCGCGGCGGATCTTCCCGAGGTTCTGGCGGTTCCCGTAGATGACGAGCAGACGGCCGAGGTCGCCCGAGAGGACGATCTCGCGCAGCTTCGCGACGCCGGGGTGGTAGAGGAGCAGGTGACCCGGCATGAGCGTGAGGCCGCGCTCGGCGGCCAGCGCGGAGACGTCCTGCGCCTCGCTCGCGGAGAGCGCGACCGGCTTCTCGACGAAGACGTGCTTGCCCGCCGTGAGCGCGCGGGAGGCGAGGTCGGCGTGGGTCGGGACCGGCGTCGCGATCACGACCGCGTCGATCGATTCGGCGAGCAGGTCGTCGAAGTCCGTCGTCGTGCGGGCGTCCGGGAAGCGCGCGCCCGCCCGCGCGAGCCGCTCCGGGTCGGCGTCGCAGATGGCCACGAGCGCCGCTCCCGGGAGCGAGTCGAAGTTCCGCGCGAGGTTCGGCCCCCAGTAGCCGAGGCCCGCGAGGCCGATCCTCACCGTGTCGCCCGTCATCGGCGGCCCATCGTACCGAGGTGCCCCGCGATCCTCTCCGCCGCGTGCCCGTCGCCGTAGAGCTCGGGGCGCTCTGCGGCGCGCGGCGGATCGGCGAGCGCGGCGGCGATCTCCACCGGGTCGGTGCCCACGAGCCGGTTCCAGCCGGCTTCGATCGTCTCGACCCATTCGGTCGTGTCCCGCAAGGTCACGCACGGGACGCCGTACCAGTACGCCTCCTTCTGGATCCCGCCCGAGTCCGTCGCGACGACGCGCGCCTGCGACGCGAGCGCTGCGAAGTCCAGATAGCCGAGCGGTGGAAGCACGCGGACGTGCGCGGGCAGGCCGATCGCGCCGGCGGCGAGCGCGGCAGTCGTGCGCGGGTGCGCGGGGAAGACGACCGGCTCCTCGTGCGCCGCGAGCCCGGCGGCGACCGCGCGAAGCGGCTCCGCGGTCGTGTTCGCCTCCCGGTGGAGCGTGAGGACGACGTACCGACCGGGCTCGACGCCCGCGTCCTCGAGGGCGGTCGAGCGCTCGCGCGCGAGCGGCGAGAGCCGGCGGTTCGCGTCCGCCATCACGTCCCCGACCTGCCGGACGCCCTCGACGATCCCCTCCCGGCGCAGGTTTGCGACGGCGACGTCGCTCGGCGCGAAGAGGGCGGAGGAGAGCGCGTCCACGAGCACGCGGTTGACCTCTTCCGGCATGCGCCGGTCGAACGAGCGCAGGCCCGCCTCGACGTGCGCGACCGGCACGTGGAGCTTCGCCGCCACGAGCCCGCCCGCGAGCGTCGAGTTCGTGTCGCCGCTGACGAGCACGACGTCCGGCTCCTCCGCGCGGATCGCGTCCTCGATCCCGGGGAGCATGCGGGCCGTCTGCCGCGCGTGCGTGCCGGAGCCGGCCTCGAGCCGGTGCGCGGGCGGCGCGAGCTCGAGGTCGTCGAAGAAGACCTGCGAGAGCTCCGGGTCGTAGTGCTGGCCCGTGTGGAGGACGACCTCGTCGATCCCCGCGTTACGGAATGCCTCGGAGAGGGGAGCGGACTTCACGAACTGCGGCCGGTTGCCGACGACGGAGAGGACTCGCATGCGCGCCGACGAATCTATCCGCCCCATGCTCGCTCGACAGATCCTGCTGCTCGGCGTCTCCGTGCTCGCGGCCGGCTACCGCACGACGCGGGACGTGCGCTGGTACGCCCAGCGCCGCCTCGTCCGCCCGTAGCGCGACCGCCCACGGACGCTCGCTAGAATTCGCCGGCCCCGGGCCGTTAGCTCAGCTGGTAGAGCAGGGGACTCTTAATCCCAAGGTCGCAGGTTCGATCCCTGCACGGCCCATCGCCCAAAGACCGTGCAAGGATCGGACGGTCGAGCCACCACTCGCATCGCGAGGCGGTCGTCGGGTCGACCCACGAAGGCCTAGCGAAACCCTTCCTGGTGGTGAGTAGAACGTCCCGAGCTGGCGTAGTTAGTCAGTAATTGACTATTCCTGTCTAGCTCTTTACTATGTCGTCCGATCGCAACAAGCGGTCATGTCGGCCGCTATCGGAACCACCTCGTTCGCGGCAGGCAAAACGGGCGAAGGGAGATCTCATGAAAATCATCGCACTCGCGCTTCTGGCATCGACGCTCGGCTCGATCGGGGCCGTAGGTGTCTCTAGCGCAGCGGCCACGAACGCGCCGGTCCGGCTCACGTTCGAGAAGACGATCGCCGACCCGGCCGCCGGCGTTTGGACCGGCACGACGGGCGGAGACGTCAACGGAACGCTCCGGACGGAGCTTCGTTCCCTCACCGTTACGGGCTCGATCTGGCACGTCACGTTCGACTGGATCATTACTGCCGGGGAGCGCTCCTTCACTGCACGGCTCACCGGGGTGTTGAACACGGCAACCGGTGGCGTCGTGATGAACGGGACCGTCGTCGACGGCTGGCTGGAAGGCGCGCGGGTGCACGAGGCAGGCCAGCTCCTCGATCCCGACTCACTGCACTTCGAGGGAACGATCCGACTCATGCCGAGGACTGCGAGCTGATCGACGGACTAGAGAAAACGGACTAGCGGGCCAGCCGTAACCCGCGACGAGTAAGAGCACGGCAACCACGCGGCGTTGATTTATTGACGCCGCCTGGTTGCCCAGCTGGCTGACGATCCCCGGACGGGCCAAGGCTAGAGATACGCCTCACTTCCTCTATTCACACGGTCCCGCGCTAAGGATGTTCGACTCCTCAGGCACAACGTACGCCCGGCTCGCTGGCCACACGGGGCTGTGGGGCAGCGCAGCCTGGAGTAAGCGGAGCGCGGCGACGCCACTGTCCCTCGTCTATCCGCCACGCCACCTGACGTCGCACCCGACAGCGCAATTCCGAAGCACGTCGCTGACAATCACGGCGGCCTCGTTCACAACCAGAACGTGTACGACGAACTGGAAGGCATCCTGACCGCCTCGGCGATCGTACACCGGGGCGGTGACATCAGCATCGCAGTAGAGATGGATGAGATTCTCGAGCCAGGAGAGCCTCTTGAGGTACGCGCGGAGTTACCTGGTGCGGACCCCGTCGCTCTCGAGGCCGTAATCCTTGATGAGTGGGGAGCCGTAATCGACGTGCTGCGTATGAGCAACGACAACGGCGGCTACTACCTGCGCATACAGCTTCCCAATCCCGGCGGCTACAGAGTTACGATCCGCGGCGTCGGATCCGCGCGGAACCAGGTCTCGCCCGTAACGACCGCTGTGCTCTCCTGGCCGCCCGACACGTTCGCGGCGGGCGTCTAATAGCGAAGGTTAGGGCGAGAGCACTGCGCCGCGGATCGAGGTCCGACGGGCCACCGGAACCCGCTGGTTCACGTCAAGAGCGCGGATCCTCGTCGACCACGAGGGGCTTCGTCTCGTCGTTCTTCTCCACCACCACGTGGCCGTCGCCGACCGCGACCACGAACTCGAGGTCAGAGCGCTCGTGGCCGGGGACGAGGACGAAATGGGCCGGGTTGCCGCGGACCTCCTCGTACTCGCGAAGCGGAAGCGAGATCCGTTCGAGGCAGTCGGTCTGGACGCACTCGCAGAGGAACTCGACCTCCTCCTCGACGTCCCACGCGCCGGCCGAGATGTCCCGGACGCGCTCGTTCACGTCGCGGAAGAGGACCTCGTTCTTCGCCAGGCGCTGCTCACGCGTCATGCGGCCTCCTCGGATCGGTCTCGACCGCGATCTCCCCGGCGGCCGCGTCCTTCTCGACGAGAGCGTAGCCGTCGTTCAGCGCGATCGCGCGCTCGTCGCCCTCGTGGCCGCGCGCGACGACGAAACGGCGCGGGTGGGCGCGCACCTCCTCGTACTCGGCCGAGGTCAGGGGGATCCGCGTGAAGCAACCCTCGTCGCGACACTCGCAGAGGAACGGGACCACGCCGTCGTGCGAAGCGGCGGCTCGGCGCAGCGCCTCGTTGCCCGCGCGGAAGATCGCCTGCGTGCGGGCGTCGCGTTCCGTCTGCTCCATCCGAGGATCGTCCCGGCCGCCCGCCGAACGGAAACCTCGTTACAGGTCCTTCCGTCCGAAGACGAACGCCGCGAGGGCGCCGGCCGCGGCCAGATACCCCACGACCCACGGCCAGAGGGCACCGCCCGCCGACTGCGCGCCGCCGAACGGCCCGAGCTGGAGGAGCTCACCGGTCAGGCCGAAGCTCTCGGACGAGATCGCGTGGAGCGCATCCTGGTAGAGCGCCTCGAACGGGAGCGCCCACGAGGCCTTCTCCGCCACGTCGACGAGCGTCTCCGAGTCGAGCGCGGCGCCGATCTGCCCGAGCAGCCCGCCGACGATCCCGGCCCCGACGAGCATGAAGACGGCGATCCCGTTCGCCGTCGCGGAGAGGAAGACCGAGCCGAGCAGCGAGAGCATGCAGACCACGACGGCCGCGGCCGCCAGCTCGGCCGCGGGGAGCCAGAAGCGGTCGGGCCACCACGAGCCCGTCCAGTACGTGATTCCCGCCGTCGCCGCGAACAGCCCGGCCGCGTAGAGTCCGCAGACGACCGCGGCCGCGAGAAAGCGCGCGCCGAGCAGCGTCGTCCGGCCCAGCGGGCGCACGACGAGCGGCTGCAGGAGCCCGCGCTCGGCGTCGCCGCGCACGACCGCGTGCGTGAGGAACACGGCGAGCACGGCGCCGAGGAAGAGCGTCCCGAACATCGCGAGCCCGAGCAGCGTCGCGCCGGCGAGCGTGCGCTCGTCGACCGCCTGGAACGTCGGGTCCTGCTCGAACTCCGCCACCTCCTGGAACGCCCGGTCGGTGCCGAGCGCGTATAGGCCGAGGAACACCGCCGTGAGCACGAGCACGATCGCGAACACGCGTCGCCGGAGGCTCTCCCGCAGCGCGTACGCGGCGACAACGCCGAGGCCCCTCAGGTCGCGTCCTCCCCGACCGCGTGCAGGTACGTCTCCTCGAGCGACGTCCGCCGGACGCGGACTTCGTAGATCCGCTCGCCCGCAGCGACGAGCTCGGCGACGAGGTGCGGCGCGTCGTCGCGGGTCGCGTCGGGGAACTCGCGCAGGCCGGCGGCGGTCTCGATCTCGACGCCGCGGGCGCGGGAGAGCTCGGCGGGCGTCCCCGCCGCGACGACGCTCCCGCCGGTGATGATGACGACGCGGTCGCAGACGAGCTCGACCTCGCTCAGGAGGTGCGAGTTGAGCAGGACGGCGACGCCTCGGGCACGCAACTCCTCGAGCAGCCGGCGGACCGTCCGGCGCCCGGCCGGGTCGAGCGCGCTCGTCGGCTCGTCGAGGAGCAGGATCCGCGGGCTGCCGACGAGCGCCTGTGCGATCCCGAGCCGTTGCTGCATCCCCTTCGACATCGCGTCCACCTTGCGCCCGCGCGCGTCGAGCAGTCCGACGAGGCGGAGGAGCTCCGTGCGCTCGGCCTCGCCGCCGTTCGAGCCCGCGAGCCGCTGGTGCAGGAGGAGCACCTCGTCGGCCGAGTACCAGCCGGGAAAGCGGAAGAGCTCCGCGAGGTAGCCGAGGCTCGCGCGCGCCGCGGCCGAGCCGGCGGGCGCCCCGCAGACGGTGGCATCGCCGCCCGTCGGGTGGACGAGCCCGACCGCGATCTTCACGAGCGTCGACTTCCCGGCCCCGTTCGGCCCGAGCAGCCCGACGAGCTCGCCCTCTCCGACCTCGAGCTCCACTCCCCGCAGCGCCTCGATCGTCCCGTAGCGCTTCGCGAGCGCACGAGTCTGGAGCGCGGCGGGCACGCCGTTACTGTACGGCGCGCGTGCTGGAGAAGGTCGTCGAGCGGATCCGCCGCCTCGGCTTCGGCGAGGAGGACGCCCGCGTGCTCGCCGGGCACTTCGTCGCGGCGGAGGAGCGCGGGCAGGCGGGCCACGGGCTTGCGCGCGTCGACTGGCTCGAGGGGCTGGACGGGCTGCAGCCCGGCGCGCGGCCGGAGCGGGTCGTCGCGGAGGAGGGATTCGAGCGCTGGGAGGCGCGCGGCGCGCTCGGCTACCTCGTCCTCGCGGAGATCGTCCGGACGCAGGTCGAGTCGCCGCCCGCGCGTGCGCGCGTCGTCGTCGCGCACGAGTGCTTTCCGACGGGGGCGCTCGGCCTCTGGATCCGCCCGCTCGCGGAGGCCGGGCTCTGCGCGTGGCTCACGGCGACCTCGCCGGCGCGGCTCGCGCACCCCGACGGCGGGCCGCCGCTCGCGGGGACGAACCCGCTCGCGATCGCCGTCCCGGCGTCGGACGGCCGCCCGCTCGTTGCGGACGTCTCCATGGGCGCAGTCACGTACGGCGACGTCCTCGCGGGCCGCGCCACTTCGGAGGAGCTCGTCCCGTTCGGCGGGCCGCTCGCGCACAAGGCGTTCGCGCTCGCCGTCGGCCTGGAGATGCTAGTCGAGGCGCTGGCCGGGCCCGGCCACGGCGCGCTGCTCGTCGTCGCGCACCCGAAGACAGACCCGGTACCGGCCCTCCGCGCCGCGGCCGCAGGGAGGCGCCTTCCCGGCGACCGGTGACCGGTGACCGTTCCTTGTAACAGAGTGTCACTAACCCCGGGCTCCTGTCCTGGGGAGGGCCCTCTTCCTTGTAACACGGTGTTACAAGGAACGGACTCCCCGGTCGCTCAGCGGTTGCGAAGCTCGGCGAGGACGACCGGGTCGAGGCGGTCGAGGCCGAGGACCCGGTCCTCGAGGTTCTCGGCGCCCGTCCAGGCGCGGAACGCCCCGTCCAGGTCGGTCGCGTCGTAGCCGAGCGCGGCGAGGCGCTGCCGGAGCTCCTCCCGGAGCCCCTCGTCGACCGGCAGCCACTCCTCCTCCGGCGTCGAGCCGAAGTAGAGCTCGTGGAGGCCGTGGAGCCGGGCGAGCTCCTCGATCGGCTCCGGATGGTCGTCCACGCGGAGGTCGACCGCGACGTCGGTCATGCCGCCGTAGCCGCCCTCGCGGCGGACGACGAGGAGCGCCGCCGACTGCCGCCCGCGCCGGTCGCCGCCCGCCGCCTCGCCGGACGCGAGCGCCTCGAGCAGACGTTCGGCGAGCGGCCCGGCCGACGCCGCGAACGTCTCGGCGAGCGCGTCGACCGTCGCGGCGGAGACGAGGAGGTTCCCCTGCGCCGCCCAGCCGGGTCCCGTCCGCCCGCCGGCCCAGTCGAAGCACGCGGAGCCCGTGAACGTCGCCGAGCCGCCGTGCGCGTCCACGACGCCGAGCTGGCGGTCGTCGCGCCCGCCGTCGGCGCCGACGAGGGTCTGCACGACCTCGTCCGCCGTGCGCCCCGCGCGGAGCAGCGCGAGCCCCTCCGGCCCGTAGCGCGGGTTCGCCCACGCCTGCGTGGCGACGCAGCCGACCTCGGCCTCCGCCCAGGAGACGATCGACCCGACCGCGAGGAACTTCGACTGGACGGCGACGCCCCATTCGCCGCGCTCGAGGTCGCAGGCGCAGAGCGAGTAGGTCGAGACCGGGAGCACGCGGCTAGCCGTACGTGAGCCGGCGCAGATCGAGGTCGAGCAGGTCCCGGCGCGACGGCGGGACGAGCGCGCACGAGACCTCGGGACGAGCGAGCGCGCGCCGCACCGCCGCCTCGTCGGCGCAGCGGACGGCGACCGGCCGCCCGGCGCGGTGGGCCTCCTCGAGCGCCGCCACGTCCTCGACGCCGTCGACGACGAGCGCCTCCTCGACGGGCACCGCCGGGTCGCCCTCCACGACGATCTCCGGAACGAGACGCCCCGTCGCCCCGAACCAGCGCTCCCGCATCAGAGCTCGATCGTCTCGCCGGGCGCCGGGGCGAGGACCTCGCACCCGGGCATCCGCTCGCGGCACGCGTCCGGCGTCCCGGTGAGGAGCGGGAACGTCCCGTAGTGGCAGGGCACCATCCGCGTCGCCCCGAGCAGCTCGACGGCGAGCGCGGCCTCCTTCGGGCCCATCGTGTAATGGTCGCCGATCGGGAGCACGACGAGGTCGGGCTCGTAGAGGCGGCCGATCAGCTCCATGTCCCCGAAGACATTCGTATCGCCCGCGAAGTAGATCCTCACGGCACCCTCGACCCCGACCACGAGCCCTGCCGGCTCGCCGAGATAGACGGGCGCGCCGTTCTCGAACTGACTCGAGGAGTGGTTCGCGTCGGTCATCGTGATCGCGATCCCGTCCGCGTCGACGGTGCCGCCCTTGTTCATCGCCTGCGTCGGCTCCTCCGGCAGGCCCTTTCCCGCGAGCCATCCGCGCAGCTCGACCTGCGCGTAGACCGGGCAGCCGAACCGCTGCGCAAGCTCGACCGTCTCGCCGACGTGGTCGTCGTGGCCGTGCGTGAGGGCGATGACGTCGACGCGCTCCGGCTCCCGCTCGTTCTCCGGGCACCTCGGGTTCCCGAGCCACGGGTCGACGTAGAGCCGCCGGCCGCTCGGGGCCTCGACGCGGAACGCCGCGTGGCCGAGCCAGGTGAGCTTGGCGCCTGCCATCCGTCCTCCTTGTCGCCGTTCCCGACGAGGGTAACGGAGGAACCTCCGGCGAAGCGGCGAACCCGGATCGCCCGTGCCCTCGCTCGACCGCCTCCCGCCAGTGCTGACCGCCTGCCCGGCCGCCGCCGTGCTCGCGTTGGCCGCGGTCGCGGAGCAGGCGGGCGCCGGCACGGCGGTCTTCTACCTCCTGCTCGCCGGCGTGCCGCTCGCGGCGGTCGCCGCGCTCGCCGCCTTCGCCCGGCTCGTCGAGCGCGGGCGCGGCCGGCTCGAGGTCGGGCTCGCGGCCGCGTTGGTCGTCGCGCTCTGCGTGGGAGCCGCAGCGCGCTCGCCCGTCATCCCGGACAGAGAGGCCGGCCCGGTGCTCGCCCTCGCGCTCGCCTGCGGCTGGGGCGCCGTCGCCGTTCTGGCCGCCCTGACGCTCGGCTCGCTGCGACGTTAGCTTTCGGCAGACTTGCGCGTTCCCTCCGACAGCGCTACGGTTCGCGCTCAAATGTGTCGCGGAAGCTCAGCAATTATTACCTTTTCGCAGTTCAAGCTCACCGGGCAACCGCGCTCGACAACACCCAAGACATAGCCCTTGCCAACCAGGAGGTAAGGGCGAACGAGGTTGCCGGTCACGAGCCGGTCGCCGCTCCGTCGAGTCTCTCCCGTCCCGACGGCCCGGCACCGGTTCCGAGGCCGGCACAGCCCGGCGACAGGTCGATTACATGGGCAGTCGACCGGCAGGGCTCGCGGACGGTCGGGTCGTCCGACACGGAGCCGTATCGAAACGGCTACGGGAAGGGGCCGAGTCGACGACAGAACCGGCCGCCGCGGTGGACGCGGGGGAGAGCGATGCGGCAGCTTCTCCCCCGCGTCCCTTTTCTCACCAGGCGGCGAGACCCGCGAGCCCGGCGGGCGCGCCCTCCAGCGCCGGCCGCTCGGCGAGCGAGCCGTCGGCTGCGACCCGGAAGATCGCGATCCGCCCCACCGCGGCGACCCGCGCGTAGAGATACGTCGAGTCGTGCGAGAGCGCGGCGTCCGTCGGGTTCCCGCCGGTGACGGCCGTCACGCCGTCCGCGTCGAGGAGCGACCCCGACCCGTCCTGCGCGAGGGCGAAGCCGGAGATGTTCCCCGTGCCCGCGTTCGTCACGTAGCCGAACCGGCCGTTCTTCGTCGCGACGGCCCAGCATGCAGCGCGCTGCCCGGTCATGAGCATCGAGCTCACCGGCGTGAGCACGGCGCCGCCGCCGAGCGCGTACGTCGATGCGCCGCCGCCGGCACCCGCCTCGGAGACGAAGACCGTGTCGCGCTTCGTGATCGCGAAGCCGAACGGCGTCGGGCCGCTCGACGGAGTGACGACCGCCGCGCCGGACGGGAGGCCGTCCGCGCCCACCGCGTACGAGGTGAGGCGGTTCGTCGCCCGCTCGGTCACGACGAGCGCGTCGCCGCCGTCGCTCCAGTTGACCTCGGCCGGAGCGGTCGAGGCGGCGCTGAGCGGCCGTGTCGAGCCGGGAAGCGGCGCAAGCGAGCCGTCGCCTCCGACCGCGAGCCCGGAGATCGAGTTCGGGACGCCCGCGTTCAGGACGTACAGGAGCCCCTTGCGGTACGTCAGGCTCGTCGG
>JAICNY010000127.1 GCA_025930955.1 Thermoleophilia bacterium
CCGCGAGCGCGACCTCACCGACAAGCCACGCTACGTCCGCCGGGGCGCGCGGGCGCTGCTCCCCCGCGGGAAGCGCTTCCGCGGGCGCCAGTACCGGACGCTGCTCGCGGTCGACGAGGCGGTCGACCGGATCCTCGCGGCGATCGAGAGGCGCGGGCAGCTCCGCAACACGCTCGTCCTTTTCACGTCGGACAACGGCGTCATGTGGGGCGAGCACCGGATGCTGGCGGCCCGCAAGGCGGTGCCGTACGAGAGCTCGATCCGCGTCCCGCTCCTCGTGCGCTTCGACCGCGCCGTCGCGCGGGCCCGCACCGAGCGCGCGCTCGTCACGAACCTCGACGTCGCGGCGACGATCGCTGCGGCGGCCGGCGTCCGGCACGGGGGCGAGGGGCGGAGCCTCCTCCCGTTCCTCCGCGACCGCGAGCCGCGCGGCGGCCGGCGCGAGCGAGTCCTGGTCGAGAGCGTGGGCGGCGAGAGCCGCAACGACCCGATCCCGACCTACTGCGCGGTGCGGAGCAAGGCGGAGCTCTACGTCCTCTACGGGACGAACGAGGAGGAGCTCTACGACCTCGGCGAGGACCCGTACCAGCTCGAGAACCTCGCTCGGCTGAGCGAGCACAGGCCGGAAGTGGCGGCGGGACGCGAGGCGGTAGGGCGTCTCTGCTTCCCGCCGCCGCCCGGGTTCGAGCCGGCCGCGCTCTGCACCCTGCGCGGCACGCGCGGCGCGAACCGGCTCGTCGGCGGGGACGGGGACGACGTCGTCTGCCCGCACGGCGGACGGGACCGGGTGCGCACGGGCCCGGGACGAGACACGGTCTTCTCGGGCGCGCGCGGGCTCGAGGCCCAGGCCGCCGTGACGTTCCGCCCGGCCGCGCGCGGGCCCGAAGGAGCCCGGATCCGGCTGGGGGCCTGGGCGGATCGCGCCTTCGTGCTCAACGGGCTCCGGGACGTCGTCTTCTGTGGCGTCGGCCGTGACCGCGTGGTCGGCGACCGCTTCGACGTCGTCGCACGCGACTGCGAGGTCGTGAGGCGCGCACCGAGAGTTTTCGACGGTGGCGGACGGGGGTAGGCGCGGTGGAGTGGCATCCCAGAAGCTCAGTGAGCCGGCCGAGGCCGTGCGCGAGGCGTTCGAGGAGCACGGGCTCGAGCCCGAGCGCCTCACGTCGTACGGCGCGCTGATCGCGGCCTTCAACGCGGGCTTCGCAGGGGTGCTGCTCGCCGCGCGCGCGAGCGGCCGCGAGCTGCCGCGCCTCGGCGCCGGCGACCTCGCGCTCTTCGGGGTCGCCACGCACAAGCTCAGCCGGACGCTTGCGAAGGACAAGGTCACCGCCGCGCTCCGCGCGCCGTTCACCGAGCACGCGGGCGAGGGCGAGGCCGGGCCGGCCGAGGTGAGGGAGCGGCCGCGCGGCACCGGCCTCCGTCGCTCGATCGGCGAGCTCGTCGGCTGCCCGTACTGCCTCGACCAGTGGGTTGCGGCCGGGTTCGTCGGCGGGTCGATCTTCGCGCCGCGCGCGACGCGGCTCGTCGCCGGCGTCTTCACCACCGTCGCGCTCGCGGACTTCCTCCAGATCGCCTACCGCGCCGGACAGAAGCAGCTCTAGGCGCGTCCGGCGGCGACGCGGCGGCTCAGCGCCCGCGATCGATGAACGAGAAGCGGCCGACGCGCGCCGCCTCGGTGCCCTCGCGCCCGCGGCGGGCGATGAGCCGCATCGTCGCGCCGATCCCGCCGGCGAGGAGGAATCCGAGCCCGAGGGCGGCGGCCGTGGCGGCGGGCATGTTCGACCTGAGCTTCCCCTTCACGTCCGTGGCCTCGCCGACCTCGCGGCGAAGGCTCTCGACCGCGTTCGCGAGCTCGTCGCGCTCGGCGGCGAGGTCGCGGCGGACGTCCGCGGCGCTCCGGCCGTTACGCGCCATGGGTGCCCCCGTTCCCCTTGATCGCCGCGCCCGTGCGCCTGGCCTCCTCGATCGCCTGCTCCGGCACCGGCGGCGTGCCGCGCTGGATCCGCTTCACGGCGAGGAGCCCGAGCACCGCGACGACGAGGAGCAGCACGAGGAACACGATGAGCGAGGCGAGCCAGAGGTCGAGAACGATCGCGAGCGCGATGATCGCCGTCGCGATACCGACACCGATCGCGAACAGGCTGAGGACCGCCGCGGCGACGGCGAGCCCGATCCCGATCCCGAGGCTCGCGGCCTTCTTCTTCAGCTCGAGCGTGGCGAGCTCGAGCTCGAGCCGCGCGATCGAGCTTGCGCGCTCGGCGACCTGCTTCGCCGCCTCGCCGAGGCCCACGTCGTCAGTCGACTCGCGGGTGTGCATGGCCTCTCCAATCGACGACCTTCGCGAGGACGATCCCGAGCACGAGCGCGCCGCCCACGATCAAAAGCGGGTTCGGGCCCTCGCCCGGGGTCTTCGGCTTCTTGGGCTTCGGCGGCCGCGTCGTGGTCACGCCGGCGCTCGGCGCCGTCGCGTTCGCCGGGGCGTCGCCGCGGATCCGCGCGCTCACGAGGCTCGGCTTCAGCCGCCGTAGGAACTGGGCGTCCTCGGCGAGCTCGGGCGCGATCTGGGCGCCGAAGCCGCCGCGGTTCGCGAGGTCGCGCGAGAGCTCCTCGAGCTTCGCCGCGCCGCGCTCGACCAGGGCGTCGCCTCTCATTTCCGGGTCGGGGGCTCCTCCCCCGTCGCGACCTTCCAGACGCTCGCCGCCGCACGTCGAGCCGCGATCGCCGCGGCCGCGCCGAAGGCGGCGAACAGCCCGTTCCACAGAAGCTTCCGGAGCATCGCCCGGAACCGTACCAAGGAGCGGCTGCGCCAAACGTTTCGCGCGGGTGTAGCGTGGCCGGCGATGCTCTCCGACCTCGTTTCCGGGCGGCTGTTCCCCGATCTCGAGCTGCCGGAGACGACCGGTCGCATGTTGCGGCTCTCGAAGATCGCCGACGGACAGCCGCTCGTCCTCTGCTTCGCGCGCGGGTGGTGGTGCCCGAAGGAGCAGGTGCGGCTCCGCAACCTCGTCGCGATGCAGGACGAGCTCACGCGCGAGTACGGGGCGATCGCGGTCGTGACGGTCGACGAGCCGTACGTCAACGGTGCCTTCCGCGCGGGCATCGGGGCCTCGTTCCCGTTCCTCTCGGACGAGCGGCGCGAGGTCGCGGAGTCGCTCGGGCTGCTCGAGCTGACCGACGCGAAGCACCTGCCCTTCCTGCCGCTGACGTTCGTGTGCGACTCGCGGCTCGTCATCCGGCGCCTCTGGAACGGGTTCTGGTTCTGGGGCAACCCGACGCCGGACGAGCTGCGGCAGACGCTGCGCGAGATCACGCGCGAGGAGCAGCCGTCGTACGACCCGGTCGCCGTGTGGGCCGGCGGCGGCGCGGCCGCGGTCGGCGCCGGAATCGACGCGCCGGCCGTCTGGATCCACGAGGACGCGGGGGGCCGCGAGCTCCAGCGCGGCGTCTGGAACGGCGAGGAGCCGGAGGTCGGGGCACGGGTGTCCCGCTCGCCGGTGGACGGACGCTGGTGGGTGGTCGCCTCGGTCGAGCACACGGGCGAGCGGCTCGGCGTGCACCTTCGCAAGGAGGGCGCGCCGGACGCCGATCCGCGGCTCGTCCGGCACCGGATGACCGTCCCGCGCGGCGGCCTCGCCTAGCGATGGCCCAGACCTCGACGGAAGCGCGAATCACGTGTCCGCAGTGCGGCTTCTCGCGGCTCGAGACGATGCCGATCGGCGCGTGCGTGCGCTTCTACCGCTGCGCCGGCTGCGGGGCCCTGCTCTCGCCGCGACCCGGCGTTTGCTGCGTGTTCTGCTCGTATGCCGACTCGGTGTGCCCGCCCCGTCAGGCGGCGGGGCCGTAGCCGCCGCCGCCCGGCGTATCGACCCGGACGACGTCCCCCGCGCGGACCTCCAGCGTGGCCTTCGCGGGGATCCCCTCACCGTTCACGAGGTTGTGTCCGGGGGCCCCGTCTGCCCCGCCGCGTTCCCCGCGGGGCCCCCGCGCGCGGCGCTCGGTCACGAGCGACAGACGGCAGTCCTCGAGGACGCGCAGCTCGCGGACGACCCCGTCTCCCCCGCGCCGCTGCCCCGCGCCGCCGGAGCCGGGGCGCAACGCCCAGCGCTCGACGCGCAGCGGGTACTCGAGCTCGAGCGCCTCGACCGGCGTCGCGAGCGTGTTCGACATCGCCACGTGGACGCCCGACGGGCCGTCCCCGTCCGGGCACGCGCCCTGGCCGCCGCCGATCGTCTCGTAGTACGTGAAGCGGCGGTTCCCGAGCGCGAGGTTGTTCATCGTCCCCTGCCCCTGCGCGGGGACGGGAATCGCACGGGCGAACGCCGCGAAGACGGTGTCGACGATCCGAGAGGAGGTCTCGACGTTCCCCGCGACGACGGCGGCGGGGGGCTCTGCGTTCACGAGGCTTTGCGCGGGCGCCGTCACGGTGACCGGTGCGAAGGCGCCGCCCGACGCTGGGAGGTCCGGCGCGGTGAGGCAGCGGACGACGTAGAAGCACGCCGAGCGCGTGACCGCCAGCGGGCAGTTGAGGTTGCCCCCGTGCTGCGGCGACGTGCCGGTGAAGTCGATGCGAATCTCGTCCCCGGCGATCTCGACCGCGCAGCGGACGGCGAGCTCGCTCCCGTCCGCGGGCTCGAGCCGGTCCTCCGCCTCGTAGAGGCCGTCGGGCAGCTCCTCGATCGCCGCGCGGACGACCCGCTCCGAGTACGCGTGCAGCTCGTCCATCGCGGCCGCGACCCGCTCCGCGCCGCGCCGCTCGACGAGCTCGCTCATCCGCCGCTCCGCGAGCCGGTGCGCCGCCTCCTGGGCGCGGAGGTCGCCGCGCCGCTGCTCCGGGTTGCGCGTGTTCGCGAGGAAGAGGGCGAGCACCTCGTCGGTGAGGCGCACCGGCGGCAGGACGAGCCCCTCCTGGAGGAGCTCGCGCGACGCGGCCGGGAGGCTCGCCGGCTCCATTCCGCCGACGTCGGCGTGGTGTGCGCGGCTGACCGCGAAGCCGAGCGGGACGCGCGAGACGAGCGTGACGTCCGGCAGGTGCGTGCCGCCGGTGAAGGGGTCGTTGAGGATCCACGTCTCGCCCGGCGCGGGGTCGCGCGCCCGGATCGCGGCGACCGCGTCGGGCATCGCGCCGAGGTGGACGGGGATGTGCTCGGCCTGCGCGATCATCCGGCCGCGCTCGTCGAAGAGCGCGGTCGAGCAGTCGCGCCGCTCCTTCACGTTCGCGCTGAAGGCGGAGCGGACGAGCGCGACGCCCATCTCCTCCGCGACCCCGCGCAGGGCGGAGCCGATCACCTGGAGCTCGACGTTCATCGGGTCAGCACCAGCGTCCCGTGCCCGTCCGTCGCGCCCCGCCACCCGGCCGGGACCCAGACGGTCGAGCCCTCGAGCTCCACGGTCGCGGGGCCCTCGACCTTGTAGCACTGTGTTACTTGGAGCTCCACGTGCGGCCCGCGGCGGATCTCGGCCGTCCGCACCGCGACGAGCTCGAGCTCCCGCTCCGGGTCGGCGTGGCCGTAGCGCTCCTCGTGCGCCGCGTGGAAGCGGGCCGCGAGGTCGGGCCCGAGCGGAACCGTGACCTCGAACGACTGACCGCGATAGCGGAGGTCGGCCTCGCCCTCCGGCGGCAGCTCGCCGGCCTCGGCGAGCGGGACGACGTGCGAGCGCACGGTGTCGCGCCGCTCGTCGCTCGCGACCAGGCCGAGCGCGGAGAGGACGCCGGCCGCGGCCGGGACGAGCACGGCTCGGATCTCCAGCTCGTCTGCGAGCGCGCAGGCGTGCAGAGGCCCGGCGCCGCCGAACGCGACGAGCGCGTGCTCGCGCGGATCGTGGCCGCGCTCGACGGAGACGAGCCGGAGGGCGCGCAGCATCTCGCTGTTCACGACCTCGACCACGTCCTCGGGCGGGATGCCGGCGAGCGCGCGCTCGGCGGCGGTCGGATCGAGGACGAGCCCGCCGGGGAGCTCGCGCGGCACGCGACCGAGCAGGAGGTTCGCGTCGGTCACGGTCGGCGGGCCGCCGCGGCCGTAGCACGCGGGGCCCGGGTCGGCGCCGGCGCTCTCGGGGCCGACGCGGAGCGCGCCGCCCGCGTCGCGGCGGACGATCGACCCGCCGCCGGCGCCGACCGCGTGGACGTCGACGCTCGGCAGGCGGATCGGCAGCCCGCCGACGACCCGCTCGGACACCCGCTCGGCCCTGCCGTCGCGGAGCAGGCAGACGTCCGTCGACGTCCCGCCCATGTCGAACGAGAGCGCGTGCTCGAAGCCCGCGAGCCGCGCGACGAGCCCCGCGCCGACGACGCCCGCCGCCGGGCCCGAGACGAGAATCCCGGCCGGATGCGCCGCGGCCTCGCCCGCCGTCGCGACGCCGCCAGAGGAGAGCATGACGAGCGGCTCCGGCAGTCCGGCCGCGCTCGCGGCGGCCGCGAGCCGCTCGAGATAGCCGCCGGCCACGGGGCCGAGGTAGGCGTCCGCCACCGTCGTGGAGGCGCGCTCGTACTCCCTGAACTCCGGCGCGACCTCGTGCGAGACGACGACGCGCGCGCCCGGATGGCGCCGGCGCAGCTCGTCGGCGACGGCGCGCTCGTGCGTCGGGTCGCGGAAGGAGAAGAGGAGGCAGACGGCGATCGCCTCCGGGTCGCCGAGATCGGGCAGCGACGCGAGCTCGAGCGGGACGAGCTCGCCGTCCGGCCCGAGCCGGCCGCGGACGCCGTGGCAGCGCTCGAGCGGCACGAGCGGTTCCGGGTGCTCCGCGCACGGACGGTAGAGGTGCGCGCGATTCTGCCGCCGAAGGTGGAGCAGGTGCTGGAAGCCTTCGTTCGTGACGAACGCCGTCCGGGCGCCGCGGCGCTCGAGCAGCGCGTTCGTGGCGGTGGTCGTGCCGTGCGCGAAGCGCTTCGGCGCGCGGGCGTCCACCGCGCGCGCCGCGGCGACCACCGCCACCTCCTGGCGCGCGGTCGTCGGCACCTTGGCCGTCGTTACCCGCCCGTCCTCGACGAGCACCGCGTCGGTGAACGTCCCGCCGACGTCGATCCCGAGCATCGCCACGCGCGTACTCTGCCGCGTCCGCGGGTACGGGGCCGGCATGCCGTACGAATCCGTCGAGGACCTGCCCGAGGAGCAGGTCGACCAGTACTCCGAGCACGGCAAGCGCGCGTTCCTCGAGGCGTTCAACAGCGCCCTCGAGACGTACGACGGCGACGAGAGCCGCGCCTTCGCCGTCGCGCACACCGCCGCGAAGCGAGCCGACGAGAAGGACTGAGAAGGCCGCGCTACGCCCGGCCCGGCGCGAGGGCTCCGCGCTCGGCCTTTGCCCGCTCCACGTCCTCGCGCACGAGGTCGGCGTTGAGCGAGATCGCCGCCGCCGAGCCGGCGCCAGCCGCGGTGATCACCTGCGCGCGCGGATCGACGACGTTGCCGGCAGCCCAGACGCCCGGCACGCTCGTCCGGCCGGCGTCGTCGACGGTGGCGAAACCGGCCTCGTCCGTCTCGCAGCCCAGCCCGGCGAGCAGGCCGTCCGGATGCGGCGCGTTGCCCGGCCGGACGAACACCGCCGTCCGCGCGACCACGCGACCGTCCGCGAGCTCGACGCCGGTCAGCCGGTCGTTCTCGACCACGAGCCGCGCGACCTCGCCGCGGACGATCCCCACCCCGCGCGCCTCGAGCCCGGCCGCCTCGGCCCCGGTCAGGGCATAGTCGTGGACGAAGAACACGACGTCGTCCGACCACTGCCGCACGAGCTGCGCGTGCTCGACGGCGCCGGCCTGGGTGCCGAGGACGCCGACGGGCCGGTCGCGCACCTCCCACCCGTGGCAGTACGGGCAGTGGAGGAGGTCTCGTCCCCAGCGCTCGCGGACGCCGGGGATGTCGGGCAGCTCGTCGCCGACGCCGGTCGCAACGAGGATGCGCCGCGCCTCGAGCACGCGGCCGGTCGCGAGCCGGACGGCGAACCCGGGCTCGAGCGCATCGATTCGATCGTCGACGAGCTCGACGCCGTAGCCCGCCGCCTCGGCGCGCCCCGCGGCCAGGAGCTCCGCCGGCGGCATCCCGTCCCGCGAGAGGAACCCGTGCATGTGCGCGGCCGGCGCGTTCCGCGGCGCCCCGGCATCGACGACCGCGACGCGACGCCGCGCGCGGCCGAGCACGAGCGCCGCGCTCAGGCCGGCCGCGCCGCCGCCCACCACCACCACGTCGTAGCCGGGCGTCTCCATCGTGATCCGGGCAACGTATCGATGCGCGGGCGGCTTCCCCGGCGGCCGGTCCGTCGGCCGCGAAATCGGTCAGGACGGCGTCGCCGAAGGCGCTCCGCGAGCCCGGGCTCGAACGGCGCGCCGCTCAGGTTGGGAAGCGAGGCCCTTGGTACCCTGTCCGCGCTCGCCCTCTTAGCTCAGTTGGTAGAGCACCTCCATGGTAAGGAGGGGGTCGACGGTTCGAGTCCGTCAGAGGGCTTGAAGAAGCCGCTGCAAATGGGCGGTTTCTTCACTGTGCTCGTTGCCGCAGGAGGCGACACGAGGCCGCACCCAGGTCGCACTGGCGCCCGCGGCCGGTCGGTTCGCGTCTGACCCCCTCCTTAGCGAAGAGGGGCGAACGCTCCACTCCGCGGGACGGGGTGTTGCTGCGTGCGACCTCCGCATCTCAGGAGCACGAACGTCTGGATCGGGGCGCTGATGA
>JAICNY010000071.1 GCA_025930955.1 Thermoleophilia bacterium
ACGTGGGCGCAGGTGCCCGAGGGCGTCCCGCACACGTTCGCGGTCGCGGGGGACGGGCCGGCGCGCTTTCTCGACCTCCACACGCCGAGCTGCGGCTTCGGCGAGTTCACGCGCAGGCTCCACGCGGCGCGTTCGGACGAGGAGCTGGCCGAGGCGCGCGCGGCGTTCGACCAACGCCCCGGTTGACATATTCTCATATCGGAATGTATTGTCGCGACCATGGCGAGGGCGGCGACGACGACGGACGCGTTCAACGCGGTGGCCGAGCCGAGGCGGCGGGAGATCCTCGATCTCCTCGCCGGCGGCGAGCGCCCCGTGAACGACCTCGTCCACGCGCTCGGGCTCGCGCAGCCGCAGGTCTCGAAGCACCTGCGCGTCCTGCGCGACGTGGGCGCGGTCGACGTCCGCAGCGAGGGCCGGCAGCGGCTCTACCGGCTGAACGGCCGGGCGCTCAAGCCGATCCACGACTGGGTGAGCGAGTACGAGCGCACGTGGTCCGAGCGGTTCGGCGAGCTCGACGCCGTCCTCGAAGAGCTCAAGGATAGGGAGGCACGGAATGCGCGCGACGAGTAGCGGCACGGCGGGCGTGACGCTCCCGGCGGACGACAAGATCCTCATCACGCGCGAGTTCGACGCGCCGAGGCGGCTCGTCTGGGAGGCCTGGACGACGCCCGAGCTGGTCAAGCGCTGGTGGCACGCCCGCCGCGGCGAGGTGACGGTCGTGGAGATCGACCTCCGCGTCGGCGGACGGTGGCGCTTCGTGATGATCGCGAACGACGGGACGAAGGTCGCGTTCCACGGCGAGTACCACGAGATCGTCCCGACCGACCGGATCGTCTCGACGGAGGTCTTCGAGGGCCTCCCGGAGGGGATGGACCCGGAGGAGCACGCGTCCCTGAACACGGTCACGTTCACGGAGGCGAACGGGCGGACGACGCTCGCGATGCTCCTCCAGTACGTCAGCAAGGCGGATCGCGACGCGGTGATCGCGTCGGGCATGGAGGCGGGTCTCCAGGACGCGCTCGACCTGCTCGAGGAGGTCGCGGCCTCCCTGCGCTGAGGCCGGAATCCGGGGCGGGCCGGGCTCGTTCGGACCTGCGTGGCCCAGCCCGCCCCGTGGAAGCTCCTGACCGCGCTCTGGACCGTCTACCTCGTCTGGGGCTCGACGTATCTCGCGATCAAGGTCTCGGTCGAGACCCTCCCGCCGTTCGTCTCGAGCGGGCTCCGGTTCCTGCTCGCAGGCGCGCTGCTCGCCGTGATGCTCGCCGCCACAGGGCGCAGCGTTCGCGTGACGCGGCGCGAGCTCGGCTCGGCGGCGATCGTCGGGATCGCGCTCCTCGGGACCGGCGTCGGCGTCGTCGCGCAGGCCGAGACGCGAATCGACTCGAGCGTCGCCGCGATGATCGCGGGCACCGTCCCGCTCCAGGTCATCCTCTTGCGGACGCTCGCGCGCGAGAAGGTCGCCCGCGCCACGCAGCTCTCCGTCCTGGCCGGCCTCGCCGGGCTCGCGCTCATCGTCGTCCCCGGCGGCAGCGGCGCCTCGAGCGCCTTCGGGCTCGCGCTCATGGTCGGCGCCACCGTGTCCTGGTCGCTCGGGTCGTTCTTCGGCCAGCGGATGCCGGTGCCGCGCGACAGCTTCGTCGCGACGACGTGGGAGATGCTGAGCGCGGGAGCCTTCCTCGTCGTCCTCGGCGCCGTCGTCGGCGAGCTCGGCACGGTCGACACGGGCGCCTTCAGCCTCGAGTCGGTCGCCGCGTGGCTCTACCTCGCGGTCTTCGGCTCGCTCGTCGCCTTCAGCGCCTACGCCTGGCTGATGAAGAACGCGCCGATCTCGACCGTCGTCACGCACCAGTACGTGAACCCCGTCGTCGCGATCGCGCTGGGCGCGCTCGTGCTCGGCGAGCGGCTGACCGTCGCCATCGGGATCGGCGCCGCCCTCATCGTCGGCTCCGTGTTCGTGGCCGTCCGGCAGGAGAACGCGGCCCGCCGCGAACGGTCGCGGGCAGCGCAGGCCGCGGAGCAGCCGGCGTAGTCCCGCGGCGCGGCTCGCGTCGGAAAGCGGCTATCCTGCGCGCCCTTCGGCACACCGTGCCGAACGTCAGGATCTCGAATGGGGAGGCTGTACATGTCCGGAACCGGACACACGGTTCGTCGCCGGCACGCCTTGGCGCTGGCGCTGGCCGGGCTGCTGACGGCGGTCCTGCTGCTCCCGACCGCGGGCGCCGTCGCGGCGCCGCAGAAGGCGAAGTCCGCGCAGACGGCGAAGGCGAAGGGAGCCGCCAAGGCGAGCGCGAAGGGCCGCACGGCCACCGCGCCGCCCGCGCAGGCGTGCAACAAGCGGAACAACAACACGTACCAGAAGGTGCTCGGCTGCGTGACGCTCGAGGGCGTGCGCGAGCACCAGGCGGCGTTCCAGGCGATCGCCGACGCGAACGGCGGCACCCGCGCCGCCGGCACGCCCGGGTACGACGCGAGCGTCGACTACGTCGTTCAGACGATGGAGGCGGCCGGCTGGAACGTGGAGCTGCACGAGTTCCCGTTCACGTACGTTCCGCCGCCGACGCTCCAGCAGCTGACGCCGGTGTCGGCGACCTACGAGACCGGGATCTTCACCGGCTCGGGCACCGGCACGGTGACGGGCAACGTCATCCCGGTGGACATCAACCTCGTGCCGCCTCGGGCGAGCACGAGCGGCTGCGAGGCGGCGGACTTCGCCGGCCTCAACTTCAGCGGGCCGAACGACATCGCGCTCATCCAGCGGGGGACGTGCGACTTCGGCGTGAAGGCCCAGAACGCGCAGAACGCGGGCGCCGAGGCCGTGATCATCTTCAACCAGGGGAACGACCCGACCCGTGAGGATCTCATCATCGGGACGCTGCTCCCCACCGGCGCCGGGGTCACGATCCCGGTGGTCGGCGCGTCGTTCGCAGACGGCTCGGCGCTCGCGCAGCCCGGCTCGACCGCTCGCATCCAGGTCGACCCGGCCGAGTCGCGGCCGCAGGTGAACGTGATCGCGGAGCTGCCGGGCAAGAACGACGACAACGTCGTCATGGCCGGCGCGCACCTCGACTCCGTCCAGCGCGGGCCCGGCATCAACGACAACGGCAGCGGCTCGGCCGCGCTGCTCGAGGTCGGCCAGACGCTCTCGAAGCTGAAGCCGGAGAACACGATCCGCCTCGCCTGGTGGGGCGCCGAGGAGTCCGGCCTGATCGGCTCCAACCAGTACGTGGCGAGCCTCAGCCAGGAGGAGCTCGATCGGATCGCGCTCTACCTGAACTTCGACATGATCGGGTCGCCGAACTACATCTTCATGGTGTACGACAGCGACGAGTCGGGCTTCACGGCGCCGGTGCCGGTGCCGGCCGGCTCGACGGCGATCGAGGATCTCTTCGAGTCGTTCTACACGCTCCGGAACGAGCCGTACGACGACGCGGAGTTCAGCGGTCGCAGCGACTACCAGGCGTTCATTCTGAACGGGATCCCGTCCGGTGGCCTTTTCACGGGCGCCGAGGTGCCGAAGACCCCGCTGCAGGCGACGATCTGGGGCGGTGTCGCGGGTCAGCAGTACGACCCGTGCTATCACCTCGCCTGCGACACGTACGCGAACAACTCGGACCACGCGCTCGAGGTCAACTCGGACGCGGTCGCGTTCGCGGTTCTCACGTACGCATACTCGACACAGACGGTGAACGGCGTCCGGGGCAAGAGGGTGCCCGGCAACTTCAGCATCCCCGCGCCGGCGGGCCCGGAGGGCACCGTCGGCAGCGGCGGCGGCGACGAGCACGACGAGGAGTCGTAGGTCGACGTCGACCCGAACGCGCGACGCGAGGGGCCGGCCCGAGTGCCGGCCCCTCGCCGTTCTGTCGGGCGATGAGTTCCGCGGCACGCGCCCGTCTGAAGAGACAGGTGAACCGAGCCGGGAGGACTCCATGCAGAAGATCACGGCGTTCCTGACGTTCGACGGCGACGCCGAGGAGGCGGTCGCGCTCTACACCTCGATCTTCCCCGACTCTCGGATCGTGAGCGAGCGGCGCTATGGGCCCGCCGGTCCGGGGCCGGAGGGCTCGCTCATGACGGCCACGTTCGAGCTCTGCGGGCAGCCGTTCATGGCCCTGAACGGCGGCTCGTCGTTCTCGTTCTCCGAGGGGATCTCCCTCTTCGTGGACTGCGAGGACCAGGCGGAGGTCGATCGCTACTGGGACGCGCTCACCGCCGACGGCGGCCGGGAGAGCATGTGCGGCTGGCTCGTCGACCGGTTCGGCGTCTCGTGGCAGATCATCCCGCGGGCGCTCGGCGACCTGCTCGGCGACCCGGACCCGGAGCGGGCCGGCCGCGCGATGAGCGCGATGCTCGAGATGCAGAAGATCGACGTCGCGACGCTCGAGCGGGCCGCCGCGGGCGGCTAGGAGGGCCCGACGGGACATCGGTTCGTCGACGGCGTTCGACGGACGCGGCGTCGCAAGGACGCAGGGAGCCCTCGTAGCAGCGCTACGGGGGCGACTGAGGACGCCGCGAGGCCGCGTCGGGCGGGCGCCGGCGGCACAAGCGATGACTCGCCGGGTCCTCCTAGCCGCCCTAGAGCCCGCCCAGCGCCTCACGGATCCAGTCGAGCGGCGCGTTCGCGAGGATGCCGCGCAGGAACGAGCCGATCGTGCCGTCGAGCGTGCCGCGCTCGGTCTCGGCCTCGAGAGCGCGGTCGACGTTCCTGCGCACGGACTCCTCGAGGCGCTCCGGCGCGAGGTCGTTCGTCTCGCCCGCGAGCTCGCGCAGCACGGCGGCCCGGCTGACGCCGAGCTCGCACGCCGCGCCCGAGAGCGAGTCGAGCGCGATCCGCTCGACCGCCGCCTCGAGTCCGTCGCCGCCCTCCGCCGGCGGCGCGCGGCACGGGTCGGTGCCCGCAGCCGGGTCGTCGAGCGCGCCGAGCCGGTAGTCCGCGCCGAGCGCGACCGCGCCGGCGACGAGCGCAACGGCCGCGAACGCGAGCGCCGGCGCGCGAACTCGACCGTCCGCGAGCCCGAGGCCGAGGCCGAGCAGCGCCGCCCCGAGCCCGAATGCGGCACAGAGAAGGAACGGGTCGCGGAACGCGCGCGCGATCAGCTCGTGCAGCCGCTCCGTCAGGTCGTCCGCGACCTGCGAGATCGTCCCCTCCCCGCCCTCCCGCGGCGCGAGCGTCTCCCGCACGTCGGGGACGCTCGGCTCGGAGGCGTCTGCGGCGTCGGCGAGGTCGTTCAGGACGCGTGCCTTCTCGGTCAGCGGCAGCTCCGAGCGGAGGACGACCTCCCCGGCCACGGCCTCAGCGTCCTGCTCGAGCGCGTCGAGCGACGAGACGAGCACAGGCGTCACCACGACGAGCGCGAGCACGAGCCCGGCGTGGCGGAAGAAGACCGTCCAGGCGGCGTCCTGCTCGAGGCGCGGCCCGCCGAGGGCGAGGCGCCCGAGCGGCTGCGCGGCGAGCCCGAGCCCGGCGCCGCAGAGCGCGAGCCCGGCGACGACGAGCCCCGTCCGGGCGGAGGGCAGGAAGGCGAGCACGGTGAGCCCACACGCGACGAGCACGCCGCCCGCCCCGGCCGCCGCCGCCGGCGCCAGCCCGTGGCCGATCCGCTCCGCGACCGCCGCCGCGACCGGCAGCGTCGTCGCCACGAGCGCGGCCGGCAACGGTTGCCAGCCGAACCCGTTGATGAGGAGGACGACGACCAGGAAGAGCGCGCCCACGAGCGCCGCGCTGAAGGCGGCGAGCGTCGCGTCGGCGAGCCAGGCGCGGCGCGGGCGCCGTCCCGCGCCGGTCACGACCGTCGGGGCCGCGCCGAGCGCGAGCAGCCCGGCCGCGACGAGCGGAGCCTGCGCCGCGAAGATCGAGCGCCAGGAGAAGAGCTCCGTCAGCACGCCGCCGAGGGCCGGGCCGGCGGCGAGGCCGACGGTCGCCGCGAGGATCCACGCGCGGATCCCCGCCCGTCCGCCGAGGAACGGCAGCGCGGCGACGAGGACGAGCGCCGCCGCGAGCCCCTGCGCCGTCCGGAACCCGACGAGCCAGCCGAAGGAGGGCGCGAGCGCGCACCCGATCGACGCGAGCGTGAACGCGGCGAGACCGACGAACGCGAGGCGCCGCGGCGAGAACCGCCCGAGCACGCCGAACACCGCCGCCGCGGCGGCGACCACCGCGAGGTTGTACGACGTGATCACCCACGACGCGTCGCCGACCGCGACGTCGAAGTCGCGCACGATCTCGGGCACGCCGAGGACGACGATCGAGGAATCCGCGAACGCGACCGCGATCGCGAGGACGAGCACCGCCGTGCGGAGCCGGTTCGGCATCTCCGAGATGGTGCCCGTCTTGCACGCTTTTCGTCGTGGCGACGTGAGACGCTTCATCCGTGACGACGCCGACCGTGGAGGACGTCCGCCGCATCGCCGCGCTCGCGAGCCCGATCGTCCGGAACCTCGAGATAACGCACTGCTACGCCCGCCTGTCGACCGCATTCGCCGCCCGCGGCGGGACCGGCGCGAACTGGTGCACGTACGCGACGTGGGCCTCACGCCAGGCGGGCCGGACGATCCGCGGCGAGGATCTCGTGGACGAGGCCGACCGGCGCATCCGTCACGCACGCTGGCTCGTGCGGCCGGTTGCGACGCTCGGCCGCCGCCTCCTGCGCCGCGGCCTGCTCCGGCCGGAGACCCGCCTGGGGCGCCTCGCCGCCGAGCTGCACACGCCGTTCGACGCGATCGAGCTGGCGAGCGCGGCGGTCGCGCGGGGGAACCTCAAGGTCTTCGAGGAGATCGGGCTCGAGTTCGCGCGCTTCCTCGCCGCCTGCCCGCCCGACGGAGACGACGCCGCGCTCGACCGGTTCCTCGCCGGCCTCCGCGAGGGCGATCCGCCGGACGGCCAGGGCTACCTCCGCCGTGCGTTCACGCGGTACGAGCGGGCGAGGCGCTCGGACGACCCGCGCGCGGCGGCGCAGCTGACCGTGCTCGCGAACCTCGAGATCGGCTTCCACGAGCAGACGCGCCTCCAGCCGGAGATCCTCGCGGCGCTCGACGCGCCGTTCGTCACGCAGGAGCGGCTCGGACTGCGCGCGCTCGAGGCGCTCTTCCCGTCGCTCGCGCAGGCCTGGCCGGTCGTCCGCGCCCCGGCCGCCGCGGTTGCGGGCGCGTTCGCAAGGGGCGTGCAGCGGGCGTCGAGCCGCCTCGCACGCGAGCTGGTCACCGAGAGCGTCATGACGCTCAGCCTCCCCGGCCGCGTGCTCCTCCTCGGCCGGCATCTCGAGGACGCGTTCCCCGAGGCGCTCGGCGACCCGCGCGACGCCGAGCTCGCGGAGCTCCTCGCCCGCTTCGAGCCGGCCCCGCCCGCACGCGACGACTGCGGCGCACGCGACTGGGCCGACCTGCGCCAGCGGATGCACTACATCGTCCACCTCTTCTGCGCCTTCCACGAGCGGGAGGACCTGTTCCGCCCGCCCTTCACCCCGGCGCAGGTGGCCGCGTTCGAGCGCGGCCTCGTTCCCGACGGGGAGCTGTAGCGCCGACCCCGGCAAAGGGAGAGGGCGGCCGAAGCCGCCCTCTCCACGCTCGTCCGCCTGGGCGGATTCGCTATTCCATGTGATCCATGGTCTGCGGGTTCAGGTGGTCGACGAGCTTCGACTTGCCGACCTTCTGCATGATCGTGCGGTAGACGACCATGCCCTCGGCGAGCGCGTTGTTCGTGACGCCGTCCGTCGCGTAGACCGGCAGGCCCGGGCCGTTCTTGAAGAGCGGACCGGTGTACGGGTACGCCGACCAGGTGCCGGAGTTCTGCGCCGGGTCGTAGTACGCGATCTCCTTCAGCCGCGTCGGCTTCGAGAAGTCGATCACGTCCATCCCGCCCGTGTACCAAGCATTCACGAGGAGGTCACGCTTGATGCCCATGACCGCCATCCCCATGTGCGCGGAGCAGTACTCGCCCGGCGCCGGGTTCGGCCGCACGTCGCCGACGTTGAACGCGCTGAGGAACGCGCCCGTCTCCATATCGGAGAAGAACATGCTCCCCGTCTTCTGCGGGCCGGCCGGATGCCACGGCCTCGCCTGCCAGTTCGTCATCGTCGGGCAGCCGCTGCCGAACGACTCGTCGACCCAGTTCACCACGGTCGCGTCGTTGTTGAACATCACGGAGTGGAAGAAGTCCACCGCGCCCGGGATGTCGCCGGTGCCGCCGGAGCTGAACGCGTCGTCGCCGATCATGACCGGGTTCAGCGTGTCCGGAACCCCGCCCGGGCCGATGTTCCAGACCTGACCCTGCTCGGCGCAGGCGCCGCCGGCCAGACGGTGCTCGACGTGGACCACGATGTCGTGGCACGCGATCGAGGCGGGCTCGAGAACGCCGGGCGCGCAGAGGCCGCGCTCGCAGTAGTCGAAGATCCCGTCCGGATCACCCGGGTACGCGATCGCCGGCTGCACGTTCATCTCGTTGGCCGCCGCCGGGTTCCCCAGCGGCACCTCGACCATCTGGATGACCCCGTGCAGCGGGTTGCCCGGGCTGCCGGGATCCTCGTCGTACGGATTGGCCAGGTTGTTGTAGCGAAGCTGGCCGCACGTCGGGCCCGGCCGCAGCGGGTACGACGAGACGTAGACGACGAGCTTGTTCTGCGTCTCGACCTCGCCCGGCCAGAGCGTGATCGTGTGCGCGCCGCAGTCCGTGTAGACCGCCGCGACCTGCTGGATCGACGTGAACGGGTTGGCCGGGTTGTCGCTCATCGTGAAGACGCGGACGCCCTCCCAGCCCATCGGGTCGTCGTGCGCCGTCCGCGGGGCGCCGCAGTTCGGATTCGCCATCGTGCGGTCGACCGCGAGGAGCAGCAGGTCGGCGACGCCGTTGCCGTTCCGGTCCCAGACGATCGGATCGGCCTGCAGCCCGTCGCAGGCGAAGTCGCGGATCAGCCTCGGGGCGGCCGGATTCTTGATGTCGAAGATCCGGACGCCTCCTCGAGGCGCGGCGTCGCCGGTGTAGTAGCCGACGAACGCGTGGTTCCCCCAGAACGCGAGGTCGGAGTTCGTCGCCGCGTTCGGGGACGTGAAGATCTCCTGCACCTTGAAGCTCTGGTCGCCGACCTGGGCGCCCGCCGTCACGGTGAGCAACCCCATGGCCAGCAACGTCAGGATGGCCAAGCGCAAGGCACGTCGCATTGAACTCCCCTTTCCCGATGTCATCCCTGACTGGCGCGCGCGATCGTAACGGCTCGCACGTGGCGTTGTCCAGCGATGCGGAGTGGGAATTACTTCACGCTTGCGACGTAGCCGCGCACGTCTGCGGCCGGCTCCGTGTAGGCGGCGCCGAGGTTGTCCTCCATCCGGGCCATGTAGTCCTCCGTCCACTGGGGGAACTCGTAGTCGATCGCGCGCAGAAACTCGAGCGTGGCCGCGAGGCGGATGTCGGCGATCGAGGGATGGTCCCCGCCGATGAACGGCTTCCCGTCGAGGAAGAACGTGTTGAAGACCTCGAGCGGCTCGGCGAGGGCGGCCTCGGCGTCCTTCTGCGCCTGCGCCTTCAGCTCGTCGCTCGCCTCGGAGGTCGCCACCTCGCCCGGGTACTGGCCGAACGCGAGCGTCGGGTACGTCGCGCGCGCGAGGAGCGGGTAGAACGTCCCGATCAGGTAGAACATCGCGTTGTTGACCATGGCCCGCCGGCCGGGGTCGCTCGGGTAGAAGTCCTCGAGCCCGTGCTTGTCGGCGAGGTACGCCATGATCGCGCAGCTCTCGCCGAGCGCGCCGCGCGGAAGGTCGGGCGACTCGACCATCGGCGTGAGGTGGGCCGGGTACTTCGCCATGTACTCCGGGGACGTCGTCGAGCCCCAGACGTCCTGCTCCTCGAAGTCGAGCCCAGCCGCGCGCGCGAAGATCCGCACGGTGAGGTTGTTCACGCTGGGCTTCAGGATGTTGAGCGTGTACGCCGCCATCGCAGCCTCCTTCAGTAGGGGTCTTTCGGGGACCGGTCGTCCGAAAGGGATTCGCGCGAGCGCGCCGTGAGGATCTCGATCGCGTCCGCGAGGTGCTCCTGGTCGATGTTGTAGGCCCCGCGCTCCACGCGGAGCCCGTGCGCTTCGAGCAGCACCTCGGCATGCGTGAAGCCGTGCGGCGGGACGAAGCGGTACGAGGCCAGCTCGATCAGCAGGCCGAGCGGATCCTCGAAGTAGACCGAGTCCATGAACCCGCGGTCCTTCACGCCCGAGTGCCGGACCCCGCGCTCGTCGAGCCGCTCGACCACCTGCCGGAACGTCGCCTGCGAGACGTCGAACGCGACGTGGTGCACGTACCCCGCCTCCTTCGCGTCCCTGATCGAGGCGACTCGCGCCTGGTCGGCGGTGCGCTCCTCGTTCGTGAAGACCGTGATGAGCCGTCCGTCGCCCGGGTCGAAGTAGAGGTGGCTCTCCTTCTCGTTGTCGAGGTTCGGCTGCTCGAAGACGAACGGCATCCCGAGCACGCCCTCCCAGAACCCGATCGAGGTCTCCCGGTCCGCCCCGACGAGCGTGATGTGGTGGACGCCCTGGGTCTGGAGCTTTCTCATCGCGCGGCCCAGTCTCTCACGGCTTGCTTGCGCAGGCAAAGGTCGCGGTGTGCGCGGGACCTCTTCCGGCTCGGAGGTCGTAGACACGGTGTCGAGGGAGGAGGAAGCCGTGAGGAAGCTGGTCTTGATCGCGTGCCTCGCCGCGGCGGCCGTCTGGCCCGCCGCGGCCCGGGCGGACGGGATCGCGTTCGCCGGGGTGGCGCACATGGGCTCCGGCGTCGCGTCCGCGGACGAGCGGTTTCGCTACGTGACGCTTCCGCTGGAGGAACGGACGGTCCTGACGAAGATCGACGCGGTGGGCGCGATCGTCGGGTACCGCCCGCTGGCGGGCGCATGGGGGATCCCGATGGTCGCCTTCGACGGCTCGACGGGAGGGCTCTCGGCCGACGGGCGGACGCTCGTCCTGGCCCAGCCTCCGATCGGGCGCATGCGCGAGGTCAGCCGCTTCCCCGTCATCAGGACGAAGACGCTCCGGCGGATCGCGACGGTGACGCTCCGGGGCAGCTTCTCGTTCGATGCCGTCTCACCGGACGGGAAGACGCTCTACGTGATCGAGCACGTCAACCGGCGCGACGTCGCGGAGTACCAGGTGCGCGCCTACGACATCCCGGGTGAGCGCCTCCTCCCGTACCCGATCCGCGACCACAGCTCGAACGAGGCCGAGATGTACGGCTTCCCGCGGAGCCGCGCGACAAGCCCGGACGGCCGCTGGGCCTACACGCTCTACGAGGGCGGCCACCACTCGTTCGTGCACGCGCTCGACACGGTGGCGCGCACGGCAGTCTGCGTCGACCTGCCGATGGACACGCCGCCCGAGCACGTCGCGGACGCGCGCCTCGTCCCCGGCGCGGGCGGCGGGACGCTCGCCGTCGAGTCGCCCACGGCCGGCACGGTTGCGGTCGTCGACACGAAGACGCTCACGCTCCGGCCCGAGCCCGCCGACACGCCCGCGGTCCTGGCCGGGCCGCCGGCGCCGGCGCCGGCGCCGACCGAGCAGCCCGTCCCCGCCGGATGGCGGATCGGGACGCTCCTCGCCGGCGCGATCGCGCTCGCCGCGGCCGCGCTCGGCCTGCGGCGCCTGCGCCGTGTACGGCGGTCAGCGCTCGACGAGCCTGGACTTGTACTCGCTCCGCTCGAGAGAGCCCCACGCGACGAGCTCGACCTCGGTCTGAACGACGAGGACGGCGCGCAGGCGCTCGCGGATCTCCTCGGCCAGGCCGCCGGACGCGCCGGCGTCGCGGGCGAGCTCGACGGTCACCGGGAGGGGCGGCTCCTGCTTCACGCCGGGCGAGGTGGGCCGCACACGGACGTGGCCGCTCACCGCGGGCGCGAAGCCGGCGACGACCTCGCGGATCGCGCTCGGGAAGACGTTCACGCCGCGGACGATCAGCATGTCGTCGGTGCGCCCGACGCAGCGGATCCGCGGGCCCGTGCGCCCGCAGGGACACGGCGACGTCTTGACGACGACGTGGTCGCGGGTGCGGAAGCGCAGAAGCGGAGCGGCGCGCTGGCGTAGGTGCGTGAGGACGAGCTCGCCCGACGCGCCGTCCTCGAGCGGGCGCGCCTCGCCGCCTTCGGGGTCGACGAGCTCCGGGTGGACGAGACCGCGCGCGCCGAGGTGCATCCCGTCCTGCTCCTCGCACTCGCCCCAGAGCGAGACCCCGATGTCGCCGATCCCCATCGCCTCGGTCACGCGCGCGCCCCAGCCCTCCTCGAGCGCGGCGCGGAGGGCCGGCTCCCCGCCGCCCGGCTCGCCCGCGACGAGCACCCGCTCGACGGTCGACCCCGCGAGCCACGGCGCGCGCTCCGCGAGGTGCGCGGCGTACGAGGGCGTCATGACGACCGCCTCCGGCCGCAGCCGCTGGACGGCCGCGAGCAGCCGCTCGGTGTTCCCCGTCCCGACCGGGATGTGCGAGAGCCCGATCCGGTCGAACGACGCGAGCGCGGCCCCGGCGACGAAGGGCCCCGCGTTGTAGGTCGAGACGATCCGCTGGCCCGCCCGCACGCCTGACGCCGCGTACGAGCGTGCCGAGCCGGTGATCCAGTTGACGAGGTCGCCCGCGGTGAGCGGGATGTAGCTCGGCGTCCCCGTCGTGCCGCTCGTCGAGTAGATGCGGACGATCTCCTCGCGCCCGACGCAGAGGTGCGCGCCGATCGGGTGCTCGTCCGTGACGCTCGCGCGGAGCTCGTCCTTCTCCGTGAGCGGGAGCGCGGCGATCCCGTCGAGCCCGACGTCGTCGACGCCCGCGAGCCTCTCGCGGTAGAACGGCGAGCGCTCGCGCAGGTAGGCGAGCTGGGCGCGGAACGCCTCGTCGTCGAGCGCGAGCTGCTCGTCCCACGGCCGCGCTTCGACGTCAGGATCGAGCATCCGGCTCGTACTCGACGGCTTCCTCCGCCGCGCGTGCGAGCGCGAAGCCGGTCGGCGCCTCGCGCTCCTCCGCCAGGTGCGCGAGCAGGCTCGCCGTGCGCGCGAGGATCGGAACGGCCTTCACCGCCGCGGGCGGGAAGCCGAGGTCGAGCATGACGGCCGCGATCGGCATGGAGACGTTCATGACGAGGCCGAGCTCGTCCCCGAGCGCCCGCGCGAGGGCGACGTTCGCGCCCGCGACGCCCCGCTCGTCGGCGAGCGCGAGGATCCGCTCGGCGCGCGGGTCGACCGGCGCGTGCACGGGATGCCCGAAGCCCGGCACGCGCTTCCCGACTTCGCGGTGGCGGCGCACGATCTCCGCGGGCTCCCCGCCCTCGGCAAGCAGCCGCGCGCACTCCTCCGACGTCCCGAGCACGACCGGCCCGGCGCCGAGGATCCCCGCCGCGACGGCGCCGTGGAGCGAGCCGGGGTCGGCGGCGAGCGTCATCCGCGCGGCGACGTTCGACGGCATGAGCCCGTGCTCGGCGATCGAGACGAGCAGGAGGTCGAGGAAGAAGCGCTGCTCCTCGGTCGGCTCCTCCCCGGTCAGGAGCAGGTGGAAGTACTCGGTGAACGAGAGGCGCCCCATGAGGTCG
>JAICNY010000066.1 GCA_025930955.1 Thermoleophilia bacterium
GCGAGCCCGCGGAGGAGCGCCCCTCCCAGCACGGCCGCGCCCGCCACGAGCAGCGCGCCGAGCAGGAACGCGACGTGGAAGCCGCCGTTCAGCGCCGCGAGCTCGCTCCGGCCCGCGGAAAGAAGCGAGTCGGTGCGCGCGGCGGCGCTCGCCGCGAGCACGGCGAGCCCGAGGGCGCCGCCCATCATGAACGCGGTGTTCACGACGCCGGACGCGAGGCCGGACTCGCTCGGCTCGACCCCGCTCATCGCGGCGAGGAGCAGCGGGTTGAACGCGATCCCGGCGCCCAGGCCGAGGAGGAGCGTCGCGGGCAGGACGTCCACGAGGTAGTTCCCGTCGAGCGGCATCCGGCCGAAGAGCGCGAGCGCGATCGCCATGAGCCCGAGCCCCGCGACGAGCGGCGGCTTGATCCCGAACCGCATCACGAGCCGGTCGGAGAGGAAGAGCGACGAGGCGCCCCAGAGGACCGTCGAGGGCACGAACGCGATCCCGACCTCGAGCGGGCTGTAGCCGAGGATCTGCTGGAGATAGAGCGCCGAGAAGAAGAACTGCGCGAACATCCCGCCCGCCATGAGGACGCCGACGACGTTCGCCGTCGAGACGTTCCTGATCCGGAAGATCCTGAGCGGCACGAGCGGCGCGGGCGTCCGGGCCTCGATCACGAAGAAGACGGCGAGGAGCGCAAGCGCGCCGGCGAGCAGGCCGAGCGTCCGGCCGGACGTCCAGCCGACCTCGTTCCCCTGCACGATCGCGTAGACCGCGAGCATGAGCGCCGCCGTCGCGGTCACGGCGCCCGGGACGTCGAGCCGCCGCGAGGCGCTCGCGGCGCGCGCGCCCGGCAGGAGCCGTAGGCCGAGCAGGAAGACGGCGATCCCGACCGGGAGGTTCACGAGGAAGATCCAGTGCCAGTTGAGGACGTCGGTCAGGACGCCGCCGAGCAGCACGCCGATCGTCCCGCCGCCGGAGAGGACGAACCCGAAGACGCCCATCGCCTTGGCCCGGTCGGCCGGCTCCGTGAAGAGGCTCATGACGAGCGAGAGCGCGACCGCCGAGACGACCGCGGCGCCGACCCCCTGCACGGCGCGCGCGCCGACGAGCATCCCCTGCGTCGTCGCGAGCCCGCACGCGAGCGAGGCCAGCGTGAAGAGGACGATCCCGCCGAGGAAGAGCCGCCGGTTGCCGTAGAGGTCGCCGAGCCGGCCGCCGAGCAGCAGGAACCCGCCGAACGTGAGCATGTACGCGTTCACGACCCAGGCGAGCGAGGCCTGCGTGAAGCCGAGATCGTCGCGGATCGACGGCAGCGCCACGTTCACGATCGTCCCGTCGAGGACGATCATCACGTCGCCCAGGCAGAGGACGAGGAGTGCGAGCCAGCGGGTGCGATTCTCTGCTGCGGTCATCTCTTCCTTTCGCGTCCGTGGGGTTCGCACGTTGGACGGCGGCGCCGGCCGGAACTCATCGGTGGCGGACCGATGAGTTCTACCGGCGCAGACGGTCCTTCCGACGATGGCCGCGCGCGCCCAGAGAGCCCTAACGTTCGCCGTGCGCGGACCTATTTCCGCGGCCGACCTCCCGGGGCTCTGCGAGCGCGTGTGCGCGCTCATGACGGAGGCGCGCCCGACCGAGGCGGTCTGCGACGTCCGCGGCGTCGAGCCGACCGCGGCGACGGTGGACGCGCTCTGCCGCCTCCAGCTCGCGGCGAAGCGGTTCGGCTGTCAGGTGCGCCTGAGCGGCGCGTCCGACGACCTGCGCGAGCTCGTCGCGTTCATGGGCCTCGAGGACGTCCTGCCGGAGTAGCGGCTACGCGTCGAGCCGGAGCGGGAGCCCGAACAGCGGGAACACCCGCTCGGTGTCGAGGAAGAACGTCAGCTCGACGATCTTCCCGTCGCGGATCTCGAGCACCTGGAGCGCCCACGGCTCGTAGCCGCCGCCCTCGGCGGGCTTGTACTGACCGAACGCGGGCGAGCCGTTCGCGGCGATCGTCGGAACGACGCGCGACCCCCGACAGCCGATCCCGGGGCCCCACCACCACGTGAAGATGTCCTCGCGGCCGCGGAGCCAGAGGTCGAACGGCGGCATCGACTGGGTCGCGTCCTCGTGGATGAGCGCGGTCAGCGCCTCCATGTCGTAGGCCTCGAACGCCTGGACGTAGCGGGCGAGCAGCTCCTGGTCGTCCTCGCCGAGTTCGGTCTGGCCGTGGGCGGCGTCCGTCTGCTCGAGCGTCGCGCGGGCCCGCTGGAGCGCGCTCGTCACCGAGGCGACGCTCGTCTCGAGCAGCTCGGCGACCTCGCTCGCCTTCCAGCGGAGCACCTCGCAGAGGATGAGGACGGCGCGCTGGCGCGGCGGCAGGTGCTGGAGCGCCGCCACGAACGCGAGCTTGATCGTCTCGCGCGCCTGCGCGACCTCCGCCGGGTCGGCCCCGGGGACGACGCGACCCTCCGGGATCGGCTCGATCCACGTCACCTCCGGGAGGGCGTTCAGGTTCTCCGCGACCGGCTCGCCGGCCGGGCCGAGATCCATCGGCCGCGCGCGGCGCTTTCGGCTCTCGAGCTGGTCGAGGCAGACGTTCGTCGCGATCTTGTAGAGCCACGAGCGGACCTGCGCGCGTCCCTCGAACCGGTCGTAGGCGCGCCAGGCGCGGATGAACGTCTCCTGCACCGCGTCCTCCGCGTCGGCGGAGCCGAGCATGCGGTAGCAGTACGCGGTCAGCTCGGTGCGGTGCTGCTCGAACTCGGCCTCGAGCTCGGGGCGCCGCGTGGGGGTCGCAGCCGGCACGGCGTTCATCCTAGTCAGGACCGGAGAAGCGTCCGCAACTCATCGCTCGCTACCATCGCGAGCATGTGCAGGAACATCAGAACGCTCTACAACTTCGAGCCGCCGGCGAACGACGAGGAAGTCCGGGCGGCCGCGCTCCAGTACGTGCGGAAGATCAGCGGCTTCAACAAGCCGTCGCAGGCGAACGCCGCGGCGTTCGAGCGGGCGGTGGAGGACGTCGCCGCGATCTCCGCGCGGCTGCTCGGCGAGCTCGTCACGAACGCGCCGCCGAAGGACCGCGAGGTCGAGGCGGCCAAGCGGAAGGCGCGGGCCGCCGAGCGGTACGCGGCCGCGTAGCGCCCCGGCGATCATTTTTCGGCGCGCCGTTCGTCTACAGGGTGGAGACTCCCTGAAACGACGGCGCGCGGAGGTGGCTCGATGAGGACGATCGTGTTGGTCGGCACCCGGAAGGGGTGCTTCGTGCTCGAGCGGGAGGGCGACGGCGGCTGGACGACGCGCGGCCCGTACTGCGAGGGGTGGCCGGTCTTCCACGCGATCTGGGACGCGGAGGGCGGGACGATCTTCGCCGCCGCGGCGAGCCAGTGGCACGGCGCGAGCGTCTGGCGAAGCTCCGACCTCGGCGAGACGTGGGCGCAGTCGAGCGAGGGGCTCGCCTACGAGGAGGACGGGCTCAAGCTCTCGAAGATCTCCGGGCTCACGGCCGCGCACGGGCGCGTCTTCGCCGGCGCCGAGAACCCCGGCGTTTTCGCGAGCGAGGACGGCGGCGAGACGTGGTCGCTGGTCACCCGCCTCGAGGGCCAGCCGGGGAGCGACAAGTGGAACGACCCCGCGAACCAGCCGCCGGGGAACCTCGGCGTGCCGGCGATCCTCCCGCACCCGACCGACCCGGAGCACTGGTGGGCGATCGTCCAGGGCGTCGGGATCTTTGAGACGACGGACGGCGGCGGCTCGTTCACCCCGCGCAACGAGGGCCTGCGCGCCGACTGGCCGCTCGAGGACCCGCGGGTCGGCTACTGCGTGCACAAGCTCGTCATGTCCCCCGTGGACGAGACGCGCCTCTACCAGCAGAACCACGTCGGCATGCACCGGTCGGACGACGGCGGGCAGTCCTGGACGGAGATCACCGAGGGCCTGCCGACGGAGTTCGGCTTCCCCGCCGCGGCGCATCCGCACGACCGGGACACGTTCTACGTCATCCCGGTCGATCCGGGCCACGGGCGCACGATGCCGGAGGGGCGCGCTGCCGTCTGGCGCACGCGCGACGCGGGCTCGACGTGGGAGCGGCACGACGAGGGCCTGCCGCAGCGCGACGCGTACCTGGGCGTCCTGCGCGAGGGGCTGGCGATCGACACGCGCGACACCCCCGGCCTCTACTTCGGGACGAGCACCGGGCAGGTGTTCGCGAGCGACGACGAGGGCGAGAGCTGGGCGGAGATCGCGAGCTACCTCCCCGGGATCCGGTCGGTCGAGGTCGGGCTGGTCGGATGAGCGTCGAGATCCGCCTGCCGGCGACGCTGCCGCCGCTCTTCCCCGGGCTCCCGCGCCGCCTCGTGCTCGACGCGGCGACGGTCGGCGAGGCGCTCGACGAGCTCGAGGAACGCTGGCCGGGAATCCGCGACCGCCTGTGCGAGCCCGGCCCCGTGCTGCGGCGCCACATCCACGTGTACGTGAACGGCGAGCGCGGCGCGGTCGAGACGCCGCTCCCCGCGGAGGCGCGCGTGGACGTGATCGCCGCGATCAGCGGAGGCTGAGCCTCGAGGGGAGGAAGAGAGCTACCTCCGCCCCGCCTTCCGGGCGGGTGCGTGCCCGCGCCTCACCGCCGTGCGCCCGCGCGACGGCGTCCACGATCGCGAGGCCGAGGCCTGCTCCTCCCGACGAGCGCGCCTCGTCGCCGCGGCTGAAGCGCTCGAACGCGCGGCCCTCGAAGCCGGGTGGGAACCCCGGGCCCTCGTCGCGTACGCTGAGCACCGTGCGGCCGTCGGCGGCCGACGCGCCCAGCACGATGCGGCCGGCGCCGTGCCGGAGCGCGTTGTCGACCAGGTTCCAGAGCGCCTGCTCGAGGCGGACCCGGTCGGCGTGGAGCACGAACCCGGCCGAACACACCCCGAGCTCCCGCCCGGCCGCCTGCGCACGCGCGGCGAAGCGGTCTGCGACCCCCTCGAACAGCTCCCGCGCATCGACCGGGGCCCGGTGGACCGGAAGGTCGCCGTCCTCCGTCGCGGCGAGGACGAGGAGGTCTTCGGCGAGCAGCAGGAGCCGATCGACCTCCTCGGCGGCCGAGCGAAGCGCGGCCGTGAGCTCTCGGGGCGTGCGCGGCCGGCGGAGGGCAAGCTCGAGCTCGGCGCGAAGCGACGCGAGCGGCGTGCGCAGCTCGTGGCTCGCGTCGGCGACGAAACGGCGCTCGCGGACGAGGCCCGCCTCCAGGCGATCGAGCATCGCGTTGAGGGTCGTTCCCAGCCGGTGGATCTCGTCGCGGGCGGCCGGGAGGGGCAGCCGCTCTCCCGACGTCTCCGCCGAGATCTCGCCCGCGCGACGTCGCATCGCGTCCACCGGCCGCAGCGCGGCGCCGGCGAGGACATGGCCCGCGGCGGCGGCCAGGGCGAGCGCGAGGGGGCCGCCGACGAGGAGCTGCGCGAGCAGACCGGAGAGCGCATCCGCCCGATCCTCGAGCGAGGCGCCCACGACGACGGTCGAGCCGCCGGCCGGAACCGCAAGCAGCCGGGCGGGCTCCGCCTCGTCCTCGCCGGGAGGCGCCACCTTCGCGCTCACGCGAAGCTCCCCGGCGCGCGCGTCTGCGAGCTCGTCCGCCGAGAGGAGCGGCCCGCCGTAGCCGGGCGTGGCCGCCTCCACGCGACCGCCGGGGCCGAGCACCTGGGCGAACTCGTCGTCGCCGCCGGCGAGCGCCGACTCGGTCGTCCCCTCGCGCGCCGAGACGGCGAGGGCGCCTGCGCGCACCGCGAGGCTCTCGTCCACCTGCTCCAGAAGCGAGTCTCCGACGCGGGCGTAGAGGAACGCGCCGACCGCCGCGAGAACGGCGGCCATGGCGAGCGAAAACACGAGCGTCAGGCGGAGCCGGAGCGGGATCCGCGCGCTCACAGGTCTCCCCGGAGGCGGTAGCCCACGCCCCGCACGGTTTCGAGCGAGCGGCGCCCGAACGGGCGGTCGATCTTCTCCCGCAGGTACCGCACGTAGACGTCCACGACGTTCGAGCGGTGCTCGTACGCGGCGTCCCACGCAAGCTCGATGAGCTCGTGCCGAGAAAGGACGCGGCCCGGGCGGCGCATGAGCGTCTCGAGCACGCAAAACTCCTTCGCCGAGACGGAGACCTCGACGTTGCCGCGCCAGACCCGCCGCGCGGCGGGGTCAAGGCGGAGATCTCCCACCTCGAGGACGGCCGGCCGCTCGGCGGTCCCGCGGCGCACGAGCGCCCGGAGCCGCGCGAGAAGCTCGGCGAACGAGAACGGCTTCGCGAGATAGTCGTCGGCGCCCGCGTCGAGGCCTGCGACACGGTCGGCCACGGAGTCGCGCGCGGTCAGCATGAGCACCGGGGTCCAGACGCCGCGCTCCCGTAGCCGCCGGCAGACCTCGAACCCGTCGGGGCCCGGCAGCATGACGTCGAGCACGACGGCGTCGTACTCGGCCGCGGAGGCCCGCCAGAGCGCGTCGTCGCCGCTCCTCGCGAGGTCGACGGCGTGGCCCTCCTCCTCCAGGCCGCGGCGGAGCAGGCCCGCGAGCTTCGCCTCGTCCTCGACGACGAGCACACGCATAGGGCCATTGTCGCGACGGAGATGAGAGCGCGATGAGAGGGCCGGCCTCTCTCACGACCCTCTCATCCGCGACGGCTAGCGTGGTCGTGGATCACGAGGGGAAGGAGGACACACGATGAAGCGGCCGACGAACAGAAGGCTCACGCTCCTCGGGGCGGCGGTCGTCGTCCTCGGCGCGGCCGGCGGCGGGGCGGCGCTCGCGGCGGGCGGCGACGACGACGCGACCGACACGCCGATCACCGGCTCCGCGCTCGAGCGGGCGGAGGCGGCCGCCCTCGCCCACACCGGCGGCGGCGAGGTGACGGGCACGGAGGTCGGTGACGAAGAGAGCCTCTACGAGGTCGAGGTCACGCTCGACGATGGGAGCCAGGTCGACGTTCAGCTCGACGCTGGCTTCGAGGTCGTCGGCAGCGAGCGCGACGGCGCGGACGAGGAGTAGCGCCGCGACGCGGCGGCCGGGAGGCGTAGGTGCCCCCACGCCCAGGAGCCGTGGCGCTCGCCGTCGCGATCCTGCTCGCGGGCTGCGGAGGATCCGCCGGCGAGCGGCGGAGCGACCCCGCGGCCGCCGATCTCCCGCAGGGATCCGACTCGGTCGACCTCGACCCGGCCGCCTTCTCGACGGAGATCGACAACCGCTACTGGCCCATGGCTCCCGGCACGCGCTGGACGTATCGGGAGGTCGCCGAGGAAGGCGAGGAGCTCGTGGTCGTCGTCACGGTCAGCAGCGAGACCCGGACGATCGCGAACGGCATCACGGCGCGCGTCGTGCGTGACACGGTCGCGCGAGACGGCGAGCTCCTCGAGGACACGGTCGACTGGTACGCCCAGGACGAGCGCGGCAACGTCTGGTACCTGGGCGAAAACACGGCCGAGTTCGACGGGGGCTCCGTGACCACGCGGGCGGGCTCGTGGGAAGCGGGAGTCGACGGCGCCCTCCCGGGAGTGATCGTTCCGGCGGATCCGCTCGACGGGATGGCGTACCGGCAGGAGCACGACGAGGGCGAGGCGGAGGACGCGGGCGAGGTGCTGAGTGTTGCCGAGCAAGCCGAGGTGCCTGCCGGCCACTTCAGCGACGTGCTCCTGACGAAGGACACGACCGCGCTCGAGCCGGACGTGCTCGAGTACAAGCTCTACGCGCCGGGCGTCGGCCCGGTGCTCGTGCTCGGCGTCTCGGGCGGTAGCGGCCGCGAGGAGCTCCTGCGCGTCGAGCAGGTGGGTGAGGCAGCCGCTCGCGCGGCCGGCACGACGCCGCTCGGCGAGCCGTACCCGTAGCGCCGTTCAGCACGTTGCGGAGGCTGAGCCGGGAGCCGGGGCGGTACCCCCGGCCCAGCGCGCCGCTCAGGCGGAGGGCTGCGCCGTGACGCGCAGGTACGGCAGCACCCGCCGGTAGCCCGGGAAGAGCGTCGCCGCCTCCTCGTCGGAGACCGCCGACGAGATGATCACGTCCTCCCCGCGGCGCCAGTTCGCCGGCGTAGCGAGGCGGTGCTCCGCCGTGAGCCGAAGCGAGTCGAGCACGCGGAGGATCTCCTCGAAGTTCCGCCCGGTCGTCATCGGATAGGCGAGCATGAGCTTGATCGTCTTGTCCGGTGCGATCACGAACACCGTGCGGACGGTCTGGTTGTCGGCCGGGGTGCGCTCGCGCGGATCGCCGCTCGTCGACTCCGGGAGCATCCCGTAGAGCTTCGAGACGGCGAAGTCGGTGTCCGCGATGATCGGGAACGCCGGCCGGCGGCCCTGCGTCTCCTGGATGTCGACCGCCCAGGCCTCGTGGCTTTCGACCGGGTCGACCGAGAGCCCGATGATCTTCACCCCGCGCCGCTCGAACGCGGGCTCGAGCTTCGCCATCGCGCCGAGCTCGGTCGTGCAGACGGGCGTGAAGTCCTTCGGGTGCGAGAAGAGGACGGCCCAGGCGTCGCCGATCCACTCGTGGAAGCGGATCCGGCCCTCCGTGGTCTCGGCCTCGAAGTCGGGAGCCGTGCTCCCAAGCCGGAGCATCGTGGCCGCCGCCGGTTCGGTGCTCGTGATGGTCATCGTGCCTCCTTCGGTTCGTTGACGCGGCCACGGTCGCGGAGGGCGATAACGGAGCGGTAACGGGACGCGAACGCGGGTGTACCGTTCCGGCCGGAGGCGCGATGGAGTTTCACGTCCTAGGGCCGCTCGAGGCCCTCGACGGGGGGCGTCGGGTCCCGCTGCGCGGGGAGAAGCAGCGTGCGCTCCTCGCGGCGCTCCTCATCCGCGCGAACGAGGTCGTCCCGGAGGACGTGCTCCTGCACGAGCTCTGGGGCGGGACGCCGCCGGGGAGCGGGAAGGCGGCGCTTCGCGTGCGGGTCTCGCAGCTGCGGCGGACGCTCGGCGACGGCGGCGCGCGGCTCGTCACGCGCGCGCCCGGCTACGTCCTCGAGGCGGCCGAAGGCGAGCTCGACGCGCGCCGCTTCGAGACGCTGCTCGCCGAGGGGCGGGAGGCGCGTCTCGCGGGCGACGCGGCGCGGGCGGTCGAGGTGCTCCAGACGGCGCTCGCGCTCTGGCGCGGGCCGCCGCTCGCGGACGTTGCCTACGAAGCGTTCGCGCAGGCGGAGATCGCGCGCCTCCGCGAGCTCCGGCTCACGGCCGTCGAGGAGCTCGCGGAGGCCGAGCTCGCGCTGGGGCGACACGTTCCGCTCGTCGCGCGGCTCGAGGCGCTTGTCGCCGAGCATCCGCTGCGGGAGCGGCTTCGCGGGCAGCTCATGACCGCGCTCTACCGCTCAGGGCGCCAGGCCGAGGCGCTCGCCGCCTACCGCGCCGGGCGGGAGAAGCTCGTGGAGGAGCTCGGGATCGAGCCCGGCGCGGAGCTCCAGGAGCTCGAGCGCGCGGTCCTCCGGCAGGACTCCCGGCTCGACCTGCCGGGCTCCGCGCCCGTGCCCGGCGCCGCCCCGGCCCGCGAGGAGCTCAAGCTCGTGAGCGTCCTCGCCGTGCGGATCGCGGCGCCGTCCGGCTCGGACCCCGAGCGGGCGCGGGCGCTCCTCGACCGCGTGCACGAGGTGACCGAGGCGGAGGTCGAGGCGGCCGGCGGGCGGATCGAGGCGGTCGTCGGCGAGACGGTCACGGCCGCGTTCGGCGTGCCGGCGAGCCGCGAGGACCACGTCGTGCGCGCGCTCCACGCGGCGCTCGCGGTGCGCGGGCGGGCCGGCGAGCCCGTACGGATCGGGCTCGAGTCCGGCGACGCCGTCTTCGCGCCCGACGGGCGGGGGGCCGCGCTCGCGGGCCCGGTCGTCTCGAGCGCCACGCGGCTCGCCGCGGCCGCGGAGGCGGGCGGGATCCTCGTCGGCGAGCGCGCCGCGGCGATCGTGGGGCGCTCGTTCGAGCTCGGCAGGCCGGGCCCCGAGGGCGCCCGGCCGCTCGTGCGCGCCGTCGGCCCCGCGCGGCGGCCGGACTCGCGACCGCGCCCGGAGCTCGTCGGCCGGCGGCGGGAGCTCGGCGCGCTCGAGGCGGCCTTCGGCGCGTGCGTCCGGCGCGGCCGGCCCGAGCTCGTCACCGTCGCGGGCGACGCAGGCGTCGGCAAGACGCGCCTCGCGGAGGAGCTCCGCGACCTGCTCGTCGCCGAGGCACCGGACGCGCGCACGCGTGTCGGGCGCTGCCGCGCGTACGGCGGCGGCTCCGCGTACGAGCCGCTCGCCGACGTCCTGCGCGACGAGCTCGGGACGGACGACGCCGAGCCGCCGGACGGCATCCTCGCCCGGCTCGGGGACGAGCGCGTCCTCGGGCTGACGCTCGGCCTCGACGCGGCGCCGGACCTTCACCCGCTCGCCGCACGCGAGCGGCTCGAGGAGGCCTGGATCGCGTTCGCCGATCGGCTCGCGGCCGCACGCCCGTTCGTCCTCGTGCTGGAGGACCTCCACTGGGCGCACGACCCGCTGCTCGACCTCGTCGAGCGGCTCCACCGCGAGGTCGCGGGCCCGCTCCTCGTCGTCGGGACCGCGCGCCCGGAGCTCGTCGCCGCCCGCCCGGCCTGGGGACGCGACCCCGCCGCGACGACGGTCTGGCTCGACCCGCTCACGCGCGAGGAGGCGGCGCGGCTGCTCGACCTCGCCGGCGGCGGCGACGTGGCCCCAGAGCTGCGGGAGCGGGTGCTGGAGCGCGCCGAGGGCAACCCGTTCTTCCTCGAGGAGCTCGTCCAGGCCGCGCCCTTCGTCGCGCGCATCCCGGACTCCGTGCAGGGCGTCCTCGCGGGGCGGATCGACCTCCTCCCCGCGCCGGAGAAGGCCGCGCTCCAGGCGGCTGCGGCGATCGGGCGCGTCTTCTGGAGCGGCGCCGTCGCCGGGCTCGTCGACGGGCCCGAGCCGGACCTCTCGGTGCTCGAGGCTCGCGACTTCGTCCGCCGGCGCCCGGGCTCGTCGCTCGAGGGCGAGGTCGAGTACGCCTTCAAGCACGCGCTCACGTGGGAGGTGGCCTACGGGACGCTCACCTCGGCCAGCCGCGCGCGTCTGCACGGGGCGTTCGCGGACTGGCTCGAGCGGACGGGGCGCACCGGCGACGAGCACGCGGCGCTCCTCGCGCACCACTACGCGCACGCCGTCGGGCCCGACGGGGAGGACGCGCTGCGCGAGCGGGCGATCGGCCGGCTCCGGCGCGCCGCCGAGCTCGCGGTGCGCCGCTACGAGCTCGACGCGGCGGTGAAGCTCCTCGAGCGGGCCGTTGAGCTCCGGCCCGACCGCAAGGCCGAGCTCGAGCTGCGGCGCGGGCTCGCGCGGGCGCACGCGCTCCGCCACGACGGCGACGCGTTCCTCGAGGCCTGCATGGCCTCGATCGCGCTCGCGGACGACCGGGAGACGTGCGCCGAGCTCTACGCCGACCTCTCCTTCGAGACGGCACGGCGGACGGGCATGTGGCGGCGACGGCCAAACCGCGAGCTCGTGGACGGGTGGATCGACAGGGCGCTCGAGCTCGCCGACCCCGATTCCGCCTCGCGCGCCCGCGCCCTCATCGCGCGCGCCACGTGGGCGCCGCACGGCGCGCAGGCCGAGGCGCACGAGGCGGGCCGGATCGCCGAGCGGCTGGGCGATCCGGAGCTTCGCTCGCTCGCCTGGGACGCGCGCGGGATCACGATGTGGGTCGGCGGCGAGCGCGACCTCGGGCGCGCGTTCGAGGAGCGGCGCTTCGAGCTCCTCGACGAGATCCACGACCCCGACCACGTGGCCGACATCCACTACGCGCCGGTGACGGGCTGCGTCTGGCTCGGGCTCTTCGGCGAGGCGCGTCGCCTCGCGCGGATGCACGACGCGATCGTCGCGGGCCTCACGCCGCACCATCGGATCCACGGGCTCGCCGTCCTCACCGAGCTCGAGGAGCTCGTCGGCGACTGGGCGGCGATCCGCGCGCTCGAGCCGCGCCTCGAGCCCATCGTGCTGGGGAACCGCGAGACGCCGTGCATGCGCAGCCCGCGGATCCTGCTCGTCTCCGCGCTCGCGGAGCTGCGCCTCGGGAACCCAGGCCGCGCCGCGGAGCTCGAGGCGCTCGCGGACGACTTCGGCGTCGAGGGGTTCGGGCACACGATCGAGACGCCGCGCATCGGCCTCGCGCTCCTCCGCGGCCAGCTCGACGTCGTCGAGGAGCTCGTCGCGCGGCCCCTCCCCGACCGCGGCTGGCACCGCGCCTGGCTCCTCCTCTCGACGGAGGCGACCCGGCTCGACGCGCTGACCGCGCTCGGCCGCCGGGCCGAGATCGAGGCGTGGCCGCCACCCCGGCGCGGGACGTACCTCGAGCCCTTCCTCCTCCGCGCGCTCGGGCGCGTGCGCGAGGACGAGGCGCTCCTCGCCCGGGCGGCGGCCGCGTTCGAGCGCCTCGGGCTTCACGGGCACGCCGGCGCGGACAGCAGCTTTCGAGAAGACGGCGACGACACGGCGGGCTAGCGTCCCGCCCGACCACCCGACGAGAGAGGAGCGAACAATGCTCACGAAGCTCACCCACGCGCCCGTCTGGGTCACCGACCAGGACGAGGCGCTCGACTTCTACTCCGGGAAGCTCGGGCTCGAGGTCCGCGAGGACGTCTCGCTACCCGAGTTCGGCGGCTTTCGCTGGCTCACGGTCGGCGTGCCCGGCCAGGAGGACGTCTCGATCACGCTCCTCGCGATCCCGGGCCCGCCCGTCTTCGACGAGGAGACGAAGGCCAAGGTCGAGGAGGTGCTCGCGAAGGGCGCGATGCCGGGCGTCATGTTCGGGTCTGACGACGTCCGCGGGGCGTACGAGGAGCTCAAGGGCAAGGGCGTCGAGTTCACGGACGAGCCGACCGAGCAGCCGTACGGCATCGACGCCGGGATCCGGGACCCGTTCGGGAACCAGATGCGGATCGTGCAGCGGAACGAGCGATACTGAGATGCGATGGCGACGTTCGCGCCGCCCGAGCGGCACCTGCTCCGCGCCAAGGACCTGATCGACGCGCGGTATCGCGAGCCGCTCGACGTGGCGACCCTCGCGCGGGCGGCGCGGCTCTCGCAGGCGCACTTCAGCCGGGAGTTCCGGCGGGCGTTCGGCGAGACGCCGCACCGGTACCTCCTCACGCGGCGACTCGAGCGGGCCGCCGCGCTCCTGCGCCACACCGACCGCTCGGTGACGGAGATCTGCCTCTCGGTCGGCCTGCGGAGCGTCGGGTCGTTCACGACGAGCTTCACGCGCGCGTACGGCGTCCCACCGACGGCCTACCGGGCGGCGCACCCGCCCGCCGCGGTTCACGCCCGCGTCCCGACGTGCGTGCTCCGGGGCTGGGCACGGCCGGCCCCGCGCGGACGATGACGCTCGAGCTCGAGTTCGAGGACACGTTCGGCGGGCCCGAGCTCGACCGCTCGCGCTGGCTGCCGTGGTACCTCCCGCAGTGGAGCTCGCGCGAGCGAGCCGCCGCGCGCTACTCGGTCGGCGGCGGAGAGCTGCGCCTCGTGATCGAGGCCGACCAGGAGCCGTGGTGTCCGGAGCTCGACGGCGACGTCCGCGTGTCCTCGCTCCAGACGGGCCTTTTCGCCGGGCCGGTCGGAAGCGCGGTCGGGCAGCACCGCTTCCACCCCGACGCGGTCGTGCGCGAGGCGCAGGAGAACGTCCGGCTCTACACGCCGCGCTACGGCCGCGTCGAGCTCCGCGCACGGTTCTCCGACGACCCGGCGACGATGGCGGCGCTCTGGCTCATCGGCTACGAGGACGAGCCCGAGCGCTCCGGGGAGCTCTGCGTGTGCGAGATCTTCGGGCGCGACGTCTCGCCAGGCCGCGCGCTCGTCGGGATGGGCGTGCATCCGTTCGGCGATCCGCGGATCCGCGACGACTTCGAGCGCGTGCCGGTGGCGATCGACGCCCGCGAGCCGCACGAGTACGCGGCCGAGTGGCGGCCCGGGCGCGCCGAGCTCTTCGTCGACGGCGAGCGCGTGAAGGTCGTCGAGCAGGCGCCGGACTACCCGCTCCAGCTCATGCTCGGGCTGTACGAGTTCCCGGAGC
>JAICNY010000163.1 GCA_025930955.1 Thermoleophilia bacterium
AGGAGCGCGGCGAGGAGGTTGTTCGCCGCCCCGATCGCGTGGATGTCGCCCGTGAAGTGGAGGTTCATGTCCTCCATCGGGACGACCTGCGCGTAGCCGCCGCCGGCCGCGCCGCCCTTGATCCCGAACACCGGCCCGAGCGACGCCTCCCGCAGGCAGAGGACGGGCGAGCGCCCGATCGCGCCGAGCCCCTGCGTGAGCGAGACGGAGGTCGTCGTCTTCCCCTCGCCCGCCTTCGTCGGCGTGATCGCGGTGACGTCGACGAGCTTCCCGTTCGGCCGGTCGGCGAGCCGGTCGAGGACGTCGAGCGAGATCTTCGCCTTGTAGCGCCCGTAGAGCTCGACCTCCTCCTCCGTGAGGCCCGCCTGCTCGGCGACGTCGGCGATGGGACGGAGCGTCGCCTCCTGGGCGATCTCGAGCGAGCTGGGCATCTGCGTGGCCAAGGGAGGACCTCCTAGATGGTCGATCGGTGATCGGCGTGCGTGCGGGGGCGGTACAGACCAAGCCGGCAGCCGCGCTCGGCCGCGGCCGAGGCTGGTTGCCTCGGCAAGGTCGAGGGTGGTTGCCGGCGCAGTGTCTGGGTCGTCATCCGTGAGTGCGGTGATCGCCGGTCGATCATCTCTAGTGGGAGACGGCGGCGGCGGCGACCTCCGAGACGAGCGTGTCCGTGTAGAACCGCTCGAGCTCGAAGGGCTGGATGAGGGCGGGTGTGTCGCCGGTCGCGACGAGCTCGGCGAGCGTCGTCCCGACGATCGGCGCGGCCTTGAAGCCGTACGTCCCCCAGCCGGCGCTCACGTGGAAGCCCTCCACCTCGGTCTTCCCGAGGATCGGGCTGTAGTCCGGCGAGACGTCGCAGAGGCCCGTCCACTGGCGCAGTACCTTCACGCGCTCGAGCTGGGGGAAGAGCTCGAGCGTGTGCCGCGCCGCGAACTCGAGGAACGGGAACGTGCTCGTCCCGCGGTAGGTCGTGTACGGCTCGATCTCGGCGCCGATCAGGAACTCGCCCCGGTCGGTCTGCGAGATGTAGACGTGCATCTGCGACGAGACGATGATCACGTCGAGGAACGGCTTCATCGGCTCGGTGACGAAGGCCTGCAGGATGTGCGTCGTGATCGGGAGCGGGACGTCGGCGAGGTCGCAGACGAGCGTCGACCAGCCCGCCGTCGCGGAGATGACCGTTCCGCACGAGATCGGCCCGCGGTTCGTCTGGACGCCGGTCACGCGGCCGTTCTCGCGGTCGATCCCGGTCACCTCGGTGTACGGGTGGATCTCGATCCCGCGCCGGTCGACGCCCCGCGCGTACCCCCAGACGACCGCGTCGTGGCGGATGATCCCGCCGCGCGGGTGGTAGAGCGCGGCCATCACGGGCCAGGTGACGTCGTCGGAGAGGTCCATCTCGGGGCAGAGCTCGCGGATCTCGTCGCGCCCGATCACGCGGCTGTCGATCCCGAGGAGCTGGTTCACCTCGGCGCGCTCGGTCGCGGTGATGATCCCGCGGTCCGAGTGGGCGAGCGTCAGGTGGCCCTGCTGGGAGAAGAGGAGGTTGAAGTCGAGGTCGGCGCCGAGCTCCTCGTAGAGCTCGACGCTCTTCTTGTAGAACTCCGCGCCCTCGGGCGTTCGGTAGTTCGCGCGGATGATCGTCGTGTTCCGCCCCGCGGCGCCGGAACCGATGTAGCTCTTCTCGAGGACTGCGACGTTCGTGATCCCGTGGTTTTTCGCGAGGTAGTACGCGGTCGCGAGCCCGTGCGTGCCGCCGCCGACGATCACGACGTCGTAGCGCGGCTTCAGCTCGCTGCGCGGGCGCCACATGCGCCTGACTCGAAAAATGTCTTTCACGCTAGCCCCTCCAGGGCGTCGAGCACGCGCTCGCCCATGTAGTCCGCGTACTCCTGCCGGAAGAAGAGCCGGAAGCGGTCGCCGTCGCGGAGCACGAGCGTGGCGACGTGCCCGACCGCGCCGACGGCGGGGCAGCGGTCGAGCGGGAGCTCGGTCAGCCGGCGCATGACCGCCTCGCCCTCGACCTCGAGCCCGGCGTAGCCGCCGCTCGCGTCGATCGCCGCGACGCCTCGTCCCTCGAGCCACTCGCGCAGGCCCGGCGCGTCGCGGTACGGGCAGAGGACGAACGAGCGCTCCGGCGAGAGGCGCACGACCTCGACGCCCTCCATCGGGTGGCCGGTGAGATCGCCGCGCGCGTCGAGCACGCCGTAGTCGAGCGAGAGGTCGCGGATCCCCGAGCGAGCGAGCGCGCGGGCGAGCGGCGAGCGCGGCGCCGGCTCGCCGAGCGCCGGAGAGAGGAAATCGAGGCTCAGGCTCACGAGCGCAGCCTCTCGCCCTCGGGGTCGAAGAACGGGCGCAGCCGCACCTTCGCGCGCTCGAGCCCGGCGCTCACTCGGAGGGTGATGTCGGCGTCCTCGACGGCGAGCTCCTCGGGCACCCACGCGAGCCCGATCGCGCGGCCGAGCTGCTCGCTGAAGCGCGCGCTCGTCACGCGGCCGGCGAGCCTGCCGTCCCGCACGACCGCGCCGCCCTCCGGCGGCACCGAGCCGTTCTGCATCTCGAAGCCGACGAGCCGGTCGCGCATCCCGCGCTCCTGCACGTGCTCGAGCGCCCACTTGCCGACGAACTCGTCCTTCTCGAACTTCACGATCCACGGCATCGAGGCCTCGAGCGCGTTCGACTCGGAGTCCGTGTCCTGGCCGATCAGGACGTGCATCTTCTCCAGGCGCAGGATCCGCTGCGGCTCGAGCCCGAACGGCGTCGCGCCGGTCGCGGCGAGCGCGTCCCAGACCGTCTCCCCGTGCGGGCTCGGGAAATGGAGCTCGTAGCCGAGCTCGCCGACGAAGCCGATCCGGAGGAGGAGCGTCGGGACGCCGGCCACCTTCCCCTGCTTCGCGTCGAGATACTTGAACGCGTCGGGCGCGAGGTCGACGTCGGTGAGCGGCCCCAGGAGCTCGCGCGCCTGCGGCCCGGCGAGGTTCACGGCGGCGACCGCGCCCGTCACGTCGACGATCGAGAGGTCGAGCTTCCAGATCGCGTTCCACCACTCGAACCACTCGATCACGCCTTCCGCGCCGGTCGACGTCGTCGTGACGTAGAAGGTCTCGTCGTCGATCCGCGCGACGGTGCCGTCGTCCATGATCCGCCCGCCGTCCGTGCCGAGCACCGCGTAGCGGATGCGGCCGGGTTTCAGGTCGGCGAAGCGGTTCGGGTAGATGCGCTCGAGGAACACCGCCGCCTCGGGGCCGCGGACCACGAGCTTGCCGAGCGTCGACACGTCGATGAGGCCGGCCGACTCGTGCACCGCACGCGCCTCGGCGGCCGGGTCGCCGTACGAGTGCGGGCGGCGCCAGGAGCCCGTCCACATCATCGTCGCGCCCGCCTCCTTGTGGCGGTGGTGGATCGACGTGCGCTTGCCGGGCTCGTGCGGGCGCCCGGCGAGGAGCCCGAGCTCGACCGGGCTCCAGGGCGGGCGCGCGGTCGTCGTGCCGATCGCGTCCTCGCCCTGCTTCGTCTCGCGCGCGTACATCCGGACGCTCGCCAGGTGGCAGAGCCTCCCCTGGCACGGCCCCATCGTCACGGTCGTGTAGCGCTTCGCGAGCTCGATCGAGTCGAAGCCCTCCGCGATCGCGCGCTTCACGTCCTTCTCCGTCACGTCCTCGCAGAGGCAGACGAACGTCTTGTCCCCGAGCAGCGTCTTCGCCGGCGCTATCGACCCCGTGCCCTCGCCGGTGACCGAGCCGACCGCCTCGACGTTCGCGGGAAGGTCGCGCGGGACGAACACGCCGCGGCCCTCGTCGTAGGCGACCGTCGCGCCCGCCTGGGCGAGCAGGGAGTACGCGGGCTGGCGGCCGCCGGACGCGACGACGAGGTCGCAGTTGTAGCGGACGCCCTCGACCCCGACGCCGTTCAGGCGCCCCTTCGTGCCGGACGCGGAGATCCTGTGCGGCCCGTTCCGCAGGTCGACGACCTCGAGCACCTGCGTGCCGGCGTCGCGCAGGTCGTCCGCGATCGCGAGCGCGTCGTCGTCGGCGGCGAGCACGACGGCCTTCTCGCCGGGCCGGATGGAGAAGTCGTGGACGAGCCGCCGCACGGCCTCCGGCAGGACGATCCCGACGAGGTCGTTCCCCGGGAAGATCACCGGCTGCTCGAGCGCGCCGGTCGCGACCACGATCCGCTTCGCGCGCACCTTGTAGAGGATCCGCCCGGCCGCGACGGGGACGAGGCCGCCCTCGTAGATCCCGAGCGCCGTCGCGGGCGCGAGGAGCTCGAGCCCGCCCGGCGCGTCGCCGCGCGGCGCGTTCTCGTCGACGACGACGACGTGCTCGCCGCTCGCGGCCGCCGCGCGCGCCGCCTCGAGACCGGCCGAGCCGCCGCCGATTACGAGCACGTCCGCGTGCCGGTGCTCGACGTCGTAACGGCCGGTGCGCCGCGCGTGCTTGTCGATCGTCCCGAGCCCGGCCGCGCTGCGGAGGAACTTCTCGAAGAGCGGCCAGGCGGCGCGCGGCCGGATCATCGTGCGGTAGTAGAAGCCGACCGGCGTGAAGGGGCCGCCGAACTTGTCCGTCGCGGCCATGAGGTCGCGCTCGAGCGAGCCGCGGACGTTCTGCGCCTTCACGACCGCGCCCTCGTGCGCGGGCGCGACGCAGACGCGGACGTTCGGGACGCCGTCCACCTCCATCATGCAGTTCGGGCACGCGCCTGAGCAGCAGAGGAGCCCGCGCGGGCGGTGGTACTTGAAGCTCCGCGAGAAGACGCGCCGTCCGCCCGCGTAGAGCGCAGAGCCGATCGTGTCGCCGGCGAAGCCCTCGACGAGCTTCCCCTCGAACGTGAAGCGGATCGGCTCGGAGCGGTCGATCCGCTCGCCGGGGCGCGGGTCGAGCCTCACTCGGGCAGCTCCGTCGACAGGACCTCGTTCGTGCGTGTGTCGCGCTCGGCGAGAAACCAGGCCTCGCAGCCCATGCGGTGGTACCACCACTCGCGCTGCACGCCCGCGACGTTGCGCCGGAAGTAGAGGTACTCGGAGAGCTCGCGCCGGCTCGGCGAGGCCTTCGGCCGGATCGTCACCTCGCCCTGGCAGTGGAACTCGTTCACGTCCCGCGGGCCGCAGTTCGGGCAGGCGAGGAGAAAGCTCACGCGCTCGCCTCCTCGCCGGGCGCGCTCTCGTCGAGCATCCGCCCGAGCTCGGAGAGCACCCAGAGGAGCGCCTCGCGCGTCGAGGCCTCCGCGGCGTCGCCGTCGCGCGCGCGCGCGGCGTCGATCAGCCGGTCGGGATGCTGCCGGAGCTTCGCGGCGGCCTCGACGTCCGCGCAGAGGAAGAGGACGTAGCGCTCCACCCGCGCCCGCTGGTCGGCGAGCACACGCTCGAGCCGCGGCCGCTCGGCGCAGCGGTAGCAGGCGTCGCGGACGCTCCAGAAGGTGCCGAGATACGCCTCGAGCTCGCCGCCGGCGTACGCGCGCTCCATCTCCTCGCGACCGGCCGCCATCGCGGCGAGCGCCTCGTCGGTTGCCCGCTCGGCGCCGAGGCGCGCGAGGTAGGGCTCCACCCCGAGGCGCAGGAGCTGGATCTCCTCGAGCTCGCCGATCGTGAGTGGCGCCACGCGTGCGCCGCGGTGGGGGACGCTGACGACGAGCCCCTCGGCCTCGAGCCGCCGGAGAGCCTGGCGGATCGGCGTCATGCTCACGCCGTAGCGGGCCGAGAGCCCCTCGAGGAAGAGCCGCTCGTCCGGCGCGAGCGCGAGCCGGGTGATGTCGCGCCGGAGCGTCCGGTAGACGGACTCCTCGACCGAGGGGATCTCGAGCGGCACCGCGACCATTGATCGTTGATCAAATCCGAGCGGGACGGGCGTGTCAAGCGCTTCGGTCGTCGAAGAGCGACCGCTTGATCTCCG
>JAICNY010000188.1 GCA_025930955.1 Thermoleophilia bacterium
GGCGGCTCGTGCTCGTCGCGCCCGCCGGGCTGCCCGGGCGAACCGCGGTCGGCGCCACCGCGCCCCTCCTGCGAGCCCTCCTGGCCTCCCGTCCGCGCTTCCTCGCCCTGCTCGCCCTCGACGCGGCGCGCTCGGGGCCCGTCACGATCGGGACCGCCGCGCTCGCCGTCCTCGCCGCGGACCTGCGGGCGGACCTGGCGTCGGTGCGCGCACCGACGCTCGTCCTGCTCGGCCGCAAGGATCATCTCGTACCACTCGCGCACGCGGAGGAGCTCGCTCGCGCCCTGCCCGACGGCCGCGTGCGCGTGCTCGAAGCCGGGCACGTGCCGATGGTGGAGCAGCCGGAGGAGCTCAGCCGCGAGCTGCTGGGATTCCTGGCAGCGACCTGATCGCGTCGGCCACCTCGCGCGGGTGGGAGAAGTGCGGCACGTGCCCCGCACCGCCGATCGTCACGAGCCGTCCCTGCGGCAGGAGCGCGGCCGCCTCCTGCGCGAACCGGGGCGGGCAGAGCGGGTCGTGGACCCCGCGTACGACGACCGCCGGGAGGTCGAGCAGCGGCAGGCGCTCCTCGATCCGGTCGTCGAGCGCCCAGCGCGCCTGGCGGAGCAGGGCGAGCGGCCCGAAGCTCGCGTAGTCGGCGAGCACGATCCCGGTGAGCCGGAGCGGCTCGAACCAGACGTCGGCCGCGAGCCGGAACACGTGCCGGACGAGGCTGTGCGTCTGCGAGTCCACGGTCGGGCCGATCAGCGCGAGCGAGGTGACGAGCTCCGGCCGCTGCACGGCGAGCGCGGTCGCGATCTGGCAACCCATCGAGTTCGCGACGAGCGCGGCCGGCTCGTCGAGGAGCTCCCCGAGCCGGGAGCCGAGCTCGGCGATCGGCGCCGGCTCGCGGAACTCGGGCCGCAGGAGGCCGGGCCCGAGCTCCCGCGCGAGCGGCCCGAAGTACCGCTGGCCCACTCCGAGCCCGTGCACGAGGACGACCACGGAGTGAACGTAACCGCGCGACGCTCGCGATAGGCTCATGTGCGTGGCCCTCCTGACCTCGCAGCTCGAGCGCGACGACGCCTTCGCGGCGCGCGAGCAGCGGATGGAGGCGCTCGTCGCCGAGCTGCGCGAGCGCACGGCGGCGGTCGCCCGAGGCGGCGGCGAGCAGGCGCTCGAGCGGCATCGCTCGCGCGGCAAGCTGCCCGCGCGCGAGCGGATCGACCGGCTCGTCGACCCCGGGTCGGCCTTCCTCGAGCTGAACGCGCTCGCCGCGTGGGACCTCTACGACGGGGCGGCGCCCTCCGCGGGGATCGTCACCGGGATCGGCGTCGTCGAGGGGCAGCAGTGCGTGCTCGTGGCGAACGACGCGACCGTGAAGGGCGGCTCGTACTTCCCGCTGACGGTGAAGAAGCACCTGCGCGCGCAGGAGGTGGCGGCGCAGAACCGGCTGCCGTGCATCTACCTCGTCGACTCGGGCGGCGCCTTCCTGCCGCTCCAGGACGAGGTCTTCCCCGACCGCGACCACTTCGGCCGGATCTTCTTCAACCAGGCGCGCCTGTCGGCGGCCGGGATCCCGCAGATCGCGGTCGTGATGGGCTCGTGCACCGCCGGCGGCGCCTACGTGCCCGCGATGAGCGACGAGACGATCATCGTCAAGGGCACCGGCACGATCTTCATCGGCGGCCCGCCGCTCGTGAAGGCGGCGACGGGGCAGGACGTGACCGCGGAGGAGCTCGGCGGCGCCGACGTGCACGCGCGCCGCTCCGGCGTGGCCGACCACTACGCGACCTCCGACGAGCACGCGCTCGCGCTCGCGCGGCAGATCGTCCGCAACCTGCATCGCCGCCAGGAGCTCCCGTGGGAGGTCGCGCCGGCGGAGCCGCCCGCGCTCGACCCGCGCGAGCTCTACGGGCTCGTCCCGGAGGACTTCAAGCACGAGCTCGACGCGCACGAGGTGATCGCCCGCCTCGTCGACGGCTCGCGCTTCGCGGAGTTCAAGGCGCTCTACGGCGAGACGCTCGTCTGCGGCTTCGCGCGGATCGAGGGCTACCCCGTCGCGATCCTCGCGAACAAGGGCGTCCTCTTCGCGCAGTCGGCGCAGAAGGGCGCCCACTTCATCGAGCTGGCGGCGAAGCGCCGCGTCCCGCTCGTCTTCCTCCAGAACATCACCGGCTTCATGGTCGGCAAGGAGTACGAGGAGGGCGGGATCGCGCGTGACGGCGCCAAGCTCGTGATGGCGGTGGCCTGCGCGGACGTGCCCAAGTTCACCGTCGTCACCGGCGGCTCGTTCGGCGCCGGCAACTACGCGATGTGCGGCCGTGCCTACGAGCCGCGCCAGCTGTGGATGTGGCCGAACGCGCGCATCTCCGTGATGGGCGGCGAGCAGGCCGCGACGGTGCTCTCGATGGTGGGCGACTCCGACCCCGACGAGATCCGGGCCAAGTACGAGGCCGAGGGCAACCCGTACCACTCGACCGCCCGGCTCTGGGACGACGGCATCATCGACCCGCTCGACACGCGCCGCGTGCTCGCGCTCGGGATCTCGGCGGCCCTGAACGCGCCGATCCCCGAGTCGACGTTCGGCATCTTTCGCATGTAGAACCCTCGAGGAGGAACGGGATGGCACTCACGGCAGAGCAGCTGGCACGGGCGCTACGCGAGGCGGAGGCGGCCCACGTGGAGTACGAGCGGGAGCTCGGACACGCCGACCCGGACTGGCCGAGCTGGTACGCGACGTTCATCGTCGACCATCTCGACCAGCCGCGCGGGATCGGCCTCGACGCCGAGGACCTGCGCGTGCTCGAGGCGGCGCTGCACGCGTACATGGACGACTTCGGGCACGAGGAGGCCGACGTGCTCCGGCAGGCGAAGGCGACGCTCGCGAAGGTGCGGGCGACGTAGGGTGGTCGTCCGGATCGTCCTCTGGAGCCTCGCCGACTCGAAGACGTCGATCGAGGAGCTGCGGCGGTACCTGCGCGACGAGTCGGTCGACGCGTTCGCCGAGGTCGAGGGGCTCCGCTTCAAGGCCTGGATCTCGGATCCCTCCGGCGAGCGCTGGGGCGCCTTCTACCTGTTCGAGTCGCGGGAGGCGGCCGACCAGCAGCTGCCCGGACGCGTGCGCGAGCTGATCGGGAAGGAGCCCGACGTCGCGGAGGAGTTCGACCTCGAGGCCAGCGTCGAGGGGCGCTACGCCGAGGAGGAGCTCTCCCGCCTCGGGCTCGCGTTCGACTAGCGCACGCGGAACGCGCTCGAGCCGAGGGGGCGGCCGAAGCGCGGCCGCTCGCGCGTGCCCATCGCGGCCCAGACGAACCAGCGGTAGCGGCCGGGCGCGAGCGTCTGTTCCTTGCCGAGGTAGCGCCACGTCCGGCCGAGGCGGAGCGTCGGCCTGCTCGGCCACGCGCTCAGCACCTTGACCCCGCCGCGGAGCAACTGGACGTTGTAGAAGCGTGCGCTCTCGACCGCGTCCCAGGCGAAGACGAGCGGCGGCCGCACGACCGCGCCCGGCGCAGGCCGGTAGAGCGGCGGTCGCGGCGTCGCCGTCACCGATGCCTCGGCCACGTTGCCGGCCTCGTCCCCCGCGGTCAGCTCGTAGCGATAGCGGACGCCGTCGCGCACGGCCCGGTCGGCGAAGCCGCGCCCGAGGCCGCGGTAGACGACCGTGCTGCGTGCGCCGTTCACGCCGGGCCGCCGGACGAGCTCGACGGCGACGACGTCGGCCGAGCGCTGCCAGCCGAGCCGGACGAGTCCCTTCTCGCCGGCGGCCGTGAGCCTGCGCACCCGCGGGGCGGTCGCGTCGTAGCGAAGCTCGAACGTCGCCTCGGCGGCGTTCCCCGCCGCGTCGCGGCACGTGCCGACGAGGGCCACCGACCCGCGGTCCGGCCCGTCGTAGCGCGAAGGTGCCGTGCACGAGGCGACCCCGGAGAGCGCGTCGGCGCCGGCGAAGCTGACCGTCAGCGGGCGCCGGTACCAGCCGCGGCCGTCCGGCGGGCGGTCGGCGCTCGCGGACACGGCCGGGGCGCCGGTGTCGTACCTCACCGTCGCGACCGCCGCGCCGCTCGTGTTGCCCGCGTTGTCCGTGCACGTCGCGCCGACCACGGCCCCGCTGCTGTCCGGCCCCGAGTACGTCGGCGACGTGCACGAGGCGACGCCGGAGACGGGATCGGATCCGCTCGCGACGATCGCGACCGGTCGCGAGAACCAGCCGTTCCCGTCCGGCTGGCGGGCCGGCGCGGCCGTCACGCCGGGCGCGGTCGCGTCGTACTTGAACGTCGAGGCGCCCGGCAGGCTCGCGTTGCCGGCCTTGTCCGTGCAGCCGCCGCCGATCGACGCGGTCGCCGAGTCCGGGCCCGAGTAGGTCAGGTCGGTGCAGGACGCGATCCCCGAGAGCGCGTCCGAGCCCGTGAACGTCACCGTGACGGGCGCGTTGAACCAGCCGTTCACGTCCGGTGCGCGCGTCGGCGCGCCCGTCGCCGTCGGGCCCGTGCCGTCGTACTTGAAGGACGCGGACACGGCGGCGCTCGTGTTGCCGGCCCGGTCCGTGCAGGCGCCCGCGACGGAGGCCGTGGCCGAGTCGGGGCCTGCGTAGCTCGGGCCGCCGCAGGAGTCGATCCCCGAGACCCCGTCCGTCCCGGTCACCGCCA
>JAICNY010000075.1 GCA_025930955.1 Thermoleophilia bacterium
GGCCGAGGTCGCGCGTCGTCCGGTCCGCGGCGAACCGATCGGCCACGTAGAGCAGGAGGCCGAAGACGGCGAGGAGGATCGCGATCTGCCACGGCTCGCCGAGCTCGTCCACGATGAACGCCTCGCCGAGGGCGCCGGCCATGACCGCGGGAACGGTGGCGACCACAATGAGCCAGGCGATCCGCTGCTCGGTCGACTCGACCGCCCGCGCGCGGATGCTCGCGAACGCCGCGCGGGTGAGCGCAACGACGTCGCGGCGGAAGTACAGGGCCACCGCGACGAGCGTCCCGAGGTGGAGCGCGACGTCGAACGTGTGGTTGAAGTCGGGGTTCTCCTCGAGGTAGTGCCAGTCCGCGACCCAGGGGACGAGCACGAGATGGCCCGACGAGGAGATCGGCAGGAGCTCCGTCAGGCCCTGCACGACCCCCAGGAAGAGCGCCTGCCAGTTCGAGAGGGCGCCGGGCTCCTCGCCGACGCGCGCGATCGCCATCCCGACCGCGACGACGGACGCCGCACCGGCGCCGGCGTAGACACCGACACGGCTCATGAGGCCGGTTATCGTATGCGAGCCTGATGAGTCGGAATGAGGTCATCCTCGGGGTCGTCGCCCTGGTCCTGGTCTCGTGGAGCCTCTTCGTCGCCGTTGTCGTCCCGCGGCGACGGCCGGACTTTCCGGGGAACCGGCTGGGCCTGTTCACGGCCGTCTCGGTCGCGCTCGTGATCGCGATGCTCGCCGCGATGGAGCTCTTCGGGGTCGAGGAGGAGGCCGAGGGGAACGAAGCGGTGGCCGAGCAGCCGCTCGAGAACGGCGAGGGCGAGGAGGAGGCGCCTCCCGAGGAGACCGGGACGGGCGAGGAGACGGGCTCCGGCGACGCGGCGGCGGGCGCAGCGGTCTTCGAGTCGGCCGGCTGCGGTGGGTGCCACACGTACGAGCCCGCGGGCACCTCCGGCACGACGGGCCCGAGCCTCGACGACTCGCAGGCCTCGTTCGAGCAGGCCGTGACGCAGATAACGAACGGCGGGGGCGGGATGCCGCCCTACGAGGGCCAGCTGACAGAGACCGAGATCCAGGACGTCGCCGCGTTCGTGACCGAGTCCCGCCGCTAGCCGTCGCTCCGCGCGCTCGCGCGCCCGCGCGGTCGAGAAGCGGAGAGGGCGGGATTCGAACCCGCGACCCGGCTTTCACCGAGTACGCGATTTCCAGTCGCGCTCCTTAGGCCAACTCGGACACCTCTCCGCGCCGCGACATCGTGCCACACGGCCGGCGGTCATCCGCGCGGACGACTCAGTCGTGGAGGACGCGGCCTTCCATGCCGCCCGCTACGACGACGACCTGGCCCGTCACGTGCCCGGAGAGCTTGTCGGAGGAGAGCACGACGATCTGACGCGCAACGTCCTCCGGCTGGGCGACCTTCCGCAGTGCCATCGTCCTGCTGATCCGGTTCACGAGCGCTTCGTCCGCGAGCGTGCCGCGCGTCATCGGCGACTCCGTCCAGCCGGGCGCGACGACGTTGACGCGCGCGAGCGGCGCCACGCGCACGACCTCGTTCTTCAGCGACCGGAGGAGGCCGCCGGAGATCGCCGCCTTCGCCGCCGCGTAGTCCGCGTGCCCCGCCTCGCCCACGAGCCCGGCGGTCGACGCGACCATGACGAGGCTCCCGTGGCCCGCGCGCTCGACCTCCCGCAGGAACCCGCGGGCCGTGAGGAACGTCGCCGTCAGGTTCGCGTCGAGCGTCGCGCGCCAGCGGTCGAGCCCGAGCTCCCACACCGGGACGTCCTCGCTCGGCCAGACCCCGGCCACCGCGGCGCAGACGTCCACGCCGCCGAGCGTCTCCACACACTCGGCGAAGAGCCGCTCGGCCTCCTTCTCGCGCGTGAGGTCGGCCTGCAGGACGATCGAGCCGTCGAGCTCCGCGGCGACCGCCTCCGCGCGCTCGCGGCCGCGGTGGTAGTGGACGGCGACGCGGCAGCCCTCCCCCGCGAACGCGCGCGCGGTGGCGGCGCCGATCCCGCCCGACGCGCCGGTCACGAGGACGCGCTTGCCGGCGAGCCCCGTGTCCACTACGCGGCGCCCGGGTTTCGCCCGGCCGGCCGGGGGAACGAACGGCCGGTGGTCGCGGTCGTCGTGATCGTCTTCGTCACCGCCGTCATGGTCGGGATCATCGCAGCTCTCGGGGCGGGGCTCCTCGCGCTGCTCGTCATCCCGCTCGGCCTCGCGGCGGCCGGGTGGTTCGTCGTCGCCGCGCGGACCGGCACCGGCCCGCGCGAGCTGGCGAGCCGCGAATCGTCCCAGGAGCTCCTCGGCCCCGGCGGCCCTGACGACCCGTCCGCCTGACGCGCTTCCGCTCCATCCGATCCCTCCAGCGCGCGAACTCCGGGTGCCGCGCCTGCCTCGAGCACGGCTACCCGCTCGGATCGTTCCCCGTCTTCGAGGGGGACGAGACGCGGCGCGCGTACATCCTCGGCCAGGCGCCCGGCGTCGTCGAGGGAGAGGAGCGCCGCCCGTGGCGCGGCCGGGCCGGACGGACGCTGCGCCGCTGGCTCGACCTCGACGAGGGCGCCTTCTACGCGACGTTCTACTGCGCCTCGGTCACGCGCTGCTACCCGGGGCGGCACCCGTCGGGGCGCGGCGACCGCCGCCCGACACCCGCGGAGATCGCCCTGTGCCGGCGCTGGCGCAAGGAGGAGCTGCGTCTCCTGCGTCCGCGGCTCGTCGTCCCCGTCGGCGGGCTCGCCGTCCGGGAGCTGCTCGGGATCGCCCGTGTCGGCGAGGCCGTCGGCCGGGCGTTCGCGCTCGGCGACGCGGACGTCGTGCCGCTCCCGCATCCCTCCGGCGCGAGCGGCTGGCTGAACGACGCGGCGAACCGCGGACGGCTCGAGCAGGCGCTCGGGCTCTTGCAAGTTTCCTTGCAGACGCTTAACCGGCAGGAGCGGCGGAGTCCGGAGGCCTTTCGCTAGGGTCGCCCGGGTTCGCGTCGCCTGCGGCGCGAACGACGACCCGGCGCCACTGCGGCACGTCCGCGCCGGGCCCTCCGCGCGCCGCCAGGCGTGTGGCTGCACATGTCGTCCACCGAGGGAGGGTCTATTGCGTCCAGGTCGCTTGCTGTGCCGGCTCGGCATCATTGCCGGGGTCGTCGCGGCATTCACCGTGGTCACGCCCGTCGCTTCCGCCCAGGTACCGGCGGAGACGGAGCCCACCGAAGCGCAGGTCGAAGAAACCGCGCCCGAAACCGAGGAGCTGGAGACGCAGGAGCCGCAGGAGCTGACGGCGGCGCAGAAGCGCGCGCTCCATCTCAAGCGGGTGCGGGTGATGAAGCAGATCAAGCGCTATCGCAAAATCACGTGGCGCTGGCAGAAGCTCATGCAGGTCCGGCGCTCGCCGGTCACGCGGTCTGCCGAGCGCACGCGGAGCCTCGCGTACAAGCGCTGGATCCTCGTCCACTGGAAGCAGAAGGCGCGCAAGGCTCGCCGGAAGGCCATGAACCCGCCGCGCAAGGCGGCCTGGCTCTGCATCCAGCGACACGAGGGAGCGTGGAACGCGAACACCGGCAACGGCTACTACGGCGGGCTCCAAATGGACCTGTCGTTCCAGCGGACGTACGGGCCGGGGCTCCTCCGCCGCAAGGGAACCGCGAACCGCTGGAAGCCGATCGAGCAGATCTGGGTCGCCGAACGGGCGTACCGGAGCGGCCGCGGCTTCCACCCTTGGCCGAACACGGCCCGGTACTGCGGGGTCCTCTAGCGGCCCTTCCGCGGGGCGGGGACGACCCGTCTTCGCCCCGCGGTCGCCGCTTGACCCGAGTAAGCGAATCCTTTTGGATATTCCCTCCGAGGCCGCCGGCGCTCGGCGTCAGGGGAGGATGACCAGGAGGAATGACCGGCTCGTATCGCATGCCCTGTCGTGCCTGCCGTCCGGGCGGGAACCTCCCCCGTGCCGCGAGGAAGGCCTCGGCGCCTGTCCGCTCACTAGGGAGGGGAGATGGAATGACGGCACCACTGCGCTTCGTACTGCTCGTCGTCGGCATCCTCGCGCTCGCGGCCTCACCGGCCCTTGCGCAGCCGCACGACGACCACGGCGGAGGAGAGGGCTCCGACGCGGCCGGAAGCTTCACGCTCCGGCACGTGGGCTTCAGCCCGAAGCCCAGCACGGCGACGCAGTCCGACCTCGCGTTCCGCGGCAACATCGCGATCGCGGGAAGCTACGACGGGTTCCGGATCGTCGACATCACGAACCCGACGAACCCGACCGAGATCTCCCGGATGATCTGCAACGGCGCCCAGGGCGACGTCTCGGTCTACGGGAACCTCGTCTTTCGCTCGATCGACTCGCCGCAGTCGAGCACGGCCTGCGACTCGACGAACGTGACCGCCTCGACGCCCGGGATGTTCGAGGGCATCCAGATCTTCGACATCACCGACCTGAAGAGCCCGCAGAAGGTTGCCTCCGTCGCGACCGACTGCGGCTCGCACACGCACACCCTCGTCCCCGACCCGGACAACGGGCGCGTGTTCCTCTACGTCTCGTCGTATCCGCTCGGCGGGGCCGCGATCGGGCCGAACTGCCAGCAGCCCGGCGGCTTCATCTCGATCGTCGAGGTGCCGGTCATGAACCCGGCGGCGGCGACGGTGTCGAAGTACTTCCTCGACCCGGGCACGGAGCTCGGGAACTACCTCGGGTTCATGTTCCGCTCGTGCCACGACATCAGCGTGTTCACGGACATCGATCGCGCCGCGGCGGCGTGCCTGACCGAGGGCCAGCTCTGGGACATCTCCGACCCGGCGCACCCCGAGTTCCTCTGGCGCTACGACAACCCGAACATCAGGCCGGAGAACATCGACCTGTTCCACTCGGCGTCCTTCTCGTGGGACGGGAAGCTCGTCGCCTTCGGTGACGAGTCCGGCGGCGGCGGCGCGGCGCGCTGCGTCGACCCGAACGACAACCAGGGCCGCATCTGGTTCGTCGACGCCGCGACGGGCACGGAGCTCACGAGCTACAAGATCCCGCGCTCCGAGACGACGACGTGCACGATGCACAACTTCAACTTCGTGCCGCAGAAGCACGGGCAGTACACGCTCGTCTCCTCGGCCTACACGGGCGGGACGACGATCGTGGACGTGAACAAGCTGCTCATGGGCGCGAGCTCCGCCGAGGCCGAGCTCGGCTGGCGGAAGCCCGAGGGCGGCAACGCGTGGTCGTCGTACTGGTACAACGGCTACGTCTACGCGAACGACATCCTGCGCGGGCTGGACGTCTACCGCTACATCGGCGGCGAGACGAACACCGCGAAGAAGCAGTCCTACTCGAACCCGCAGACGCAGATCGGCGCGCCGTAGGGCGCGTCGCGAACGCGGACTGAACGACGGCGGGCCTCCCTCGGGAGGCCCGCCGCGTCTCTCGAGCGAGGTGCCGGCTACGTGCCGGGCTGGTTCGGCGCCTCGGTGCCGGCGGGGTGGAGGAGGTTCTCCACGTCCTTCACGCCCTGCACCTTGCGCGTCGCGGCCTCGAGCTCCTCGACCAGGTCGGGTCGCTCGACCTCGCCCCTGAGCTGGACGACGCCGTTCGCGACGTTCACGCTCACCCGGCCCTTCGGCGCGTCGGCGTCGCGGAAGATCTCCGACTCGACCTTGCGCGCGAGCGTCACGTCGTCGAGCTCCTTCGGCTCCTCGCGGAGGTGGGTGGCCTTCGCCGTGAGCGCCTGCGCCTGGCTCGCGGCGCCGCCCCCGGCGCTTTCGCCGCGGCGCACGAGTCGCCGGCCGAACGCGGCGATCCGGTCCTTCGCGACGGCGCGGCGCCGGTTGCCCTGGTCGCGGTCGAAGAAGTACATGAGGCCGGCAGTGAGCCCGGCCAGGAAGGTCAGCTTGCGCATCTTTCGTCCTCCGCTTCGTCGTCGGTTGCCGCCCATGCGCGTACCCCCGGGGGTGGCGGGGAAACGCGGCCTCAGAGGTCGAGCGGGTACGCCGAGAGGAGCTCGTGGCCGTTGTCCGTGACGAGCGCGAACTGGTCGCCCTCGGCGAGGACGCGCCCGCCCGGTGCGCCGCCGGTCTCGCCGGTTCGCGGCCCGCTCGCGAGATCGGCGAGGAGCGGGGTGCGGCTCCCCGCCTCGCGCTCGATCGCCGCGCGCACGCGTGCCCAGACGTCGAGCTCCGTCAGTCCGGGGGCGACCGCCGCCCGCGCCTCGCGCTGGCCGACGTCGCAGAGCGCAGGCACGCGCCGGGCGCGGTTCTTGGCGGCGGCCGTCCGGCGGCGTACCCTCCGGCTGGGACGCCCGGCGCGACGGGAAAGCCTTCGGGTATTCCTACGGGCGATCCGCGTGGCGGCCCGGGCGCCGTCCCGCCAGTCTTCCGGTCGTCGTCCGACCGAAGGAGGAACCACAGATGACCACGCAGGAGCTCGTCTACAGCGTCCCGGGAGTGAGCTGCGGCCACTGCCGGGCCGCGATCACGGAGGAGGTCGCCCCGCTCGCCGGTGTCGCGTCGGTGGACGTCGACCTTGACGCGAAGCGCGTCGCCGTCCGCGGCGCGGAGCTCGACGACGCGGCGATCCGCGCCGCGATCGAGGAAGCGGGGTACGAGGCCGAGTGAGCGTCGCGCGCCCCCTCGCCTTCCTCCTCGTCCTCGCGGCCGTCTTCGGCGGCGCCGCGTCGCTCGGCTGGGCCGTCGGCCCGCTCGAGCGGGGCGCCGCCGCCGACGACGAGGCCGGCCACGGGGAGGAGGAGGAAGGCGAGGCCATGGCGGCGATGGACGGGCCGGCGGGCCTCGCGGTCGCCGAGGGCGGCTACCGGCTCGACCTCGTCACGCGCTCGCTCGTCGCCGGGAGCACGCAGCCGTTCGCGTTCCGGATCCTGGACGAGGACGGCGTTCCCGTCCGCGGCTACGACCTCGAGCACGAGCGCAAGATGCACCTGATCGTCGTCCGCCGCGACCTGGCGGAGTTCGTCCACGTCCACCCCGAGCTCGGCGCGGACGGCACCTGGGGAGTCGACCTCCCGGTCGGCGACCCGGGCGCGTACCGCGTCTTCGCGGATTTCACGATCGACGGGGAGAAGCACGTCCTCGGTGCCGACCTCGTAGCGCCCGGCATCTTCGAGCCGGCCGCGCTGCCGGTGCCGGCCGTCGTCGCCCGCGTGGGCGGATACGAGGTGCGCATCTCGCACGGCGAGGTCGAGTCGGGCGTCGAGGTGCCGTTCGAGTTCACCGTCTACCGCGGCGCCAAGGCCGTCGCGGTCGACCCGTACCTCGGCGCGCGCGGCCACCTCGTCGTCCTGCGCGAGGGCGACCTCGGCTACCTCCACACGCACGCGGAGGAGGACGTCCTCCGCTTCGAGACGACCTTCCCGAGCGCCGGCCGGTATCGCGCGTTCCTCCAGTTCTCCGCAGGAGGCCGGGTGCGGACGGCCGAATTCACCCTCGAGGTGCCCAGGTGAGCGCGGCGGCCGGCCCGCTCGAGCGGCTCGACCTGCCCGTCGAGGGGATGACGTGCGCCTCCTGCGCCGTTCGGATCGAGAAGAAGCTGAACAAGCTCGAGGGCGTCGAGGCGACCGTCAACTTCGCGACCGAGACGGCGTCGGTGGCGTACGACCCCGCGTGCGCGACGCCGGACGAGCTCCTCGGCGCCGTCGAGTCGGCCGGGTACCACGCCTCCCTTCCCGCCGAGCCCGGCGACGAGGTCGCCGAGGCGCCGCGCGACCCGGCGCGCGACCTGCGCATCCGGCTCCTCGTCTCTGCGGCGCTCTCCCTGCCGGTGCTGCTCCTCGCGATGATCCCGCCGCTCCAGTTCGACTACTGGCAGTGGCTCTCGCTCCAGCTCGCGACGCCGGTCGTCCTCTGGGGCGGCTGGCCGTTCCACCGGGCGGCGCTCCAGAACCTCCGCCACGGTGCGGCGACGATGGACACGCTCATCTCGCTCGGCACGATGGCCGCGTGGACGTGGTCGGTCGTCGCCCTCTTCTTCCTCGGCGCGGGCGAGCCGGAGATGCGGATGGAGTTCTCGCTCTCGCTCGGCGGGCGCGAGGCGGAGATCTACCTCGAGGTCGCGGTCGCGGTGACGACGCTCATCCTGCTCGGCCGCTTCTTCGAGACGCGCGCGAAGCGGCGGGCCGGCGAGGCGCTGCGCGCCCTCCTCGAGCTCGGCGCGAAGGAGGCGACCGTGCTCCGCGACGGCGCGGAGGTGCTCGTCCCCGTGGAGAGCCTCGCGGTCGGCGACCTGATCGTCGTCCGCCCGGGGGAGAAGGTGGCGACGGACGGTGTCGTCGAGGAGGGCGCCTCGGCGGTCGACCAGGCGATGCTGACCGGGGAGAGCGTTCCCGTCGAGGTCGGGCCCGGGGACGAGGTCGCCGGCGCGACGATCAACACGTACGGGCGGCTCGTCGTCCGCGCGACGCGGGTCGGCGAGGACACGGCGCTCGCGCAGATCGCGCGGCTCGTCACGCAGGCGCAGACCGGGAAGGCGCCGGTGCAGCGGCTCGCCGACCGGGTCTCCGGGATCTTCGTCCCGATCGTGATCGCGATCGCCGTCGGGACGCTCGGCTTCTGGCTCGGCGCGGGCGCGGAGCGGGAGTACGCCTTCGCCGCGGCGGTCGCCGTGCTCATCATCGCGTGCCCGTGCGCGCTCGGGCTCGCCACGCCGACCGCGCTCATGGTCGGCACGGGGCGCGGCGCGCAGCTCGGGATCGTGATCAAGGGGCCCGAGGTGCTCGAGGAGACGCGCCGGATCGGGACGATCGTCCTCGACAAGACCGGGACCGTGACCGAGGGTGCGATCGAGCTCGTCGACGTGCGACTCCTGAACGGCGCGGCGCGCGAGGACGTCCTGCGCCTCGCGGGGGCGGTCGAGGCGGCGAGCGAGCATCCGATCGCGCGCGCCGTCGCGGGGGCGGCGCGCGAGGAGCTCGGCGCGCTGCCGGCCGTGAGCCAGTTCCGCAACGTCCCGGGCGTCGGCGTCCGCGGCGTCGTCGAGGGGCGCGAGGTCGAGGTGGCGCGGCGCGACGGCGCGATCACCGTCGCCTGGGATGAGCTCCCGCGCGCCGAGCTCGTCGTCCGCGACACCGTGAAGCCGACGAGCGCCGAGGCGATCGCCGAGCTGCGCGAGCTCGGGCTGACGCCGGTCCTCCTCACCGGCGACAACGAGGAGACCGCGCGCCGCGTCGCCGAGGAGGTCGGGATCGAGCGCGTGCTGGCCGAGGTGCTCCCCGGGGAGAAGGCGGCCGAGGTCCAGCGGCTCCAGGAGGAGGGCGAGGTCGTGGCGATGGTCGGCGACGGCGTGAACGACGCGCCCGCGCTCGCGCAGGCCGACCTCGGGCTCGCGATCGGGACGGGGACGGACGTCGCGATCGAGGCGAGCGACCTCACGCTCGTCTCCGGCGACCTGCGCGCGGCCGCGGACGCGATCCGGCTCGCGCGGCGGACGCTCCGGACGATCAAGGGCAACCTCTTCTGGGCGTTCGCCTACAACGTGGCCGCGATCCCGCTTGCCGTGGCGGGGTTCCTGAACCCGATCGTCGCCGCCGCCGCGATGGCGTTCTCGAGCGTCTTCGTCGTCTCGAACTCGCTGCGCCTGCGCCGCTTCCGAAGCGCCCGCGAGACGACCGCGTAGCCGCGGGGCGCTTGTCGCGCGCTCGGAGCCGTCGTAGAGTTGCCCGACCTGGTATCGCGGTGAAGGGGAGGCCGCTTCGTCTCGCCGGCGCCCCCGCGCCAAGCCACCGGGGAATGAGGGCCTGCGACGCCCCCGCGACGTAGGCGGACAGCCGATACGGCGAACCGGGAGGGGTTCCATGAGTAGATCGGCAAGGTTGCTCGTTCTGTCGCTTTTCGCAGTCGTCCTCGCGCTGCCGCTCACGGCGAGCGCGAGCGTCGCGGACGCGACGAGCTCGTTCACGTACACGAAGAACATGAAGCCGCAAGGCTTCTCGGAGCGCGCGGTGCCGCTCACCGGCACCGGGTCCGGGGTCGTGAACTCGGATCTCGCGTTCTGGGGGAAGACGGCGATCCAGGGTCACTACGCCGGCTTCCGGATCGTCGACGTCTCGGATCCGGAGAACCCGTCCGAGATCGTCAACTACACGGACTGCGTCGACCCGCTCTCGACGAACGGCAGCCAGGGCGACATCGTCGTCTACGGCGACGTCCTCGTCCGCGCGTGGGACGCGCCGCGGGCCGCGGGGGCCGACCGGATGTGCGGCGAGGTCGAGACGCCGGCGGGCCAGGAGGGAAGCCACGTCTTCGACATCAGCGACCCGACGAACCCGGTTGCGCTCACGTTCGTCCAGACGCCGTGCGGGAGCCACACGATCACGGGCGTCCCCGACCCGGCGAACAACCGGCTCCTCGTCTACTCGAGCGCCTCGTCGAACGCGGTCAACTGCCGCGGGATCGACATCCTCGAGGTCCCGCTCGACGACCCGGCCTCGGCGTCGTACCTGCGGTTCGAGCCGTCGGGCGACCCGACGCCGGCGCTGCCGAACATCGTGACCGTCGACGCGCCGTCGCCGGCCGCGGGCACGTACATCGCCTCCGGGGCCGCGTTCGGGATGACCCCGGACACGGACGGCGTCTCGGGGCAGATCGTGCAGGTCGTGAGCGGCGCGAACCCGTCGTTCCCGGCCGCGCTGCCGGGTGAAGGCTGCGGCCCGCTCGTCGGGTTCCCGGCCGGGGCGATCGCGGTCGCCGACCGCGGCACCTGCCCGTTCCTGCTCAAGGCGCAGAACGCGCAGGCGGCGGGCGCATCCGCGCTCATCGTCGCGAACAACGCGCCCGGCACGCCGATCACGATGGGCGGCGACGACCCCGGGCACACGGTGACGATCCCGGCCGTCATGGTCTCACAGGCCGACGGCGCGACGATCAAGGCCGGCCTGCCGGCGACGGGCAACGTCGCGGCGGCGGAGATGCCCGAGACGCCCGAGCGGGCCTGCCACGACACCGCCGTGATCCGGGGCGACGTCATGCGAGTCGCGTGCGCCGGTCACGACGGGATCTCGTCGTGGACGATCGACCCCGCCGAGGGCGGCTCGCTCGAGGATCCGCAGATCCTCTGGTCGCGCGTCTTCCCCGGCGTCACGATCGGCCACACGGCCGCGTTCACGTGGGACGGCAGGTACGTGATCTTCGGTCACGAGCCGGGCGGCGGCGGCCAGGCACAGTGCCAGGCGACGAGCAGCGAGCTGAACAAGACGCTCTTCTTCCTCGACGCGGAGACGGGCGACACGGTCGGCACGTTCCTCCACCCGCGGCCGCAGACCGCGACGGAGAACTGCACCTGGCACAACCTGAACGTCGTTCCGACGGACAAGCGCTACGTGTTCGTGTCCGGGAACTATCAGTCGGGGATCTCGGTCGTCGACTTCACCGACCCGGCGAACGCGAAGGAGATCGCCTTCGCGGACCCGGCACCGCTCAGCGAGACGCAGCTGATCGGTGGCGGTGACTGGTCGTCGTACTGGTACAACGGCCGGATCTACGAGTCCGACATGAAGCGCGGGCTCATCATCTGGAACCTGACCGACAGCGCGGTGGCGGGGGCGAAGAACCTCCCGTACTCGAATCCGCAGACGCAGGAGACGTCGTTCCCGTTCAAGGGCACGGCGTCCGGCTCGGGCAAGTAGGAGCCGCCCTGCACGACGGACGGAGAGGGCGGCCGCAGGGCCGCCCTCTCCACGTTCGGAAGGGCGTGCCGGCGGCGCGCCGCTGGTACGTGACGCGCTCCGTGACGACGCCGAGGGCGGGGTCCGTCCGGTGCTCGTGATCGACCTGCTCGCGCCGATCGTCGCGACGGCGCCGGTCGCCTACGTCGCCCTGCTCGCGGCCCGGCGGCTCCGCGGGGCCGTCCGACACGGGGCTCGAGCACGCCGTCACCGTCGCGCTCCTCTTCGTCGTCGGCGTCGTGCTCGCTCGCCGTCGTCGCGGAGCGCTAGGCGGCCGAATCAGCCGCCGCCCCGGCGAGCGCGCCCGCGAGCTGGGTCCGCGACGCGATCCCGAGCTTGCGAAACGCGTTCGAGAGGTGCATCTCGACCGTGCGCGGCGTGACGAAGAGCGCCTGGGCGATCTCCCGGTTCGCCATCCCGTCCGCCGCCATGCCGGCGACGCGGCGCTCGCTCGGCGTGAGCGACTCGGCGCCGGAGAGGACGAGGCGGCGCGGCCGTGCCCCGGTGGCGACGAGCTCCTCGTGGACGCGCTCGGCGAGGAGCTTCGCGCCCGCGCGCTGGGCGAGCTCGAGCGCCGTCCGCAGGTGGTCGCGGGCCTCGGCGCGCTTGTTCGCCCGGCGTAGCGCCGCGCCCAGGTCGCCGAGCGCCCGCGCGTGCTCGACCTGCGCGCCGGACGGCTCGAGCGTCCCGGCCGCCTCCCGGAGGAGCTCGATCCCCTCCGAGCCGCCCTCCACGAGCCCGAGCCCGCGGAGCGCCCGCCCGAGCGCCCGCGCGGAGCCCCATTCCCGCGCGCGCAGCACCTCCTCGCGCGCGAGGGGTATCGCCTCGTCCCGCCGCCCGAGCGCGAGGTGGGCGAGCGCCGCATCCGAGCGCCACGCGCCGATCGCCGGGTTGACGAGCCCGCTCGCGACGAAGGCCCGCCCGTACGCGAGCGCGTGGGCGAGCGCGCCCGCCGCGTCCCCCCGCGCCGCCGCGAGCGCCGCCCGCGCGCGCACCAGGGGTGCGGCGTAGAACGAGTCCGGGATCGGCGTCTCCGGCAGCGCGGAGCTCCGCAGCACCTCGGCCGCCTCGTCGAGCTCGCCGCGCTCCACGAGCGTCTGCGCGAGCCAGCCGTGCACCTGCGGCATGAAGAGGACGCGGTGGTGCGGCAGCGCCTCGTACGCGGCGCGCGCGTCGGCCTCCGCCTCCTCGAGCGCCCCGCGGTGGAAGCCGGCGATCACGCGCACGACGGAGAGGCCGGAGAAGAGGAAGGCCGCGCCCTCGCGCCGCGCGTCCGCGACCGCGGTGTCGAGCAGGCGGAACGCGGGCTCCCACGCGTCCGCCCAGACGAGCGCGTAGAAGACGATGTAGGACGACGCCCAGTCGGCGACCTCGGCGTCCCCGGCGGCCGCCAGGCCGTCGAGGACGGCGACGGCGCGCTCGACGACCCGGTCGCGGTCGCGGCCCTGGAAGGCGTCCACGTAGGCCTGGAGCGCGACGAGCTGACGGTTGGTGCGGGTGTCGGGCGCCCCGACCTCGATCGCGGCCAGGCGTTCCATCGCCGCAGTCGCGCGGTCGGGGAGGCGGAGCGAGTTGCCGATCAGCTCCGCCTCGAGCAGCCGCGCGAGGTCGTCTCCCGCCGGGAGCTCGGCGATCAGCTCCTCGAGCAGCGCGGCCGCCTCCTCCTCACGCGTCGACCAGAAGAGCGCGCGCGCGAGCGCGATCCGCACCCGCGTGTGGAGCTCCTCGCCCTCAGCCATCCGGGCGGCCTCGCGGAGGTGGTCGACGAGGGACGGACGGCCGAGCTGGAACTCCGCCCGCGCGAGCTCGAGCAGGAGCCC
>JAICNY010000105.1 GCA_025930955.1 Thermoleophilia bacterium
GTCGCGGCACGGGCGCCGTCCGCGCCGCCGTGCGGGACGAGCTCGCGCGCCATCCGCTCGTCGAGGGGTTCGAGAGCGACTCCGCCGACGGCGCGACCGTAGTCGCGCTTGCCGACGGCGGGCATCGGTGAGCCGCTTCGTCGGGCGCGCGAACGTCCGCAAGCGACTCGAGCCGCTCGAGGGGACGCCAGGCCGGACGGTCTACGCCGACGGCGCCGTCCGGATCGAGCCGGCCGGCGGCGACCCGCTCGTCGCCCGCCCGCCGTTCGGGCTCGCCCACGAGGGCGAGTACGACACCGTGCACCTGGCGCCGCTCCTCGAGGAGATCGCCCGTGACCGCGTCGTCGCAGTGCTCCTCGTCCGCCTCGGCGGCTACGCGGCGGGCGTCCTCGACGGCGAGGAGCTCGTCGCGTCGAAGGTCGGCCACCGGTTCGTGAAGGGCCGGCACAGGAAGGGCGGGCAGTCGTCGAACCGCTTCCGCCGGCGGCGCGAGGAGCAGGCCCGCGCACTCGTCGAGGAGGCGGCGGCCGTGGCCGCGGCGACCCTCGGCCCGTGGCGCGACCGCGCAGCGCACGCCGCGCTCGGCGGCGACCGCACGGCCGTCGATGCGACGCTCGCCGCGCGCGCCGACCTCGCGTGGCTCGCGGAGCGCGCCGTCCCGCGCTTCTTCACCGTTCCCGAGCCCCGCCGGCGCGTGCTCGAGCGACTCCCGTACGACCTCTACGCCGTCGAGATCGGCTAGGGCCAGTGCGGCGGGCGCGGCTCCTGAGGCGTGAAGCGCTCCCAGTCGGTACGCGGCGGCGCGAAGGCGTCCATGACGACGCAGCCCTCCGGCCCGGCCGTCGCCTCGTGCACGACGCCGCCCGGGATCGCGTACGTCGCGCCGGGGCCCAGCTCGCGCGTCTCGTCTCCGATCCGGAACCTGATCGAGCCGGAGATGACGAACCCGAGCTGCTCGTTCGGGTGCGAGTGCTCAGCCGCGACGGCGCCGGGGTCGAGCTCGACGATCGCCACGTTCATCTGCTCGCCGGCGACGTTCCGGGCCGCGATCCCCTCCCAGATGGGCAGCGGCCCGATGTCGCGCAGGTCATCGAAGCGGCTCACGGGGCGATCCTACTCGCCCCGTCCGCGCTCGGCCCTACGAGCCGCTCGCGTCTCGAACAGGCACGAGCTCGGCCGGACGGACGTCCTCGATGCGACTCAGGGCGCTCGCGGGGCGCGTGGGCTCCTCCCGGCGTGCGAGGGCTCGTTCGATCCGGCCGAGCCGCCGATCGACCCCCGCCCAGCTCGCCCGCAGAAGCTCGATCTGGAGCTCGAGGTCGCGCACCCGGTCGCGGCGTTCCGCCTGCACGTCGTGGCGGAGCCGCCGCAGCTCGTCCACGAGCCCGTCGAAGAGCGACTCGAGGCCCGCGAGGTGCTCGGCGACGGGCCGCACCTCGACCCGGAGCGCCTCGTAGACGACGGTGCCGACCTCGGCCGGGAGCGTGGTCTCGGACGTCGCCGCTACGGTCGTGAGCCGGGCGAGCCCGCGGTCAAGCTCGGCGGCCGGAGTCGGGGCCGGCTCCACCGGGGGACGCCCCGGCTTCGGATACGCCGGCCGGCCGAGCCGCTCCATCGCCGCGCGCACGCGCCGGTCGACCGCCTCGCTCACCGGCTCGCCGTTCACCACCCGGAGCACCTGGTCGGCGCTCACGCCCGACTCGTTCGCGAGCTCGAGGATCGTCGGCACTAGGGCGCCTCCTTACGGAGGTCGCGGACGCTGCCGCCGCCGCCGTCGTCCTCCTCGACGGCCTGCAGCTCGTCGTCGGCCTTGCGGAAGCGCTGGGCGTACCAGGGCGAGTGGTGACCGACCTGCTCCCAGCCGAGCGCGTAGAGCCGCTCGACGAGCTCCCCGTAGGCGTCCTGCACGTCCTCGCGGTCGGCCGGCGGCGGCGTGTCGTGTCGCCACAAGAAGGAGGGCGACCGCAAGACGGCCGGCCCCTCCTCCGGATCGTCGAGCTCCACGTAGAACTCCGCCTTCACGTACCCGCGCCAGAGACGGATGCGACAGGTCGGATCCTGGGCTGCCTCGACGACCGGGACGCGCGCGGCCGTCGGCGCCCCGCACACGAAGCAGAACCGCGCGTCAGGCGGAAGGCCCGCTCCGCAGTTCCCGCAATACATTGTCAGAACTTGCACGTTCACAGCTCGAAGCGCAAGCGCCCCCCGTCGCCCCGAAGACTCCGCCGCTTAGGTCTGCGAGCTCGCGAGGGTTCGCCACGGCACGCTCGCGCCCGGATCCTCCGCCTCGCTCCGCTCGGAGGTGAGCAGCCCGTGCACCTGCGCCCACCGGCTTGCCTCCGTCCGGTTCGAGACGTCGAGCTTCCGGTAGATGTTCGACAGGTGGAACTTGACCGTCTGCTCGGTCACCCAGAGCATGCGGGCGAGCTGACCGTTCGAGTACCCCTCGGCGGCGAGCCGCAGGATCTCCGTCTCGCGCCGCGTGAGCGCGACGTCCGGTGCCTGGCGCGTGACCTCCGGCTGCGACCGGAAGGGCGTTCCGGCGAAGTAGACCGAGTGGCCGAACGCCTGCCGGACGGCAGACGCGAGGTCGGCCGGCTCGACCGTCTTCAGAACGTATGCGATCGCACCCGCCTGGAACGCCGCCTCTACGCGCCCCGGGTCGTCTTCGTCGGCAAGCACGACCACCCGCGTCCCCGCCGACGCCTCACGGCACCGCCGAATGGTTTCGATGCCCTCTCCACCACCGTTGGCCGAGAGGCCGAAAACGAGCAGATCGGGCCGGTGCTCCCGCATGAGCTCGACCGCGTCGGACGCTGACGTCGTCGAGGCTTCGACCTCGATTCCCGCATCGTGCAGAACGCGCTCGACCGCGTCGAGCCAGAGAGGTTGCGCATCGCACACGACGCCGCGCCGCTTGGTTCCTACCGCCATCTCGAAGCCGCCTTTCGAGTATGGATTTATGACCCCAGATCCCCCGGACGAGGTCTCCGCCGCCTTACAGTTTCCACAAGGCTACTATCCAATCGGCCGAACGCCAAGACCCAGTTCTTGGGCGCGGAATCGGCTACTACATTTCCGCCTCGCGGTCAGCATAATTTTCGCTGCATGCAGGCGTTATTGAGCGCTTCGGCGCTTACTGTCGTCAAGCATCAGGAGCCGTCAACCCTAGACTTTCGGGGGGCGGTCCAGCGGCTCTGTAGCGCGCGAAAAGGAGCACTTGTGGATAACTTCCGACAGGACACCGACGGTCAACGCCTAGCCGCTCGGATTGCTGTCAGCCGCGTAGAGGGTCCGCGCAGGGTTCCCGACGACGGTCTCTCCCGGCCCAACGTCGTGGGTCACGACGGCTCCCGCGCCGACGACCGCACCGGTCCCGATCGTCAGTCCGCCGAGCAGGACCGCACCCGAGCCGATCGCCGCCTCATGCTCGACGACGGTCGGCTCGAGCGGCCAGTCGTCCTCCGTCTGGAGCGTGCCGTCCGCGCGCGTGGCGCGTGGCCGGCGGTCGTTGATGAACATCACGCCGTGCCCGACGAAGACCCGATCATGGATCTCCACGCCCGTGCAGATGAATGTGTGACTCTGGATCTTGCACCGCTCGCCGACCCGGACGCCGCGCTGGATCTCCACGAACGGGCCGACACGCGTGTGGCTTCCGATCGTGCAGCCGTACAGGTTGGCGAAGCTCTGGACGACGACTCCCTCGCCGAAGTCGACGCCGTCGATCAGCCGGTAGGGCGCGTCGTTCGCAGGCGCGTCAGCCACGCGCGAAGTGTTCCTCGATCGCGCCGGCGACGCGCTCGATCTGCTCCTCGGTGATGCCCGGGAAGAGCGGCAACGAGACGACCTGACCCGCCATGCGCTCCGCGACCGGGAAGGAACCGGGGCGGTGGCCGAGGCGGCGATACGCGGCGGCGAGGTGTACCGGCTCCGGGTAGTGCCTGCCCGTCCCGATCCCTCGCTCGGCAAGGGTGCGCGCGAGCGCCGCGGGGTCGCCGGTGCGGACGACGTAGAGATGCCAGGCCGGGTCGCTCCCGGCCGGCGGCGCAGGCAGGCGAAGGTCGCCGACATCCGCGAGCCGCTCCGAGTACATGTGTGCGGCCTCGCGCCGCTGCCGCGTCCACTCGTCGAGATACGGCAGCTTTCGCAGGAGCACCGCCGCCTGAATCGTGTCGAGCCGAGCGGTGTAGCCCTCGCGCTCGTGCCGGTACTTCGCGCGTTGCCCGTGCTCGCGCAGGACGCGCACCTCGGCCGCAAGAACGGGATCCCGAGTCGTGACCGCGCCTGCGTCGCCGAACGCGCCCAGGTTCTTCGCGGGGTAGAAGCTGAACGCAGCGGCGCGGCCGACCGTCCCGGCACGGCGCTCGTCGCGCGTCGCGCCGTGCGCTTGGCATGCGTCCTCGATGAGCTCCACCGCGTGACGCCGGGCGACGTGCTCGAGCCGCACGAGGTCCGCCATTCCGCCGTAGAGATGCACGGGGAGGAGGAAGCGCGTGCGGGGCCCGCAGGCGGCGGCCGCCGCGTCGGGGTCGAGGTTCGCATCTTCCGCGGAGACGTCCGCCACGACCGGGACGCCGCCCGCCTGGGTCACGGCCTCGAGGGTCGCCACGAAGGTATTCGCCGGCACGACGACCTCGTCGCCGTGCTGGAGCCCGGCCGCAAGCAGCGCAAGCCGGAGCGCGTCGAGCCCGCTCGCGACGCCCGCGCACGCACGTGCGCCCACCCACGCCGCGAATGCCTCCTCGAAGGCGGCCACCTGGGGCCCGTTCGTCCACGCGTTCGTCGCGAGCAACTCCTCGACGTCCGCGAGGATTGCCTCGCCGAGGCCCTCATGGCTCGGCCGAAGGTCGTAGAACGGGACGGACGGGTCGCGTGCCACACCCGTCCGCCCCGGAGGCGCCTCACGGACGTGCGCCACGACCAGTGCTCTTACGTGCCGGCGGGCTGGTAGACGAGCGTGCCCTCGGCTGCCGCCGCCTCGTCGTCGTACTCGGCGATGACCTCGTCGGGCAGCTGCGTCCTGTCGCTGCATCGAACGAAGTCCCGCAGGGACGTGCCCCTCGGCTCGCTGTCGATGTTCGGCGCCGAACGGCCGTTCTCGAGATCCGAGCGGCTCACGGTCCGAAAGTCGATGCTGTAGCGCGCGATGCCGGCGGTGTTCGGCACCGTCGAGTGCATCTGCGCCGCCGAGAAGAGGACGATCCCGCCCGCGGGCACGACGCAGCGGACCTGCGGATCGAGCTCCATCGGCTCTTCGGGCTTCGGCTGCTTCCTCGTGTCCGCCTTGATCTGCTTCGCCGCGCTCGCACGGCCGACGCTGTTCCACTCGTAGTAGTTGAACTCGGCCGAGCCGTTCTTCACCGGCGTGTCCCAGTACTTCGGGTGAAACGCCATCGAGTTCTCGGTCTCGATGTCGTAGATCGGGAGCCACCAGTTCAGCTGAGCCATCGGCGCCGCGTACCAGGTGTCGCGGTGCGGATGATGGGCGTAGCCGACGCCCGAGGTCAGGTAGCCGTCGCTCGTCACCATGCGGAGCCTCGGGACGTCCTGGTAGATGTCCTCGAGGTCGCACCCGAAGTCCTCGATCACGCCCCGGACGAGCTCCTTCGTGCGGTCGTTGTGGATGAACGCCGGCTTCAACGGCGCACAGATCTCGACGTACCTCTCCACCGGCATTTCGTACTGCGCCTTGCGCGGGTCGATGTCGCCGAACGCCTTTTCGATCATCGTGCGCGCGTGCTCCGTAAGCGCGAGCGAGCTCTCGCGCGGCGAGAAGACGAAGAGCTGACCGGCGTAGAGGCGCTCACGCCGGAGATCGTCACCGGCGGCGGAATCGAGATACACGGTGTTCACAGCAGGCTCCTTCGGTAGCGATCTGTCTCGATGCTAGAGACGCGCCGGAGGGCCTTCGACCCCCGACGGCATAGAACGGCGGCTAGCCGGTCGGCTAGCTCCCTCCCACGGCCTCCACGATCGCCTCGAGGCCGAGCGAACGCAGCGTCTCTTCGATCTCCTCGCGATAGATCGGATTCATGACCAGGACGCGCTCGGGCGGGCTCGTGACGAGCTCCTCAGGAGCGGCGATTCGCTGCCCCGTCCCCGGGACGAACCGCTTGTGCTTGCGGGGGTTCACGTCGACCACGTGACCGACGCGATCTCCGCCCTCGACCTGGTTGAGGAACATCGCACCCTTCGCGCCCGCGCCCCAGACGCACGCCTCAGGCGCGCCGGCGCCGCGGCCGAGCCGCAGGCCCCACGTCCTCCGCTCCTCCGCGAGCGTTGCCGAGAACGAGGCCACGAGCCGCCCGAGCTCGGGCGTGGCCGCACCGCCGGCCGCAAGCGGCGCCGCCATCGTGGGCGACGCCTCGACCCAGACGTACTGGCCGCCAAACGAGAAACCGGAGCTGAGCACCCGGAAGCCCGTCCGCTGGAAGAGTCGTCGCAGGGCGCTCTCCGAGAACACTGAGACGTGCGGATAGATGAGATCCCACACCGCGCGCTCGCGCAGCATGTACTCCGCGGCCGGCACCTCGAAGTAGACAACCGTGTCCGCGTTCTTCGCCGCCCCCCTGACCGACGTGAGAAACGCAGTCGGGTTCTCGACGTGCTCGAGGACGTGCCGGCACACGAGCAGATCCGCGCGCGGCGGCGCGGACGCCTCCGAATAGAGCTCCCTCACGAACTCGACGTCGCGCTGCACGGCGTCGGACTCGCCGTCGTAGCTCGGGTCGAAGCCGACCCCGCGGTTGCCGCCCTTGGCGCAGAGAAGCGAGAGAAACTCGCCCTTACCCGAGCCGATCTCGACGACGGTCTTGCCTCGGATCCCGTGCCGTTCGATCAGTCGCCCTGCGAGCTCCTCGGCATAGCGTCGGAAGGTCGGCGAGAAGTGCAGCGAGTTCTCGTACCCGGTGTCGTAGGCGAGCACCTCCGGATCGAAGGCGACGTTCCAGATGAGCGAGCAGTCGGGGCAATACGCAAGCACGAGGTCGCCGCGCGGCGCCGCGAGCGCCGCGTCCCGGGAGTCCCAGAGGACGTTCGGGTGCACAGGCACGTCCCGCAACTCGGCGAGCGCAGTCGCGCCGCCGTGCCCGCACACGGGGCAGGCGTGTGTCACCTGGGGCTCCGCCGCCGCGGTCAAACCGAGATCAGCTCCGTGTCGGCCAGCCCGAGCGCGTCGAGGCGCGCGCGGATCTCGCCGACGTAGACGTCGTTCATCGCGACGACGAGGTCAGGCGGGGCTGCCGGCAACGCGTCGGGCGCGAGCACCTCATGCCCGGTGCCGGCGAGGAACTTCCCCTGCTTGTACGGGTTGATGTCGACGGCGTAGGCGACCTCGTCGCCGCCGGCGAGCGTCGTGAGGAACGCGACGCCCTTCGATCCGGCGCCCCAGATCGCAACGCGCCGCCCGTCGCCTCGGGCCCCACCGAGCAGGCTGCGCCATTCGGCCGTCGAGCGGGCGAACGCCTGCGCGAACTCCCGCACGTCGCGTCCGAGCTCCTCCGGCGTCTCCTCCAGGAGGAGCGGCGCATGTGCCCCGGCGCCGTTCGGACGCGCCTCGAGCACGATGTACTGGTCGTCGTAGTCACGGTCGAGCGCGAGGACGTCGAACCCCGTTCGGCGGAAGAGCCGGGCGAGCGATCCCGGGCTGAAGTACGAGCAGTGCTCGTAGTAGACGTCCCAGAACGCCGGCTCGCGCAATACCCGCACGACGTCGGGGAGGTCGAAGAGGACGACCGTGTCGAGTCGGTCACCGATCGTGCCGCGGATCAGCGCCATGAATTCTGCGACACGATCGATGTGCTCGAGCGTGTGCCGGCACACCACCGCGTCCGCCGGGAGGTCGGCATGCTCCTCTGAGTAGAGCTCGGCGAAGAACCGCATCCGCCCGGCCGCTTCGCTCTCGAGCCGCTCCTCGACGAATGCCGGGTCGATTCCGATTCCGCGGTTCTGGCCGAGCTCGCACATGAGCGTGAGGAACTCGCCCTTCCCACAGCCGATCTCGAGCACGTCCTTGTCGCGCAGGTCGTACCGCTCGATCCAGCGGAGCGCGAGCCGGCGGGCGAAGTCGCGAAAGAGCGGCGAGAAGCCCTGCGTCTCCTCGTAGGCGACGCCGTAGTCCTGCCGCTCCGGCTCGTACGCGGTGTTCGCGATGAACCCGCAGTCGGCACAGAAGGCGAGCCGCAGGTCGCCGCGCGGGAAGGCGAGCGCCTCCTCGCGTGTGTCGACGAGCCGGCAGCTGTGCACGGGGATGGCGCGCTGCTCGTGGAACACGGAGAGCGAGCCCGAGCCGCATGCCGGACACGCGTGCACGGAGTCGCCCGCGCCGGCCCGCGGGCTCGGCGCCTTCGTGGCGTCGACCGCGCTCATACGACTTCCGGCGTCGGAACGGGGACGATGAACTTCCCGCCCCGCTCGCGGTACTCCGCCTGCTGGCGCATGACCTCGTCCCGGTAGTTCCAGGCGAGGAGAAGGACGTAGTCCGGCTGTTCCTCGAGCAGCGCGTCCGGGTGCCGGACCGGGATGTGCGTCCCGGGCATGAAGAGGCCCTGCTTGTGCTCGTTGCGGTCGACGACGAACGACACGTGCTGCGGGCCGATCCCCGCGTAGTTCACGAGCGTCGAGCCCTTCGCCGCCGCGCCGTACGCCGCGATCGACGCCCCGTCGGCGGCGAGGTCGCCGAGCAGCGCACGGAGGTTGCGCCGGACACCCTCGACCCGCTCCGCGAACCGCTCGTAGTACGAGGCGTCGGTGAGGCCGTCCTCCTCCTCGGCGCGGAGGTAGCGCGCGACCGATTCGTGCGCGGGGCCGTGCCGCGCGAGCCGCCACCGGAGCGTCCCGCCCTGGAGGTCGGGAAAGTGGTCGACGCGGACGAGCTCGAGCCCGTGGCGGCGGGCGAGCCGGTCGACCGCCGTGCAGGAGAAGTAGCAGAAGTGCTCGTGGTAGATCGTGTCGAACTCGCAGTGGTCGATGAGGTCCTTCACGTACGTGTTCTCGATCGTCACGATCCCGTCGTCCGCGAGCAGGATCGCCATGCCCGCGACGAGGCCGTTCAGGTCGGGCGTGTGCGCCATGACGTTGTTCGCGACGATCACGTCCGCCGGCCCCTGCTCCTCGCGCACGCGCCGCGCGACATGGGGCCCGAAGAACTCGGTGAGCGTCGGCACGCCCGCCGCCTCCGCTGCGGCCGCCTGCGTCGGGGCCGGGTCGATCCCGAGCACCGGGATCCCGCGCTCGACGAAGTTCCGGAGCATGTAGCCGTCGTTCGAGGCGACCTCGCAGACGAAGCTCTCCGGGCCGAGCGCCCGCTCCTCGACGAGCCGCTCCGCATGCTCGCGCGAATGGCGCAGGAGCCCTTCCGAGAAGGAGGAGAAGTAGAGGTAGTTCTCGACGAAGAGCTGCTCCGGCGGGACGTCCTCCAGGATCTGCACGAGCGAGCACGCCCGGCAGAAGGCGACGTCGAGGGGGAACCGCGGCTCCGGGCCGTCGAGCTGATCCTCGCGCAGGAGCGCGTCGGGCAGCGGCAGGTCCCCGAGCGAGAGGAACAGGCGAAGCCCGCCGGAGCCGCAGCTTCGGCAACGGGCGTCGGCCGCGAGCGCCTCGCGGGCGGCCCGCGCGTCTGGAGCGGCGCTCAGGGTCATCCGACCACCGCCGGCTCGGCGAGCGGGAGGTCGTCCTGCACGCGGAGGCTCTCGTCGAGCCGCCCCGCCGCCTGGAGCTCCTTCACGTGCTTGATGCGCAGGAAGCGCGAGCTCAGGAAGTCCTCGAGCGTGAGGCCCTGCCGCGTGAAGGCGTGATGGAGCTCCTCGACGCCGCGTCGGAGCGTCCACCTCGGCTCGAACGAGGGGAGGACGGCGCGGATCCGCTCGCAGTCGACGCGGTAGCAGCGCGTGTCCGGCTGGCCGCCGTCGGCGTACACGACCCGGCTGCCCGGGACGACCTCGGCGACCATGTCCGCGATCTCGCTGATCCGGTAGTTCTCGTCCGTCCGCCCCACGTTGAACGCCTGGTCGTGGATGAGCTCGCGCGGCGCCTCGAGCACGGCGAGGAAGGCGCGGCTGATGTCCTCGATGTGGACGATCGGCCGCCAGGGGGTCCCGTCGGACTTGATCAGCACCTCGCCCGTGGTGACGGCGTAGCCGACGAGGTTGTTCACGACGAGGTCGCCGCGCAGCCGCGGGGAAACGCCGTACGCGGTCGCGTTGCGGAGGTA
>JAICNY010000179.1 GCA_025930955.1 Thermoleophilia bacterium
CCTCGGCAGGTACCAGTTCCTCTCGCCGAGCAGCTTCATCGCCGACGGGAGGAGCACGGCGCGGACGATCGTCGCGTCGATCAGGATCGCCGCGGCGAGGCCGACGCCGGCCTGCTTCATCTCGTTCGTCGAGAGCGTCGCGAAGATCGAGAACACGGCGACCATCACGATCGCCGCGGCCGAGACGACGCCCGCGGTCGTCTTGATCCCGTGCGTTACGGCCGCGTCGGTGTCCAGCCCCCGGTCGTACGCCTCGCGAATCCGGCTCAGGATGAACACGTGGTAGTCCATCGAGAGGCCGAAGAGGACGACGAACATGAAGAGCGGAAGCCACGCGGTGATCGCCCCGGTCGACTCGAAGCCGAGGAGCGACTCGCCCCAGCCCCACTGGAAGACCGCGACGAGCAGCCCGTAGGCGGCCGCGACGGACAGCAGGTTGAGGACGACCGCCTTCGCCGCGATCACGACCGACCGGAACGCGACGAGCAGGAGGCCGAAGGCGAGGAGGAGGACGAACGCGAAGACGATCGGCGCCCGGTCCTTCACGAGCTCGCTGAAGTCGTGCGACGAGGCCGCCTCGCCGCCGACGGCCACCTCGGCGCCCTCGACGGCACCGATCGTGGCGGGGATGACGTCCTCGCGGAGCGTCATGAGCGCCGCCGTCGACGCGTCGTCCGTGCCCGAGCCGACGAGCGGCACCGAGATGAGCGCCACCGTGCCCGCGTCGTTCGCCTGCACCTGGATCGGCTCCTCGACCTGCCCGGTCGCGAGCGCGCGCTCCCGGAAGTCGGCGAGCGCGGCCTCGAAGGCGGGCGAGGTGACGTCCTCGGCCTCGACGGCCACGACGGCCGGGAGCGGACCGCCGGGGAAGGCGGCCTGAACCCTGTCGTACGTCTGCATGATCGGGATGTCGCGCGGGAGGCTCGAGATCCCCGGGAATGCGGTGTGCATGCCGAGCGCCGGCAGGGCGAGGACGACGAGCACGCCCGCGGACGCCACGGCCGAGACGAGCGGCCGCCGCAGCACGCGGTCGAGGATCGCGCCCCACACCCGCGAGTCGCCGGAGGGACGGCGGAGCCGGTGGACGAACGGGATCTTGCCCTTCTCCACCCGGTCGCCGAGCCAGGAGAGGAGCGCCGGGAGCACGGTCAGCGAGCCGGCGACCGCGATCGCGACGACCATGATCGTGCCGAGCGCGATCGAGCTCCAGACCTTCGTCCCGCCGAGGAGGAGACCGGCGAGGGCGACGATCACGGTCAGGCCCGAGATGAGCACCGCCCGGCCCGAGGTCGCCGCGGCCGCCTCCAGCGCGGCCTCGGGTCCCCGGCCGGCCGCCCGCTCCTCGCGCTCGCGCTTGAGGTAGAAGAGCGAGTAGTCGACCCCGACCGCGAGCCCGATCAGGAGGATGATCGAGGAGGCGGCGCCGTCCATCGGCACGAGCTGGCTCGGGATCGCAAGCAGGCCGAGCGCTGCCATCACGGCCGACAGGCCGAGGAGCAGCGGGATCGCCGCCGCGACGAGCGCGCCGAACACGACGAGCAGGATCCCGAGGGTCAGCGGCACCGCGGTGAACTCGGCCCGCTTGAAATCGTCGGCGATCGTCTCGTTCGCCGACTTCTCGCCGCTCGCGGGACCGAACCCGTCCACGACGAAGCCCGGGCTCGCGGCCTCGACCGCGTCGACCGACTCGAGGATCGGTGCGACCCGGTCGACGGCGGCGGTGCCCCGGTCGGAGAGCTCGTACTGCACGAGGACGGCGCTGCCGCCCGGCGAGACGAGCGCCGGATCCTCGAGCGGCGAGCGGATGCCCGAGACGCCGTCGGCGGCCTCGAGCGTGGAGACGACGTCCGCGACGACTGCCCGGAACTCGGGGCTCGAGGCTTCGAGCGTCTCGTGCTCGACGAAGACCGCCTCGTCGACGGTGTCGCCGAAGCCGCCGCGCTCGACGATCGCCGCCGCACGGCCGGACTCGCCCGCCTCGGCGTCCGCGCCGTCGAGCGACTTCGTCGCGACGACGTTGCCGATGGCGACGGCCACGAGGACGAACGCAAGCCAGCCGAAGATCGCGATCTTCCGGTGCCTTGCGCTCCAGCGGCCCATCCGGGCCGCGACGTTCTGGGAGGTTGCGAGGGGTGTCATGGCACTTCCTTTCGTGCTTGGGAGTTGACGCCCCCGACGGTAGGAGCCGCCTGGCAAACCGACCTCGGCCGGAAGCCCGAATCGCGCTCGTCCCGGGCGACGATTCGCCCTCCTACCTCGGTAGGAGGCAGCGCGCGGGCGGCTGGAGTACGTTCAGCTCGTGAACCGGATCGCGTCTCTCGCGCGCAGGCACGGCTTCGACGTGCTCATCGTCCTCGCGGCGCTCCAGGCGTCGCTCGAGGTCCTACTTCAGGCGGACGGGCCGGGCGAGCCGTCGACGGCCCGCTGGTTCACGGTGCCGGCGATCGCGCTCGTGATCCTCCCGCTCCTCGCGCGGCGCCGGTTTCCGTTCGCGGCGCCCGTCTGCGTCTGGCTCGTGGGCGCGGCGGTCACCTTCGTCGACGGGCGGCTCATCGCGTCGGTGCCCGCCGCCTTCGTGGCCGGCATGGCCGCCGCGTTCCTGCTCGGCAACCTCCGCGACGACTTCCAGGGCCGCGTGGGGCTGGCCGTCGTGCTCGCGGGGGCCGCGGTCATCGTCTACAACAACCCGACGACCGAGGGCGGCGACCTCGTCTTCACGCCGCTCTTCTTCGCGATCGCGTGGCTCGGCGGCTTCGCGCTGCGCGAGCGGGCCGTGCAGGCCGAGGCGGCCGAGGAGCGCGCGTCGCAAGCGGAACGGGAGCGCGAGACCGCCGCGCGGATCGCCGTCGCCGAGGAGCGCGCCCGGATCGCACGCGAGCTCCACGACATCGTCGCGCACGCGGTGAGCGTGATGGTCCTCCAGGTCGGCGCGGTGCGGCACAAGCTCTCGGCAGACGATGCGGACGACCGGGAGGCGCTCCAGGACGTCGAGCGGACGGGCCGGGCGGCCCTCGCCGAGATGCGCCGGCTGCTCGGCGCCCTCCACGACGGCGACGGCGACGTCGAGCTCGCCCCCCAGCCCGGGCTCGGCGACCTCGACGGGCTCGTCGAGAAGGTCGGCCGCGCAGGGCTTCTGGTGCGCGTCCACGTCGAGGGCGAGCCGGCCCCGGTGCCGCGGGCGATCGACCTCTCCGCGTACCGGATCGTCCAGGAGGGGCTCACGAACGCGCTCAAGCACGCGCGCGCAGGCGGGGCCGACGTGACCGTCCGCTACGCGCCCGCGGAGCTCGTGCTCGAGGTGCGAGACGACGGGGCCGGCGCCGCCGAGAGCGACGGGCTCGGCCACGGGCTCGTCGGAATCCGCGAGCGCGTGAAGATCTACGGCGGCGACATGACCGCGGGGCCCGCGCCCGGGGGCGGCTTCGTCCTGCGCGCGCGGCTGCCGTTCGAGGGCCGCTCGTGAGCATCCGCATCCTCGTCGCGGACGACCAGTCGATGGTGCGCGCCGGCTTCCGGATGCTGCTCGGCGGCGAGCCGGACATCGAGGTCGTCGCCGAGGCGTCGAACGGCCTCGAGGCGGTCGACAAGGCGGCGCGCTTCCACCCGGACGTCGTGCTCATGGACATCCGGATGCCCGAGCTCGACGGGCTCGAGGCGACGCGCCGCATCCTCGCGGCCGACGCGGACGCGCGCGTGCTCGTCCTCACCACGTTCGACCTGGACGAGTACGTCTACGAGGCGCTGCGCGCCGGCGCGAGCGGGTTCGTGCTGAAGGACGACCCGCCGGAGCAGCTCCTCGCGGCGATCCGGATCGTCGCCGCGGGAGAGGCGCTGCTCTCGCCCGCGATCACGAAGCGGGTGATCGAGCGCTTCACGCGCCTGCCGCGCCCCGAGGCGCCCCGCGGCCTCGAGGAGCTGACGGAGCGCGAGCTCGACGTCTTCCGCCTCGTCGCCCGCGGGCTGTCGAACGCCGAGATCGGCAAGGAGCTCTTCATCAGCGAGACGACCGTGAAGACGCACATCACGCACGTCCTGCGCAAGCTCGGCCTGCGCGACCGCGTCCAGGCGGTCGTCCTCGCCCACGAGGCGGCCCTCTTCGAGCCGGACGAGCGGCCCGCCGGCTAGAGCCGCCGTTCAGGTCACGAGCATGGCGCCGCCCGCAGCGGCCGAGGGCGAAGGACGCGGCGCCGCAGCGCCGGCAGGAGGCGCCGCGGCCGGGTGGACGCCTCCATGCACGCGCGGTCTCGGGCGCGGCGGTCGAGGGTCTCGAACTGCGTGACGTGTGGGTACGGCATCGGGTTCTCCTTTCCATGTAGCTTGCAGCAAAGATACTTACTAGAAAGCTTTCTGTCAAGCTGCTTTCCCGGCAGGTACTATGCTCGCGTGCGTGAGAGAGACGACTCGGTCGACGCGATCACGGCGCAATGGCGCCGGGAGCGGCCGGACCTCGACTCCAGCCCCATGGAGGTGGTGGGCCGGATCACGCGCCTCGCGGACCTGATGCGACGCGAGCAGGACCGCGTCTTCGCCGGGTTCGGGCTCGCCGGGGGCGATTTCGACGTGCTCGCCACGCTCCGCCGCTCGAAGCCGCCCCACCGGCTCGCGCCCGGCGAGCTCAGCCGCTCGACGATGGTGACGACCGGTGGCATGACGAAGCGTCTCGACCGCCTGGAGGCGCGCGGGCTCGTCCGGCGCGAGGCGGATCCGCGCGACCGGCGCGGGAGGTTGATCGCGCTGACGGACGAGGGGCGCGACCTCGTCGACCGGACGCTCGAGGCGCATCTCGAGAACGAGGAGCGGATGCTCTCCTCGCTCCCGACGGCGCGGCGCGAGGAGCTTGCGGATCTCCTCCGCGGGCTGCTGCTCGCGCTCGACGTACGCCGGGGCCCCGAGCCGACCTAACGGGCCGTCAGTCGCTCCACCAGCCGGGCAGGATCTCCGCGTCGTTCCCGACGGAGACCGGCGCGCCGAAGGCGAGGATCTCGAGCCCGTCGGGGCCCGCCTCGAAGTTGCGGGTCGTCCCGGGGCCGACGCGGATCGCGTCCCACTGCCGCA
>JAICNY010000165.1 GCA_025930955.1 Thermoleophilia bacterium
CCGTGCACGCCCCGCGGCGGCCGGCCGGGGAGGGACGCGTCCGCTGGCAGGGGCGGATCGACGGCGAGTTCGCCGAGCCGGGCATGTACGCGACGCAGGTCGTCGTCGTCGATGCGGCAGGGAACCGCTCGGAGCCGACGGCGGTCGTCGCCGTCCGGGTTCGCTACGTCGAGCTCCTCGGGGCCCAGCCCCGCGCGCGTGTCGGCGGGACGCTCCGCTTCCGCACGGACGCGGACGCGCGCGTCGTCGAGTACGCGCTCCGGCCCGTGGGCGCCGGCGAGGGGTTCGGCGGCACCGTCGCGCCCGGTGCCGCCTCGGTTCGCGTCCCGCGCGGGCTGCGCCCAGGGCGCTACGTCCTGCGGGTCGTGGTCGGCGAGTGGAGCGAGCGCGCCGCGGTCCGACTCGTCGCCGGCTGACGGGGCCGCTCAGCGGCAGCCGGCGCAGACGCCCTCGAGCTCGACGCGATGGCCCGTCACGTCGAAGCCGTGGCGGCCGGCGAGGTCGTCGAGCCAGGCGTCGATCCGGCAGTCGCCGATCTCGACGACCCGGTGGCAGCGCGAGCAGACGAAGTGATGGTGGTGGTCGTCGCCGCAGACGCGGTAGCAGAGCTCTCCCGCGTGGTGCGTGAGCGCGTCGACGACGCCTGCCTCGGCGAGGCGCGTGAGCGTGCGGTAGACGGTCGCGAGCCCCGGCGCGCTTCCCCCGCGGGCGCGCAGCCGGTCGTGGAGCTCCTGGGCGGTCACGTCGTTCGGCTCGCGCACGAGCTCGCCGACGATCGCCGTCCGCTGCGGCGTGGCCCTGAGGCCCGCGGCCGCGAGCAGGGTGCTTGCGCCCTCGCTCATCCCGCGGCTAGGGTACCACGAAGTGAGAATGATTCTCATCTCTTTGCTCGTCGTCTCGGCAACCGGCTGCGGAGGCGGGAACGACGGCGATGCCGCCGACGGAGACTCGCTCGAGGTCGTCGCGTCGTTCTATCCCCTCGCGTACGCGGCGGAGCGGACCGCGCCCGAAGCGGAGGTGCTGAACGTCACGCCGCCAGGCGTCGAGCCGCACGACCTCGAGCTCGCCCCGCAGGACGTCGCCCGCATCCGAGGCGCGGACGTCGTCCTCTATCTCGGCGGCGGCTTCCAGCCGGCGATCGAGGACGCCGCCGGCGGCGCCGAGGGTCGCGCGGTCGACCTGCTGGCGGAGCTCGGCCTCCCGGCGGACGGGGACGTCCACGTCTGGCTCGACCCTGCCCGCTACGCAGACGTCGTCCGCCTGGTCGCGACCGCGCTGACGGGCGACGAGGGCTCCGCGCGGCTGACGCTCCACCGGCTCGACGAGCTGGACGGGATCTACGAGCTCGGCCTCGAGACCTGCGAGCGGCGCGAGATCGTCGTCAGCCACGCCGCCTACGGGTTCCTGGCCGACGCCTACGGGCTCGAGGAGATCCCGCTTGCCCGGGTGCCGGACGCCGAGGCGACGCCGCGCGACCTCGAGCGGATCGCGCAGCTCGTCCGCGACCGCGGGGTGACGACCGTCTTCGTCGAGCCGCTCGCCTCCTCCGAGGAGGCCGAGGCGATCGCCCGCGAGACGGGCGCCGAGGTGGCCGTGCTCGACCCGCTCGAGGGCCTCACCGAGGAGCAGCTCGCCGCGGGCGAGGACTACTTCTCCGTCATGCTCGCGAACCTCGAGGCGCTCAGGGCCGCGCTCGACTGCGAATGACCCCCGCGATCGAGCTCCACGGCGTCGACTACGCCTACGACGGCGGCCCGCCCGTCCTGCGCGACGCGTGCCTCACGGTCGAGGAGGGCGAGTTCGTCGCGATCGCGGGGCCGAACGGCGGGGGCAAGACGACGCTCCTGCGCATCCTCCTCGGCCTCGCCCGCCCGGCCGCGGGCACCGCGCTCCTCTTCGGGGAGCCCGCGCACCGCTTCTCGCGCCGCGCGACGCTCGGGTACCTCGCGCAGCGCAGTCGCCTCGGGACGGACGCGCCCGCCACCGTCCGCGAGGTGGTGAGCGCGGGCCGTCTCGCCGCCGGCGGGCTCCTGGGCCCGCTCCGTGCCGGGGACAAGGCGATCGTCGCCCGGGCGATCGCCGACGTCGGGCTGGAGGAGAAGGCGGACGCGCCCCTCGCGACGCTCTCGGGCGGCCAGCAGCAGCGGGCCTTCATCGCGAAGGCGCTCGCGGCCGAGCCGTCGCTCCTCGTCCTCGACGAGCCGACCGCGGGCGTCGACCCGGGCGCGCAGGAGTCGCTCGCGCGCCTCCTCGAGCGGCTGCACCGCGAGCGGCAGGTGACCGTCCTCTACGTCTCGCACGAGTTCGGCGCGGTCGAGAACGTCGTGCGCCGGCTCGTGCTCGTCCGCGGCGGGATCGTCTTCGACGGGCCGCCCTCCGACCTTCCCGGCGCCTGGCACGACCCGTCGCACGTCCATGCTTGAGCTCGACTTCATGCGGATGGCGTTCGCGGCCGGCTCGGTCGTGGGGCTCCTCGCGCCGGCGGTCGGGTTCTTCGTCGTCCAGCGCCGTATGAGCCTCATCGGGGACGGGATCGGCCACACCGCGTTCGCCGGCGTCGCGTTCGGCTACCTCGTCGGTCTCTCGCCCGTCCTGACGGCGCTCGTCGCGGCGGTGGGCGGCGCCGTCGCGGTCGAGTGGCTGCGCGCGCGCCGCGGGACGGCCGGCGACCAGGCGCTCGCGCTCCTCTTCTACACCGGGCTCGCCGCGGGCGTGGTGCTCGTCTCCGCGGCCGGGCGCTTCGACGCGGGGCTCTTCGCCTTCCTCTTCGGCGCCATCCTCACGGTGACGACGAGCGACCTCGTGCTCGTCGCCGTTCTGGGCGCGGTCGGGCTCGCGACGATCGGCCTCCTCTACCGCGCCCTCGCGGGCATCGCGCTCGACGAGGAGGGCGCGCACGTCGCGGGCGTCCCGGTCGCGCTCCTGAACGTGCTCCTCGCCGCGCTCGTCGGTCTCACCGTCGCGATCTCGATGCGGATCGTGGGCATCCTCCTCGTCGCCGCGCTCATGGTGCTCCCCGTGATCGCCGCGAGCCGCGTCGCACGGAGCATGCGCGCGTCGTTCCTCCTCGCGCTCGCGCTCGGGCTCGCGTCGGTCTGGATCGGCCTCACGGTCTCGTACTACGGGAACCTCGCGGCCGGCGGGGCGATCGTCCTCGTCGCCGCGGCGTTCGTGCTCGCGGCGACCGCCGCCGGCTCGGTCACGCGAGGCCGCGTGCCAGCGCGGTAGCGACCGCCGCCGCGATCACGACGACGAGGATCGGCGCGCGGACGAGCAGCGCGAGCACGGCCGCGCCGAGCCCCGCCAGCCGCTCGTCGAGGAGGAGCTCCCGGTCGCCGCCGACGAGCCCCACCGCGACGAGCGCCGCGAGGAGCGCCGGCGCGAGCAGGACGACGACGCGCAGGACGGGCGGCGGCAGCTCGCGACCGCCGAGAAGCACCGGGCCGGCCGCCTTGAGCGCGACGGTGACCGCCCCGACGACGAGGACGACGAGCCAGACCTCGCTCATCGGTCCCAGAGCCCCACGAGACAGGCGAGCGACGCGACGATGATCGGTACGCCGGCCGCCGAGAACGGCACGAGCGCGAGGGCGATCGCCGCGCCGAGCACCGCGGCGAGCACGGCCTTCCGGCTGTCGATCTGCGCGACGAGGAGCGCGAGGAAGAGCGCCGGGAACGCGGCGTCGAGCCCGTAGCGCGCCGGGTTGCCGATGAACTCCGAGCCGAGGACGCCGACGACCGTCCCGCCGACCCAGAAGACCCAGAGGAGGGCCCCGGCGCCGATGAGCGTCCGCCGGTCGACGCGTCCGCCGCCCGCCTGGGCGACCGCCCAGGACTCGTCCACGATGAGCTGCGACTGGATGAGGCGCGAGAACCACGTGCCGCCCATCGACGGCGCGACCGTGAGCGAGATCGGGGCGTAGCGCGTGTTCAGGAGCGAGGCGGCGCCGATCGCTGCGACCGCGCCGCCTCCCGTCCCGAGCACGGACGCCGCGGCGAACTGGGCCGAGCCGGCGAACGTCGTCATGGACATGAGGACGGGCGCGAGCGAGCCCATCCCCGACGCCTTCGCGAGCACGCCGAACGAGAGGCTGAAGGCGAACGCCATCGGGAGGATGGGCGCGATCGCGCGGAAGCCGTCGCGGTAGCGCGTCGGCTCCCGGCGGGTCGCCGCGGACGGTCGCGGCGAGACGATGTCGGGCGAGGCGGCGATACTTCCCCTAACGATGCAGGGTCCCGATCTCCTCCTGACGCACATGGCGCTCCTCGACGAGCCCGCCGACCCGCCGGACGAGCGGCCCACGGCGCGCGAGCGCCTGGACGAGGAGCTCGGGCCGGAGCTCGCCGCCGAGCTCCTCGCCGCCCTCGCGCCGCGCCGATGACCGGGGCCCGCACGTGATCGAGGGCTGGAGCCGCGTGCTCGTGCTCGCTCCGCACACCGACGACGGCGAGTTCGGGTGCGGCGGCGCGATCGCGCGGATGGTCGACGCGGGCGTGGACGTCCGCTACGTCGCGTTCTCCGTCGCCACGAAGTCCCTTCCGGAGGGGTTCCCGCCGGACACGCTCGCCCGCGAGGTGCGCGAGGCGACGGCGGCGATCGGCATCCCGCCGGAGAAGCTCGACGTCCACGACTTCGAGGTGCGGACGTTCCCAGTGCACCGGCAGGAGATCCTCGAGCTCCTGATCGCGATCTGGGAGGAGTGGCGCCCGGACGCGGTCTTCATGCCGAGCGTACGCGACATCCACCAGGACCACCAGGTGATCGCGGCCGAGGGCCTGCGCGCGTTCAAGCGGACGACCGTGCTCGGTTACGAGATCCCCTGGAACAACCTCGACTTCGCCTACCAGGCGTACATCTCGCTCGAGCAGGCGCACGTCGAGCGGAAGGTCGAGGCGCTCTCCCGGTACGCCTCGCAGCAACATCGCAACTACGCGAATCCCGAGCACATCTGGACTCGCGCCCGCACGCACGGCATCAACATCGGGCGGGACTACGCCGAGGTGTTCGAGGTCTACCGCGTGGTCGCCTAGCTTCCACGCGAGAATGGCGGCGTGCGGATCCTCCTCGTCTCGCTCTACTGGCCGCCCGCGGGCGGGCCGGGCGTCCAGCGGCCGCTGAAGCTCGCCGGGCATCTGACGGGGCTCGGCTTCGACGTGCACGTGCTCGCGCCGGACGACCCGAAGTGGGTGCACCGCGACGCCTCGCTCCGCGTGCCGGAGGGCGTGACCGTGCACCGCGCCCGGAACCTCGGGCCCCGCGCGCGGATCCCCGGGCACGAGCTCTACGGCCGCCGCGGGCTCGACCGGCTGCGGCGCCGCGCGACGATCACGGCGCGCGGGCTGCTCGCGCCGGACGCGAGCGTGCTCTGGAACGCGACCGCGATCCCGGCGGCGCTGCGCCTCGTCCGGCGCGAGCGGATCGACGTCGTCCTGACCACCTCGCCGCCCGGCTCGGTGCACCTCGTCGGCGCGGCTGTTCGCGCGCGCGGCCGGGCCCGCTGGGTCGCCGACCTCCGCGACGGGATCGTCGGCCACGCGCACCGGCGGCGGGAGATCCGCGGCGAGCCGGCCCTCGCGCGGCTCGTCGCCCGGCGCGCGGACGCGGTCGTCGCCGCGTCGGCCGGCGTGGCCGAGGGGATGGAGCGCTTCGCGCCGGGGGTCACCGTCCACGTGGTCGAGAACGGCTGCGACTTCGACGACTTCGAGGGGCTCGTGTACCGGCGCGGCGAGCGGTTCCGGATCACGCACAC
>JAICNY010000187.1 GCA_025930955.1 Thermoleophilia bacterium
CGAGGAAGGCGAGCCCGAGGATCCCGTAGACGATCGACGGGACGGCCGCGAGGTTCTGGATGTTCAGCTCGAGCAGCCGGTTGTACCAGCGGTCGCGGTCCGCGTACTCCTCGAGGTAGATCGCCGTCCCGACGCCGATCGGGACGGCCATCACGAGCAGGAGGCCCATGAGGTAGATCGTCCCGAGGATCGCCGGCCGCGCGCCCGCCTTCAGCGGGTCGAACGAAGGCGGGTTCAGGAAGAGCGCGGGGTCGAGGAAGAGGACGCCCTTGCGCAGCACGTCCACGAAGAGGGTCCCGAGGAGCACGAACCCGACCGCGACGGAGAAGACGAGAAGGGCGTAGAAGATCGCACCCTTCGCGCGCTCGCGCGGGTCGCCGCCGCGCAGGTCGAGCGGCTGGGCGCTCATTCGTAGATCTCCCGGTACTTGCGGACGAGCCTGATCGCCACGACGTTCATCGCGAGCGTGAAGACGAAGAGCGTGAGGCCGACGGCGAAAATCGTCTTGTACGCGATGGAGCCGGTCGGGACGTCGCCGATCCCGGTCGCCGCGATGAACGCGGTCATCGTCTGCATCGGGTCGCGCGGGTCGGCGGTGATCTGCGCGATCCCGCCCGCGGCGATCAGGACGATCATCGTCTCGCCGATCGCCCGCGAGATCGCGAGCACGTAGCTCGCGACGATTCCGGAGATCGCCGCGGGGACGACGATCCGCGTCGACACCTGAAGGCGGCTCGCGCCGAGCCCGAACGCCCCGTCGCGGAGGTCCTGCGGCACCGCGGCCATCGCGTCCTCGGAGATCGAGGCGACGGTCGGGATGAGCATGACGCCCATCACGAGCCCGGCGCTCAGGACGTTGAACGTCCCGACCTCTATCCCGACGTCTCCGAGCAGCGGGGTGAAGAACGTGAGGGCGAAGAAGCCGTAGACGACGGTCGGGATCCCGGCGAGCGTCTCGAGCGCGGGCTTCAGGATCCGCCGGACGCGCGGGCCCGCGTACTCGCTGAGGAAGATCGCCGCGCCGAGCCCGAGCGGCATGCAGACGAGGCAGGCCCAGGCCGTGACTGCGAGCGTCCCGGCGACGAGCGGCAGGACGCCGAAGCGCGCCGGCGTGAACGTCGCCGCCCACTCCGTCCCGCCGAAGAAGTCGAGCGGCGAGACCTCACGGAAGAACTCGATCGACGGCTCGAGGAGCGCGACGACGATCCCTACCGTCGTGGCGACCGAGATGAGCGCGCAAAGGGCGAGGACGCCCTTGACGACGTCCTCGCCGTAGCGCCGCCGCTCGGCGCGCAGCCTGAGGGGCTGCGCACCGAGCGCTGCGTCGCGTGCCTCCACCTACCGCCTCCCCGTCGCTGCCTCGAACGTCGCGAGCGCCTCCGCCTTCTGCTCCTCGGACGGCGGGATGTAGAGCGCGGCCGCCGCGATGTCGTCGTTTTGGTCGAGGAAGAAGCGGACGAAGTCCTCGACCTCCGGCCGCTCGAGCGACTCGTTCTTCACGTAGATGAAGAGCGGCCGGGCGAGCGGGCTGTAGTCCCCGGAGCGCGCGGCCTCGGCGCTCGGGGCGACGCAGCCGTCGCCGCCGTCGATCTCGACGGCCTTGAGCGTGTCCTCGTTCTCCTCGAAGTAGGTGAAGCCGAAGTAGCCGAGCCCGCCGCGGTCGCCGGAGACGGCCTGGACGATCACGTTGTCGTCCTCGCTCGGCGTGTAGTCGGTGCGGCTCGCGCCCTCCTCGCCGTTCACCTCGTCGGTGAAGTAGTCGAACGTCCCCGAGTCGGTGCCGGGGCCGGCGAGCGGCATCGGGACGTCCGGGAAGTCCGCGTCGGGCACGTCGCTCCAGTTCGAGATCGTGGAGTCGGGGCTCCAGATCGCGTTCAGCTGGTCGACCGTCAGGCAGGTGGCCCAGTCGTTCTCCTGGTTCACGACGACGGTGAGGGCGTCGATCGCGACCTGGAGCTCGGTGAACTCGATCCCGGCCTCCTCGCAGAGAGCGACCTCCTCCTCGTCGATCGGGCGGGAGGCGTTCGAGATGTCGGTCTCGCCGCGGCAGAACCGCTCGAAGCCGCCGCCGGTGCCGGAGATCCCGACCGTCACGTTCACGCCGGGTTGCACCTCGCGGTAGAGCTCGGCGGCGGCGCTCGTCAGCGGGCCGACCGTGCTGGAGCCGTCGGCCTGCACGCTCCCGGCGAGCTCCTCGCCGGACTCGTTCGCGGCGTTCGCGGCCCCGTCCGAGCCTTCGGACTCGCGGCCGCAGCCTGCGGCGACGAGCACGGAGGCGGCGAGCAGGGCGAGCAGTAGCGTCCTGGGGGCTACGCGCACGTGGGCGTTCTCCTTTCGCGTCTTGGCATCGCCGCGAGTGTCGCCCTCGGCGCGGGCCGCATGGGCTGAAAGGTCGTGAACGAGTGGTTGCGGTCGTGTGAACGCCGCTACGGCGAGGCGGGGAATACGCAGCGGACGGTGAGCCCGGCGCCGCGGCCGCCCTCGGCCTCGACCCGGCCGCCGGCCGCGTTCACGACGTGCTTCACGATCGCGAGCCCGAGGCCGGTGCCGCGCGACGCCCGCGCGCGGTCCGTCCGGTAGAAGCGCTCGAAGAGGCGGGCGAGATCGGCCTCGGCGACGCCGATCCCGTCGTCCGAGCCGGCGAGCACCGCGTCGCCGCCCTCGTGGGCGACCGAGAGCGTGAGCGTCGCTCCGGCGCCCGCGTACCGGATCGCGTTGTCGACGAGATTCGTCACGACCACGCGGATCATCCGCGGCCGGAGCGGGAGCTCGACGTCCTCCTCGCCCGCGACCGCGAGCCGGACGCCGGCCCGCGCGGCCTTGTCCGTCGAGCCCTCCACGACCTCGCGGAGGATCGGCAGCGCGACCGTCGACCCGAGCCCGACGAGCGCGCGTCCCGACTCGAGCTCCGAGAGGAAGAGCACGTCGTCGATCAGCTCGCCGATCTCGGCCACCTCACCGCGCGCCGAGTCGAGGAGGTCGGCCACGTCCGCGTCGGGAAGCTGCGCGTTCTCGAGGTGGGCGAGGAGCCGCGCGAGCGGCGTCCGGAGCTCGTGCGAGACCGCCGCGGTGAACCCGGCGCGGAGCTCCTCGTAGGCGGCGAGCTCGCCCGGGTCGCCGAGGTAGAGGAGCGTCTCGCGCCTCCCGTCGACCTCGTACGGGACGCGGAACGGGACCCGGTCGGAGCCGCTCACGAGCATCTCCTCCGTCACCCGGGCGCCCTCGACGATGCCCTCGAGCGCCTGCCGCGCGCGCCGGCTGGCCGCGACGACGCGCTCGTCCTCGTCGAGCACGAGCACGAACTCGCGGCTCTCCTCGACGAGCCGTCGCCCGCGCTCGGCGTCGAGGCGCAGCATGTCGTCCGCGACGGGGCTCACGGGCTGTTCTTCCGCCCGGCGGAACGGGTTCCAGCTCCTCTTCACCACCTGTTCACCGCTTCTTCACCGCCGGGAGACCCGCGGGTGTGCCCCGCACGGCCATTATTCGCATCGGGCAATGCCCAAGGTGCTCATCATCGAGGACGACGACGTGATCGCGGACGGGATGTCGCGTCACCTCGTCTCCGCGGGGTTCGACCCCATCTGGGTGAACAAGGGCGAGTCCGGGCTCGCGCGGCTCCGCTACGAGAACCCGGACGTGTGCGTGCTCGACCTCATGCTGCCCGGTCTCGACGGCTGGCGACTGATCGAGACCGCGCGCCGCGAGGGGATCGGGACGCCGATCGTCGTCGTTTCCGCCCGCGGGACCGAGCACGACCGGGTGCACGCGCTCGAGATCGGCGCGGACGACTACCTCGTGAAGCCGTTCTCGATGAAGGAGCTCGTCGCCCGCGTGCGGGCGGCGGCACGGCGCGGGGTGCGGGCGCAGGGCGAGGAGCGCGGCGATCCGATCGAGGCGGAGGGCCTGCGCGTCGACCCGCTGAACGTGCAGGCCTATCTCGACGGCCGCTCGGTCGAGCTGACGCCGACGGAGTTCCGGCTCCTGTACGCGCTCGCGCTCGAGCGCGGGCGGGTGGTGACGCGGGACGAGCTCCTCCAGAGGATCTGGGGCCGGCGCCAGACGCGCCGCGACCGCACGGTGGACGTCTTCGTCCGGAAGCTCCGCGACAAGCTCGAGGCGCTCGGGCCGTCGCACACGTTCATCCAGACGCGCTACGGGGTCGGCTACAAGTTCGAGCCGACCCCGAAGGACGCCGCCGAGCGGGCGTCCTAGGCGCGCTCCTAGCAGCAGGCGCCGCCGCAGTCACACTCCGAGACCGGGGTCATTCCGCCACCTCCTCTCGCGTTTACACGTCAGCAACAGCCCGCCGCCGACCGCTCGGCCGGGGCCGGGGCCGGCGCGTGGGCCGGCTTGCGCGCGCGGACGATCGCGCCGTGCAGGCCGTCGGCGACCTCGTGCGTGAAGTCGACCGAGACGTCTTCCAGCCCTGCCGCCTCGAGTCCCGCGGTGTACTCGCCGACGGAGAGCGCGCCCGCGATGCAGCCGACGAACGAGCCGCGCTCCGCGCGCTCCTCGGGGGAGAGGCGGTCCTCGGCGACGACGTCGGAGACCCCGACGCGCCCGCCCGGCCGGAGCACGCGGGCGATCTCCGCGAGCACGGCCGCCTTGTCCGTCGAGAGGTTCACGACGCAGTTCGAGATGACGACGTC
>JAICNY010000186.1 GCA_025930955.1 Thermoleophilia bacterium
CCTCGGCGGGGCCGGAAAGCGGAGACCCGACCCGGAAACCCGGACGAAGGAGCCGCATCGGCAAGGCGACCGCCGAGCGGCACGAGGACGGCGAGGCGGTCGCGGCCGACATCCGCGAGCGTGGCGGACGCGCCGTCTTCCTCCACCACGACGTATCGTCGGAGGAGGAGTGGATCGCCGCCGTGGAGCGCGCGAGCGAGCTCGGCGGGCTGAACATCCTCGTGAACAACGCCGGGATCGGCGACCTGCACGCGATCCATGACGGGCTCGGAGGTCTACGTGGACGGCGGCTACCTGGCGCGCTGGCTAGACGCGGCGGCGCGCCTGGCCGCGCGCGAGCCAGCCGGCGACCCCGCCGATCAGTCCGACGAGGACGAGCGCGACGATGAGCGGCGTCGTCGCGGTGAAGAAGACGAAGCTCACCTCCACGTCGTCGCGGTTCAGGAGGACGAAGACCAAGGCGTAGAGGACGAGCAGCGCGAGGACGACGAGACGGACGATCGCGCGATTGTCGACGCGGCGGCGCGACTTGGGCTCGCTGGCCATGAGGCTCCTTTCGAACGGCCGGGGTGCGGGAAGCTATAGCGCCGCCGGCCGGACGGTGCCGCACGCCCGTCGGCGCGGGCGCGCGGCACCGCTGCTCGTCAGGCCGGCCGCTCGTCCAGCTGCACCTCCACGTCGCGGGTCTCGCCGTCGCGGACGACCGACAAGGTCACCGTGTCGCCGGGCCGGTGGGCGCCGACGGCCCGCTGGAGGTCCTCCGCGGACGCGACCGGCTCGCCGTCGAGCGCGGTCACGACGTCGCCGCCAGTCGGGTACTCGAGCCCGTCCGCGGCCGCCGCGGTGCCGGTGGACGGCCGGAGCCCCGCCTCCGCGGCGGGCGAGCCGTCGCGCACCTCCGTGATCGCGGCGCCGGCGGCGAGGCCGAGCTCCTCCGCGACCGCGGCCGGCACGTCGGCGAGCCCCACGCCGAGGTAGGCGTGCTCGGCGGTGCCGTCCTCGACGAGCTGGGCGACGATGGACTGCACCGTGTTCGCGGGGATCGCGAACCCGACGCCGTCGTTCCCGCCGGAGTCGCTCATGATCTGCGCGTTCACGCCGACAACCCGGCCCTCGAGGTCGAGCAGCGGCCCGCCCGAGTTCCCGTGGTTGATCGCGGCGTCGGTCTGGATCGTGTCGTTGATCGTGAAGCCGTTCAGCGCCTCGATCTGCCGCCCGAGCGCGCTGACGATGCCCGCCGTGACGGTGCCCTCGAGGCCGAACGGGCTGCCGATCGCGACGACCGGATCGCCGACCCCGACCGCCGACGAGTCGGCGAGCGGGAGCGGGACGAGCAGGTCGCCCTCCGCCTCGACCTTCAGCACGGCGAGGTCGGTGGAGGCGTCGGTGCCGACGACGGTCGCCTCGCGGGTCTCGCCGTTCGGGAAGCGGACGCTGACCGTCTCGGCTCCCTCGACGACGTGGTCGTTCGTGACGATGTGGCCCTCCTCGTCGTAGACGAAGCCGGAGCCCTGGGCGCGCTGTGCTCGGCCTCCGCCGGGGAACGGCGAGGCGTCGCCGCCCGAGCTCGTCGTCGTGATCTCGACGACGCCGTCGCTCGCCTGCTCGTAGAGGGCGGCGACGGAGAGCGGGTCGGACTGGACGACCGGGGTCGGCGAGGGCGTCGCGACCGCCCTCGTCTCGGTCTCGACCGGCGAGTCGTCGTCGAGCGAGGTCGCCACGACCGCTCCGCCGCCGGCCGCGAGGGCGAGCGCGGCGACGGCAGCTGCGGCGCGGGTGAGATGGCGGTTCATTCTGGTTCGTGCTCCTTCCTTCATCGGGGAGGGAGCCCCGCCCGCCGAAGGACGGCGGGCGGGGCGTCGGGAAACTACGCGGCGTCCCGGGAGTCGAAGAACGGCCCGAAGCCGCGGTGACCGGGACCGCCGTCCATCGGGCGGAACCCCTCGGTGACGAGCGCGCGGATTCGCTCGTCGAGCGATTCGAGCATCGAGTCGCGCATCGCGTCGGTCATTCGGCCGTCCTCGACGGCCTGGTCGAGGTCTGCGCGCGCGGCGTCTACCATCGCGCGGACGAGGTCGTCGACGGGCACGCCCTGCTCCTCGGCGACGCCGGCGAGCGTGTCGCCGTCGCGGAGCGCGTCGCGCAGCTCGCCCTCGCTCAGGCCGAGGGTCGCGGCAGCCGCGTCGAGCCCGCCGCCGAAGGCGTGATGGAGGCCCATCCCGTCACGGGGCCCGTGGCCGCCCCACGGCCCGTGCAGGAGCGGCAGGTCGCCGCTCTCGAGGTGCTCGCGCATCCGCTCGGCCTGCTCCTCGGTCAGCCGGCCGTCCGCGACGGCCTCCTCGATCCGGTTTTCGAACGCCTGGCGGAGTGCGTCGGTCAGCTCCGCGGGCTCGACCCCGAGGAGCTCTGCGGCGTCCGCGACGAGCGCGTCGCTCTCCTCCTTCGGCGAGAAGGTGTCCGTCTGCGCGAGCGCGCCGGCGGCCAGGACGAGGGCGGCGAGGCCTCCGCCGGCGGCGACGAGCCTGGTCTTGCGGGAAGCGGTCATCGGGGTTCCTCCTCGGTTCGCGTCGGTCTCACCACAGAGGAAACCGGCGCGGTCTTGGGCGTCCCTGAGATCACCCTGAGAGGTTGCTGTGAGCGAGCGGGAGCGTGATCCGGAAGGTCGCGCCTTCGCCCGGCTCGGACTCGACGCTGACGGTTCCGCCGTGCGCCTCCGCGACGGCGGCGACGATCGACAGGCCGAGCCCGACGCCTCCGCGCGAGCGCGAGCGCGAGCCGTCCGTGCGGTAGAAGCGCTCGAACACACGCCCCGCGTCCCCGCCCGCGATCCCCGGGCCGTGATCGGCCACCTCGACGACCGCGGAGCCGTTCGCGCGCCCGACGCGCACCTCGACCGGCGTCCCGGGCGGCGTGTGTGCGCGCACGTTGACGAGCAGGTTGTCCACGATCTGACGGAGCCGCTGCCGGTCGCCGACGACCTGCGCCGGCTCGGCGGCGAGCGTCACCGGCCGGTCGGGCTCGACCGTGCGTGCGGTGTCGACCGCCTCGCCGACGACCTCGTCGAGCGCGACCGGCTCCCGGTCGAGCGGCCGGCCCTCGTCCAGCCGTGCGAGGAGCAGGAGGTCGTCGACGAGGACGCTCATCCGCTCCGACTCGCGGGCGATCCCCTCGAGCGAGCGCGCGAGGTCTTCGGGCCGGTCGCCCGCGCCGCGCTCGAAGAGCTCCGCGTACGCCCGCACGGCCGAGAGCGGCGTGCGGAGCTCGTGGGAGGCGTCCGCGACGAAGCGGCGGAGCTTCGCCTCCGACGCCTCGCGCGCGCGGAAGGCGGACTCGATCTGGCCGAGCATCGTGTTCAGCGCGGCCCCGAGGCGGCCGACCTCGGTCTCCGGCTCGTCGCGCTCGACGCGGCGCGAGAGGTCGCCCTCGGCGATGAGCGCGGCGGTCGAGCCGATGTCCGAGAGCGGCCTGAGGCCGACGCGGACGACCCAGAGCGCGAGGGCCGCGAGCGCCGCGAGGACGACCGCGGTCACGACGAGCATCACGGCAAGCAGCCGGCCGAGCGTCGCGTCGACGTCCGCGAGCGAGCGGGCGACGACGAGCGTCGCGCCCCGAGGCGCCTGCGAGACACGCACGCGGTAGCGCTCGTCCCCGCCGGTCGCGTCCACGGTGAAGAAGCTGACGCCCGGCCCGCCGGCGATCTCGGCGGGGAGCGCGGGCCGGGTTCCCGCCTCCGCCGCGGTCTCGACGACCGTCACGCTGCAGACGACCTCGCCCGAGCCGGAGCGCAGCTCGACGTAGTCGCCCGCCTGCGCGCCCGGGAACGGCCGTCCCGCGTGAGCGCAGGCCGCGGCCGTGCCCATCTCCGTGACGGGAAGCTCGGCGAGCGCCTCGTCGGTGCGGTCCATGAGGAACCCGCGCAGGGCGGCGAACGTCGCAACATCGGCCGCGAGCAACCCGACCGCGGCGAGCACGGTGACGCCGAGGACGAGCCGCGTCCGGAGCGAGAGCCGCCGGCCCACTACGCGCCGTCCTCCTCGAGCATGTACCCGGCCTGCCGCACCGTGCGGATGAGCGGCGGCCCGGCCGCGTCGAGCTTCCGACGGAGATAGCTCACGTACGTCTCGACGACGTTCGCGTTCCCGCCGAAGTCGTACCGCCAGACGTTCTGCAGGATCTGCGCCTTCGAGAGCACGCGGCGGGGGTTCAGCATGAAGTAGCGCAGGAGGTTGAACTCCGTCGCGGTGAGCGGGATCGGCTTCTCGCCGCGCGTGACCTCGTGGCGCGCCTCGTCGAGGACGAGGTCGCCGAAGCGGAGGACGTCGCCGGGCAGGTCGCCGCCGGTGCGCCGGAGGATCGCCTGCGCGCGGGCGACGAGCTCGGCAAGGCTGAACGGCTTCGTCACGTAGTCGTCGCCGCCCGCGCGGAGCGCCTCGACCTTGTTCTCCGTCGCGTCCTTCGCGGTCAGGAAGAGGACGGCCGTGCGAAACCCGCGCTCCCGCAGGCGCCGGCCGACCTCGATCCCCTCGATGTCGGGGAGCATCCAGTCGAGGACGACGAGATCGGGCTCGTTCGTCGCCACCGCCTCGAGCGCCTCGCGGCCGGTGAACGCCTCGTCCACCTCGAAACCCTCGTAGCGGAAGGCGGTCGCCACCGCGTCGAC
>JAICNY010000143.1 GCA_025930955.1 Thermoleophilia bacterium
CGCGCGCTCGCGGTCGAGCATGTTCACGAAGAGGATGCGCGAGAGCTCGAGCTCCTCGCAGCGCTGCCAGATGCGGCTCGTCTGCACCTCGACGCCGGCGACCGCGTTCACGACCATGACCGCCCCCTCGACGACGCGGAGTGCCGCGACCGTGTCCGCCTGAAAACCCTGGTCGCCGGGCGTGTCGATCAGGTTCACCTTACGGCCCTGCCACTCCAGGTGCGCGAGGCCGGCCGAGAGCGACATCTGGCGCCTCTGCTCCTCCTCCTCCCAGTCGGAGACGGTCGAGCCCTGCTCGACGGAGCCGAGCCGGTTCGTGGCGCCCGCCTGGAAGAGGAGCGCCTCGACGAGGGACGTCTTACCCGTCCCCCGGTGCCCCACGACGGCGATGTTGCGGATCTTCCCCGATTCGTACCCGGCCATCCGGGCGCGAGTCTACCGAGGCGTTGCCGGCGGGCGAGGAGGGTGCGGGCCTCGCTTTCCAGTCAGTCGCGCGGGACCTCGGGCCACCCCCGGGGGTGGGTCGTCAGACGGCGGTTCGAATCGTACCGCCGTCCGGCGGGCGCGATCGTGCCGGTTGTGTGCCGATTCCTCCCCGGCCCGCTATGCGGGCGCGTGCGGCACGGAGCCGCCGAGGCGCGCCTTCAGGCGCAGGATCGCCTTCGTGTGCAGCTGCGAGACCCGCGACTCGGTCACGCCGAGCACCTCGCCGATCTCGCGCAGCGTCAGCTCCTCGTAGTAGTAGAGCGTGACGACGAGCTTCTCCCGCTCGGGCAGGCGGGCGATCGCCTCGCCGAGCGCCTCCCGCAGCTCGGTCTGCGCCATCGCCGCCTGGGGCTCGGGCGCCTCCGGATCCTCGATCGTGTCGATGAGCGCGACCGGGTCGCCGCCGCCCGAGCCGGTCCATAGCTCGTCGAGCGCCGCGATCGAGGAGCGCGAGATCTCGAGCAGCGAGTCCTGGAACTCCTCCTCGCTGATCCCGAGGTGGGTCGAGATCTCCTCGTCGTTCGGGGCCCGGCCGAGCTTCGCCTCGAGCTGGGCGATCGAGCGCTCGATGTCGCGCGCCCGGGCACGCACCGACCGCGGCACCCAGTCCATCGAGCGGAGCTCGTCGATGATCGAGCCCTTGATCCGCGCGATCGCGTACGTCTCGAACTTGATGTCGCGCTCCGGGTCGAACCGCTCGATCGCGCCGATCAGGCCGAGCAGCCCGTAGGAGACGAGGTCGCCCTCCTCCACGTGTGCGGGGAGCCCGCTGCCGAGGCGGCCGGCGACGTACTTGACGAGCGGCGCGTACGTCAGGATCAGCCTGTCGCGGAGCGCACGCTCGCCCGTGCGCTTGTACTCGCGCCAGAGAGTCTGGGTCTCGTTCGGCCCTTCCACCGGCACAAGGATATGACGCGCGGCGGCTCGCGCTCCTCTCAGCGGAGGGCGCGGATGGCGAGCTCGCCCATCCAGAGCGCGAGCAGCCCGGCCGCGACCGCGATCACCCAGGCCGCCCCGCCGGCGACTCCGGCCGCGACCGCGACGCCCGCGAACCCGGCCGCGATGAGCAGGAAGAGCGCCCCGAGCGGCGACCGGCCTCGCATGGGGAAGGAGTCTAGGTCGCGTCTACAATGAGCCACGCCGAAGGGCCGTAGCTCAACTGGCAGAGCACCGGTCTCCAAAACCGGGGGTTGCAGGTTCGAGTCCTGCCGGCCCTGTCGTGAACACGTGGGATCCCGCATCTTGAGCGGGATTCCGGCATTGCGTCCTGCCTCGGCGCTTGTCTCCCAGACGCCGCGAGCTTGGGTTTGGGTCCTGCCCGGCCTTGGTGCGCCGCCGCCTGCGCGGCGTTGGTACAGTCGCGCGCCGTGAGCTTCGAGAACCAGCCCGCCCGCGAGCCGCTTCGCTGCCCGAACGACGGGTCGCGGCTCGTCGAGGTCGAGCGGAGCGGGATCCTCATCGACGCCTGCCCCGAATGCCGTGGGGTCTGGCTCGACCGCGGCGAGCTGGACAAGATCCTCGTCCGCGAGCGGCAGCTCGCGAGCGGCGATCCCGACGAGGACTTCTTCCGCGAGGTCGAGGGCCGCGGCGGGCGCACTCGAGACCGCGAGGCCGGCCGGGAGCCGCACCAGCCGAGCCGGCGGCGACGCGGCCTCCTGGAAGACCTCCTCGACTTCGACTGAGGGACGCCGCGGTGGCGGTCCAGGCAGGAATCCGACCGCCCCTCCGGTAGACGGGGCGCAGGACATGGGCTCGCTCCTCCAGCATCGTGGCCTCACGCTCGTGACGGCCGTCTTCCTGCTCGTCACGGCGGTCGCCGCGGGGCTCGCCTTCGCGGGCTCCGACCTCCTCGAGGACCGGACGGTGCTCGTCCCGCTCCTGCTCTGCCTCGGCGTGACGGGCGCCGTGGCGCTGGTCGGCTGGGCGGCGGAGCGGGCCCGGCGCGCGGAGCTCGCCGAGCGCCACGAGGAGGAGCAGGCGCGGATCGAGGCAGAGCGGACGCTCGAGCGGCAGGATGCCTCCGCCGCGACCGCGCGGCTCGAGTCGGAGCTCCACGCGGCGCGCGCGGGGTTCGAGGCCGACCGGGCGGTGCAGGCCGAGGCCGAGGAGGAGCTGCGCGCCCGGCTCGAGGGCCTCGAGCGGGCGCTGCCGGAGGAGCGCGCCCGCTACGAGACGCGGCTCGACGAGGCGAACGAGGAGCTTCTTCGCGAGCGGCGCGCCCTCGGGCGCAGCGAGACGGCGCGGCGCGCCGAGCGGGAGTGGGCGTCGCAGATCCGGCGGCAGCTCACCGTGCTCGCGGAGGAGCGCGGGCCGCTCGGCGACTCGCGGCCCGTGCGCGAGCTGCTCCTGCGGACGTCGATGGCGCTGCTCGGGGCGGGCAAGGGATTGCTCCTCCGGCGGGAGACGGAGGAGGAGGGCGGCGGCTTGCGGCTCGTCTCCCAGGACGGGTTCTCCGCCGACCCTGCCGCGAGCGTGCTCGTCGCGCGCGCGGCGCGGACGGTGCTCGAGACCGGTGCGCCGCTGCGCGAGGAGGACGAGACGCGGCTCGCGGCGTCGCGCGGCGCGCCGGCCGACACTGAGATCGAGAATCTGCTCGCGATCCCGTTCGCCGGGGACGGCGAGCCGGGCGGCGTGCTCATCCTCGCGAATCGAGACGGAGGCTTCGACGGGAACGCGGACGACGTCCTCCTCGCGCTCGGGTCGAACGTCGCGGCGGTGCTCGCCGACGCGCGGCTGCGGGAGGAGCTCCGGTCGGCGTTCGTGGCGACCGTCGCGGTGCTCGCGGACGCCATCGAGGCGAAAGACCGGTTCCTGCTCGGCCACGCCGCCGACGTGGCCACGTACGTGACGGCCGTGGCCGACCGGCTCGGGCTCGAGGCGTGGCGTCTGGAGCAGCTCGTGTACGCGGCGCTCCTCCACGACGTCGGGAAGATCGCGATCAGCGAGCAGATCCTCATGAAGCCGTCCGCGCTGAGCGCGGAGGAGCGCGGTGTCGTGCAGCTGCACGCGCGGATCGGCGCGCTGCTCGTGCGGCAGGTGCCCGCGCTGCGGCCGGTCGAGACGGCCGTGCTCCACCATCACGAGCGCTGGGACGGCGGCGGGTACCCGGACGGGCTGAGCGGAGAGGACATCCCGATCGAGGCGCGGATCATCGCCGTCGCGGACGCGTTCAGCGCGATGACCGCCGACCGTCCCTACCGGAGGCCGATGACCGTCAGCGAGGCGTGCGCGGAGCTCGAGCGCTGCGCGGCGTCGCAGTTCGACCCGCTCTGCGTCCGCCTTTTCGTCGAGGAGGTGCGTCGCCGGCCGCCGAGCGCCGACCGCCCGGACGCGCTACGCCGCGCGCTCGCCGAGCTCGAGCTTGCGGCCGAGCGGGGGAGCGAGGACGGCCACCTCGTCCGCGTGCGGTCGCAGGCACCCGCGCAGACGAACACGGCCGCGGGCTGGAACTAGGCCGCTAAGGACGCCTCCCTCGCGGTCACGGCCTGTGCCTGGCACCGGACATGTCCCTTTTCCGCTGCGCGCCTCGTCGTGCGTCGTCGACACGCTTCCGGCCCGGTCTCCTGACAGACACGCGCGCGGACGCCCGATAGCGTTCGTGCTGGGCGGCTCGCGCCCCCCGATGGGGGGTACGCGCCCGGGGTCGCTTCTCGCTGCCCCTGCGTCGATCGGGGCTACCGCTGGCCGCGAACGAGCGTGCCGAGCACGAGCCCGAAGACCGCGTGCGTCGCGACCTCGTACGCGAACACCCGGCCGTTTCCGAGCAGCGGCGGCCAGACGCCGTTCCGGCGGTCCGGATGGACGCGATCGATCACGGCCATCCCCGGCCACAGGACGACGTTCTCGACCTGTGCCGCCGCGACCGCCGGGCCGATCCCCCGCCCACCGAACCGCTCGAACGCCGCGCCGAACAGGGCTCCGTTCGCGCAGTGGACGAGCGTCCCGACGGCACGCCAGCGCGGCCCGTCCGCGAGGAGCCCGCCCAGGAGGCGCGCATCTGAGTAGGACGTCCGGAACACGCGCCCGAGCAGCGGCTCGGTGGCCGCCCAGGCGGCGGCGCCCGCGATGCCGGCGAGGACTCCGCGACGCATCGCAAGGAGTATGCTCGCCCCGTGGCGAGCCCAAGCCCGGAGCGGCGGCGGAGGCTCACTCTTGCCGCGTGCATCATCGGCTCCTCGCTCGCGTTCATCGACGTGACGGTCGTCATCGTCGCGTTGCCGACGATCGAGGCCGACCTCGCGCTCGGACTATCCGGCCAGCAGTGGGTCTTCCTGTCGTACTCGCTCGCGCTTGCGGCGCTCTACCTCGTCGCAGGCTCGGTCGGGGACCGGTACGGGCGGCGTGGCGCCTTCGTCGCCGGCGCCGCGGGATTCGCCGCCGCCTCGCTCGTCGCGGGCGCCTCGCCGAACGGCGAGATCCTCATCTTCGCCCGGACGCTCCAGGGGATCGCCGGCGCGTTCCTGACCACGAACTCGCTCGCGCTCATCCGCAGCGTGTACGGCGACGAGGCGGGCCGGGCGATCGGGCTCTGGACCGCGTTCACGAGCGTCGCGACGATCCTCGGCCCGCCCATCGGCGGAGCGATCGTCGAGCTCACGTCCTGGCGCTGGATCTTCCTCCTCAACCTGCCGCTCGCGGTCCTCACCGTCGTCCTCGCGGAGGCGGGACGCTGCGAGGAGCGCCGGGCGGTCCGGGTCGGACGACTCGACCTGCCCGGTGCGGCGTTCGCGGCAGTCGGCTTCGGGTCGCTCACCTACGGGCTCGTCGAGGGCGCCGACCGCGGGTTCGACGAGCTCTGGTGGGCATTCGCGGTCGCCGTCGCCGCGCTTGCGGGTTTCGCCCTCGTCGAGCGGCGAACCGCGGAGCCGATGCTCCCGTTCGCGCTCTTCCGCCGCGGCAACCTCGCCGCCGCGAACGCGGAGACGTTTCTCGTCTACGGGGCGATCTACGGGTTCTTCGTCTACGTCGCGCTCCACCTGCAGGCGCTCGGGTTCTCGCCGTTCGAGACCGGGCTCTTCCTCGCCGCGCCGAGCGTCGCCCTGGTCGCGCTGGCCACCCGCTTCGGAGCGCTCGCCGACCGGCACGGCCCGCGGCTCTTCCTCGCGGCGGGGGCGGCGCTCATCGGGCTCGCCTGCCTGCTTACGCTCGGGATCGCGACGCGGGACGACTTCTGGCTCGCCGGAAGCGCGAGCTTCCTCGTATTCTCGCTCGGCCTCGCGATGCTGGTCGCGCCGATCACGGCCGCCGCGCTCAAGTCTGCGCCCGCCGACGTGGCCGGGATCGCGTCGGGCGTGAACGCGACCGTCTCCCGCCTCGGGAGCCTGACCGCGGTCGCCGTGATCGGCCTTGTCGTCTCCCTCGTCTTCTCGGCGCGTACGAGCGCGGACGCCGAGCCGCTGACGACGGGCCTCGAGGGCGATGCGCTCGCCGCCTCGCTCGCGGGCTTTCGTGCGGGGATGCTCGTCGCGGCCGGGCTCGCGTTTGCGGGCGCGCTCGTCGGAGCGCTCGCGATCTCGAACCGAGAGGCGCTCGGGACGACGCCTACGCCGGAGCCGGCGCCAGCCGGAAGCTGAGCGCGCGCGCCCGCTCTCGGCACCGGGCGACCGCCTCCTCGCGCGTCTCGCCGAAGCCCGTGAGGATGGCCAGTCGGTAGCTCTCGGCGTCGTTCTGGCCCTGGTCCGCGAGGCGCAGGCCCGGGGCGACGAGGATCTCGAGACCTTCGTCCGGCTCGGGCACCGTCTCGACGAGCGCGTCCTCGAACACGCGCAGGACGTAGCTCACCCCGACGCCGTCCGGCTCGCCGCCGCCCCACGCGGGGTCGCGGCCGCACGCGACGTCGAAGAGCACGTCGTACGCCGAGCGGCCGTGCAGCCGGTGGACGAGCGGCGCGAACTGCGAGGCGAGCCGGCCGTTCAGCTCGATGATCCCGGGCGGGCCCTGTTCCGGAACGAAGAACTCGACGTTGAAGCAGGCGTCGTCGAGCCCGTGGGCGGTGACGAGGCGCTCCGCGAGCGCTGCGAGCTCGGCCTGCCGCTCGGCGGTGAGACGGCTCGGGTACTCGAACCGCTCGAACGAGATCGTGCCGGGATACATGATCGAATCGGTCACGCCGATCGTCGTCACGGCGCCTCGGTGGACGTAGCCCTCGAGCGTGACCTCGAGTCCGTCGAGCAGCTCCTCGGCGAGGAAGCCTCGCGTCCGGTCGGGCCGGCCGCCGGCCAGCGCGGCGACCCTCGCGTAGCGCTCGCCGTAGCCGTCCGGCAGCGCGAGCTCGTCGAGGTCGGCCGGCTCGTCGACCCGGAACGCGCCCTGGGACAGGCGTCCGACGACCGGTTTCACGAAGAACGGCGGATCGAACGGCGGCCCGTTCTCGACGAGCGCCGTGCGCGGCGTCGAGGCCGGAGCGACGCGGCGCTGGATCTCCCTCGACGTCGGCTTGTGCTGGCACGCGAGGAGCGCCTCCGGACGTGGTCCGGGCAGCCTGCGTTGCACAGCGAGGACGCTGGCGAGAAGCGCCGACTGATCCTTCGCGCCGACGACGCCGTCCGCACGCACGCCGGCGCACGCCTCAAGAACTCCGGCCGGATCGAAGGGATCCATCCGGTCGAGGTCGTCGCCGACAAACGCGACGACGAACCGCTCGTCGAGGCCGGCGGCCCGGACCGCCTCCCGGTCCCGCTCCTGCGGGCAGAGGAAGAGGATGTCGCGCATGGCGGAGCCGGGCGATCGTAGCCATCCGCGCCGCGGCCGCGAGCGCCTGCGAGAATCCGGGCGGCAGTGCACCGGCCGCCGAACGTGCATGACGACCTCGCTTCCTACACCGCTCGAGCCCGCG
>JAICNY010000193.1 GCA_025930955.1 Thermoleophilia bacterium
CGGATCTCGCAGGCCGCGTACGCGCTCGAGCGGGCGCGCTCGCTCACCGACCTCGGCGCCGTGCGCCGGCGCTGGCCGGGCACGGCCCGGCCCGACGGGCACGACGTGACCGGCATCCTCCGGGATCTCCGCGCCGCCACACCGCTCCTGCGCGGCGACGAGCGGCGCGAGGCGGAGCGGATGCTCGCCCGCCCCTCCTCCGGCGCCGGCGACTCCGAGCTTCACGGCTGGCCGACCGGCGCGGCGATGGAGAGCCTCTGCGCCGAGCTCTGCCTCCACTGGATCGAGACGGGCGGCGCGGCTCCGCCGCCCGAGGACGAGAACGCGGACGGCGTGCCCGACTGGGCAGAGCGGTCGCTCGCGGCGGTCGGCACCGCGCTCGCGCGCTTCGATTCGCTCGGCTACCGGCGCCCGCGCAGCGACCTCGCCTCGGCGGAGCCGGAGCTCGACGGCCGGCTGGACGTCTACCTGGGCGACCTCGGCCGCTTCGGCTACTTCGGCTACTGCACGACGGACGACGACGCCGCGTGGTACGCGCGCCGCGTCTCGGCGTACTGCGTCCTCGACAACGACTTCCTCGACCCCGAGCTCCGCCTGGGCTCGCCGCTCACCGGGCTCCGTGCGACCGCCGCGCACGAGCTCTTCCACGCCGCCCAGTTCAACTACGACTGGCTCGAGGACCTCTGGTTCATGGAGGGCACCGCGACGTGGATGGAGGACGTCGCGTTCCCCCGCCTCCACGACAGCCTCCGGTACCTCCGGCGGAGCCCGATCGGACGGCCGCACGTGCCGCTCGACGGCTACCTCTACGGCACGTGGATCTTCTGGCGCTTCGCGGCCGAGCGGCTCGGCCCGCGGGTCGTCCGCGACACGTGGGAGCGCGCCGGGCGCGAAACGTACTCGCTCGCGGCGGCGCGGCGTGCGGTCGAGGCGCGCGACGTCTCGTTCCCGCGCCTCTTCTCCGGCTTCGCGGCGGCGAACCGCGTGCCGCGGAAGGCGTACGAGGAGGGACATCTCTACGGGCGGGCGCGGGCGTTCGCGGCCTACGGGCTCGGGGACGCGCGGCCGAGCGTCGCGGGCTCGACGGCGATCGCGCACCTCGCGAGCAAGACGGTCGCGCTCCTGCCCCTCTCCGGCCTCGGGTCGCGCTCGCTCGCGCTCGACGTGACTGTCGCAAGCGGAGCGGCGGGCTCGCGCGCGACGGCGCTCGTCGTCCGGCCCGGCGGCGACGTCGAGCGGCGACGGATCGCGCTCGAAACGGCCGGGACCGGGCGCGCGGTCGTCCCCTTCGGCGCGGGCGTGCGCCGCGTCGACCTCGTGCTCGTGAACGCGGGCACGCGCTTTCGCTGCCGCCGCGGCACCGAGCTCTCCTGCGGCGGAGTCTCCCTGGACGACGGCCGCCCCTTCTCGTTCCGCGCGACGCTGCTGCGATAGCCTCCGGCCCCGTGGAGAGGGAGGTCTTCGAGCGGGCCCGCGCGCTCGTCGCGCGCTACGACGAGGAGCTGGGCCGCGCGCTGCCCGACGGAGTCCAGGTCTTCGACGCGCACGTCCACGTCGGCTCGGACATCGACGGGTTCGTCGCGCCGCTCGAGGACCTGCTCGCGGTGCAGGAGCGCTACGGGATCGCCCGCGCGTTCGCGTTCTGCATGGACGAGCCCGACCGGCACCCGGCCTTCCGCGCCGCGAACGACCGGACGCTCGCGGCCGCGGAGCGGAGCGAGGGGCGGCTCACCCCGTTCGTGCGTCTCGACCTCGCCGTCGAGCCGGTCGAGGAGGCGACGCGCTGCCTCGACCTCGGCGCCCGCGGCATCAAGCTCCACCCGCGCGCCCAGGGCTTCCTCCTGAACGACGACCGCCTCGCGCCCGTGTTCGCGCTCGCGGCCGAGCGGCGCGTGCCGATCCTCATCCACGGCGGGCGCGGGCTGCCGCCGATCGCGGAGGAGCTCGCACGGCTCGTCGAGGCGCACCCGGAGGCGCAGCTCATCATCGCGCACGGCGGGATCGCCGACCTCGCCGCGCTCTCGGAGCGGCTCGCGGGCCGGCCCGGGGTGTACTTCGACACCTCGGTCTGGAGCCCCGTCGACCTGCTCGACGTCTTCCACCGCTTCTCGCCCGAGCAGGCCCTCTACGCCTCCGACTACCCGTACGGGCAGCAGCCGACCTCGCTCCTCCTCGCGATCAAGGTCGCGCGGGCCGCCGGGCTCGGCGACGACGCGCTCCGCGCGATGCTCTGGGAGACCGCGGCGCGGATCGCGGCCGGCGAGCCGCCCGTCGAGGCGTCCGCGCCGAGCCCGCGGGAGACGATCACGCAGCCGATCGCGTTCGCGCGGATCCACAACTACCTCACGATGGCGACCCCGCTCCTCTGGACGCGGCAGGCCGACACGATCGGCGTCCTCGGGCTCGCGCTGAACGCCTGCTCGGAGAGAGACGGGTTCGCCGAGGCGCGCGAGCGGATCGCCGAGCTCGTCTCGTGCGCGCGCGACCTCTGGCGCACGGCCGCCGAGGCGGAAGACGAGTCGGAGCGCAGGGAGATCGGCCGGGCGACGTTCCGGCTCATCCACCTCGCGGACGTCGAGACGGTCACGGCCGGGCTGTAAGAGCTCGTTGCGAACCGAGCTCTCTAAACTCCGCCGCCGCCCTGCCGATGGAGGCAGGGTGAGGGGAAGCGCCGCAGAAACCCCGCGCCTTACGGCGTCGCACCTCGAGGTCGTCGTTCCTCCGGCCGCGCCGGCGCCCGAGACCTCCCCGCTCGGCGCCGCCCGCGTCCGCCGGCGGCTGACCGTCGAGGAGGCGGCCGTCCGCGCCGGTCTCGCCCCGGAGGAGATCCGCTCGCTCGAGGAGAGCCGGATCTACCGCTTCCCGTCCGTGAACGACGCGATCGCAGCGACGATCGTCTACGCGCAGGCGCTCGGGATCACCGGCCGCGAGGCCCGAGGGCTCGCCGGGCTCGACGGCGGCCGCAGCGGCTTCCGCTGGCGCCGGTTGGCCGCGGTCGTCGCGTTCCTCGCCGCCGCCGGCGTGCTCGGCTGGTTCGTCGCCGTGCCGCAGCTCCGCGACGCCGTGAAACCCGCGCCGTCCGCCGCCGCGCAGGCTGAGCGGCAGCTTCCGCCGCCGTGGGAGATCCGCGTCGACGTCTTCAACGGCACCGAGCTGCCGAATGCCGCGACCGTCATGGCGAACGAGATCGCCGGCCCCCTCGCGTACCGCCTCGGGACGGTCGAGAACGCCGAGCGGCTCGACTACGTCCAGACGCGCGTCTACTACCCGCCGGGGAGCCACGACATCGCGAAGCGCCTCGCCGACGACCTCGGCGTCCAGACCACGGCGCTCCCGACGGGCGACGACGCGAACCGCCTGGTCGTGATCGTCGGGCTCGACCGGGCCTCGGGCTAGAGCGGCGTCCGGAGCGCGGCGAGCTTGGCCTTGAGGTCCGCCGGCATCGGCTCCCTGCAGGCCGAGACGACGTAGCGGCGCAGGGACTCCTCGAACTTGTAGCGCTTCCGGCAGTACGTGCACGCGTCGAGGTGCGTCTCCGCCTCCTCCCGCTCCGCGTCGGTGAGCTCGCGGTCCAGGAAGGGCTGGAGCAGCTCCTCGCACTTGTCGCAGGGATCCATCACGAGGCCTCTGTCACGGCTGCTTCGGCAAGTGCCTGTTTCAGGTTACGTCGCCCACGATGAAGACGCGACATGACGGTGCCGATCGGGATGTCGAGGATCTGCGCCGCGTCGGCGTACGAGAAGTCCCCGATGTCGACGAGGACGACGACGTCGCGGAAGTCGTGCGGCACCGCGGCGAGCGCCTCGACGATCGAGTCCTGGGAGAGCCGCTCGACGACCCGGTCCTCGTCCTCGCCCGCGCCTGACTCCTCGAGCCGGTTGTAGAGGTAGTAGTCGCCCTCCTCCATCGGCTGGATGTCCGGCGTGCGCTGCACCTTGCGCCCGCGGTCGATGTTGAGGTTCGTGAGGATGCGGAAGAGCCAGGCCCGCAGGTTCGTGCCCGGCTGGTACTGCCGCCAGGAGCGGAAGGCACGCGCGAAGGTCTCCTGCACGAGGTCCTCCGCCTCCTCCTGGGTCGGCGCCAGCCGCCGGGCCACCCGGTACGCCTGATCCGCCAGCTCGAGCACCTCCTCCTCGAAGCGCACGCGGTCGCGCGCCTCTTCCGCCATTCGCCTGGCGTCGACCTCCGGATGCGTCTCGCTCACCGCGGCCGACACTAGCAATCAACGATGCGGGGCCAGGGCTATTCCGCGGAGCCCCGATCGTGGTGACAATCGAGACAAGACGCGCTATGGTCGGGC
>JAICNY010000043.1 GCA_025930955.1 Thermoleophilia bacterium
CGCCTGGACATGGCCTGTGGACGGACCGGTGCTACGAGCATTCTCCTTCGACGGCGACCCGTACGGGCCGGGGCTCCATCGCGGCGTGGACGTCGGCGGGATCCACGGCTCGTCCGTGCGCGCGCCCGCCGGCGGAGCCGTCAGCTTTGCCGGGACGGTGCCCGGAGGCGGGCGCACGGTCACGATTCGGACGACCGACGGGTACGCGGTCACGCTTCTTCACCTCGGCGAGACCTCCGTGCGGCGCGGCGGGCTCGTCGAGGAGGGCGAACCCGTCGGCGTGCTCGGGACGAGCGGCGACGCCGAGCATCCTGGGGCATACGTCCACCTCGGCGTCCGCGTCGCGTCCGACCCGCAGGGCTACGTGGATCCGCTCGGGCTCCTGCCGGAGCGGTCGAACGCGGTCGGCGGCGCGGAGCCCACGCCCCTGCCGGGCGTCGTGGAGGGCGAGCCGCCGAACGCGGAGCAAGGCGGCGCCGCAGTGCCGGAGCACGCGCCTCCGCCTGCCGTCGCGGTCCCTGTCGTCGTCGCGGAGCCCGCATCGGTCGAGAGCCCGCCCCCGCCGGAACCGGCTCCGGTCGAACCCGTCCGCGAGCCGTCGCTGCCGGTGTTCGAGCCGGCAGCGCCTCCGGCGATCGCGGACGCCGCGGAGCCCGAAACCGCGGCACCCGCGCCGTCGCCGCCGCCTGCGGTGCCGGACGCGGGCGAACCGGGGACCGCAACACCCGCCTCGGTCGCGATCCCCGCCGTAGCGTCCGTGAGCGGCGCGAGCTCGTCGCGTACCGGCCCGCTCGTGGCGGGCGGATCGCCGACGGCGCCGGCCCAGACGCCTCCTGCGGCCGAGACCGGCCGCGCGGTCCTGCGGGCGTCGGCTGCGCGCGGCGGTGCCCCATCCGCTCCGGACGACGTGCCCGCCACCGGGACGGCACTCCGGTCGACCGCGTCGACGGCTTTCGAGCAAGCGCCGGAGGACGCGGCCGTGCCACGTGCTGCGACCTCCGCAGAGCACGTCGACCTTCCCGTCGGCCTCGCGGCCGCGGCGGTCGCCGCGCTCCTAGGCGCCGTCCTCGCCGCTCGGCGGCGGCGCCTCGTCCGCCGGCCTGCGGCCGAGCAGGCACAGTCGGTAGCGCAGCGCCGGAACACGGCCGCCGGCCACGCGTTCGATCATGCGAACGCCCGGCAGGAACCCCGCGCGCCACTCGTCGCGCTCCACGACCAAGCCGGCCCGCCGGAGGCCGGCCGCGAGCGTGTCGGCATCCCGGAGTGCGATGTGGGTCTCGTTCCGCGCGAGGACGACGTCGTGCTTCTTCAGGACCTCGATCGGATGACGCGGGTTCGGCGTGTACACGGCGAGCGCCCCACCGGGCACGAGCACGCGGAAGACCTCGGCGAGCATGCGCGCGAAGTCGGCGTCGACGAGGTGCTCGACGAGATCGGCGGCGACCGCCTTGTCGAAGGACTCGTCGGAGAACGGAAGCGCCGTGACGTCCGCGAGCTCGAACCGGAGCGAGGGGAACGTCCGCGTCGCCGTCTCCACCGCCTCGGGCTCGGCGTCGAGGCCGACTGCCCGGCAGCCGAACGTCGTCATGTAGTGGGTCATCGCTCCGCCTGCCGCGCCGAGGTCGAGCACCCGCTCGCCCGGCTGTGGGCGAAGAAGGTCTCGCACTGCCGAAAGCCGAAGGCGCGTCCAGGGCGTCTGGTCGAGGTACACGCCCGCCATCCGCGCCATGAACGTCGCGTCGTACGACGCCGGCGCGCGGCCGATCCAGGAAAGCCTCATGGGCTCGTCGCCTCGAGCAGGAGGTAGCGACGATCCTCGTACACCGTCGGGAGCGAGTCGGCGAGGGATCTCGGGTACGGCCGCACCTTGTCGACGAGCAGGTAGTCGGCGCCGTACCGCGCGAGCATCGCGCGCCGCTCGTCGTCGTCGAGGCGGGCGGGAGCGAAGAAGCGGATCGTGTCGCGCTGCCGGCGATACGGCCGGTTCGCCCCGGTGTCGGCCGTGTGGTGAGGGAGCGTGGCCGCGAGGCGGACTGCGGCCTGCGCTCCCACACGGTGCGACGTAGGGGTCGCCGCGAACACGACGTCGTCGGGATCGAGCTCTCGAAGCGCGGCGACGAGACCCGGCGTAAGTCCGTACGGATCGTCCGGCCGCTCGCGCTCGACGCGGCTCGCGCTCGCGAGCGCGATCGGGACGACGAACGCGAGCACCAGGAACGCCGTCCAGCGCGAGACGCGGAGATACGGGTCGAGCCAGCCGCCGAGGACAACCGTTGCGGCAACCGCGGCGACGGCGCCGCCGATCGCAAGCCAGAGCGGCCAGCCCGGGCCGCGGTTCGTCACGTCCTCGATGGACGTGACCCCGTAGACCACCTGCAGGAGCACCCCCAGGCCGAATGCGGCCGCCAGGCCGACGAGGCGGTGGCGCCCCGCCACGACGGCGGCGGCCGCGATGACGAACGGGACGGGCAGGAAATCGGCGAGTCGCCGCGCCTGGGAGACGAGCATGAGGTCCGAGAGCGCCACGAACAGCGCCGGAACGAGCAGGAACGCGAGCGCCGCGAGCGTTCCCCCGGTCGCGTAGGCGCCCCACCGCCGACGCACCGCGAGCGCCGCGACGGGGAGCAGGGCGAACGCGGCGAGGACGACCGGGCCCCGTCCCGTCAGGTTGCCGGGCGCCAGCCGAAAGCCGTCGCCGACCACCTGGAGCGCATCCCCGTAGTGGTCGAGCGCGCGGGTGCGCTCGGCCTCCGCGGATCGGTGCGAAGCCTGGTCGGCGATGGACGGGTACAGCCACGCGAAGAACAGCCCCGCGGGAACCGCGATCGCCGCGAACACCTGGGCGAGGAGCCGCGCGACCGGCTCGCGAGGACGCTCGAAGACGAGAACGAGCGCCGCGAACGCCGCGGCGGGGATGCCGATGAGGACGAGGTACGTCGGATGGATGACCGCGACGGCGAGCGACGCCGCCGCGATGCTCGGAAGCAGCCGCCTGTCCGGCATACGGAGGAACGCGAAGGCCAGGGCCAGGAGCGCCGGTACGAGCACGACCCGCGTGACCGACGCGGGAAGCGAGAGCGACGCGTACGAGCCGACGCCCGGCCTCGCGAAACCGAGCTGAGCCACCTGCGCGGCGGCGACCGCGACGCCGCCCGCCCAGTGGTCGAAGAGCGCCCGCCCCGCCGCGTACGCGACGACGAACGCCGGGAGGACGAGGACGGTCGGGAGGTGGAGGACGACGTGCGCGACGTCCACGCCGGCGAGCGTCGCGATGAGCGCGAGCGTCCCGTGCCAGAGCGGGAAGGCATAGCCGGGGTGAAGGCCTCCGTCGGCGAACTCGTTCGCGACGGCGACGGACGAGAGGACGTCGGTCTCCGCCAGCCGACGCGCCCGTCCGAGGTGGAAGAGCATGTCGCCCGTCCTGAGCTCGGGCGTGGCCCACCAGACGAGAGCGGCGAACGCCACCGCGCACGCGCAGACGATGAGGACGACGCGCAGCTCGAGCCGGTCGAAGCCGGGCCGTCCCGCCCGGATGGCGGGGACCGCCGCCGCAAGCGTGACTGCGGCGATCACGCCGAGGGTCAGCCGGATCGTCCCGGCGACGAGGAACGTGAACGCGAACGCCGCGAAGACGACGGCCAGGCTGAGGGCCAGGGACGCGGACAGTGCGAGCGCGGGCTGCACCGGCCGCCCGATCGCCCGGACGAGAACGGCTCCGGGCACGAGCAACACACATGCCGCGGCCAGCGCGATACGAACTCCGAGACCGACACCGTCCGCCGGCAGAAGGCGCGCGAGCCCGAGGAGGAGGGGCGCGGCGAGCACGGCCGCCGCGCCCACGAGCCGCGGGTCCCGCGCGGCACCCGCGGACGCGCTCAGCCGCACGCCGGCGGGCCTGGGCTACCCGTGCGTCCGGGGCGCCTCGCCTGCGCGAGCCGCGTCGCCGCGCGCCCCGCGCGTCGTCCCGCCACCCGGCAAGAGCGCGCCACTCCGAGCGAGGGGGACTGCGCGGTCAGCGCCGGAGCCCCCGGACGAGCCTCCCCGCCTGGGCGAGCGCCGGGCCGGGATCGTCCCGCGCGAACACGGCGTCGACGTACGGCGGCCGCACGATCGCGGGCCGGGTGCCGGCGACGTGCGTGATCGCCCATCGCTTCTGCGTCCCGTTCGAGCGCGCCGGCGGCAGGCGGGCGCCGAGCAGGTCCCAGTAGGCGATCCGCGGCAGGTCGACGCCGCAGGCGGCGGCGAGCCCGTGCCACTGCCAGAGCCGTGGGTTCACCTCCATGAGCTTGAAGGCGCCGTCCCGCGGGTCGCGCTTGAACTCCGTCTGCGCGATCCCGTGCGCGCCGAGGCCGCGGACGAGCGCGAGCCCCTGCTCGACGACCTCGTCCACCCAGACCGCCTCGCCGATGCGGGCCGTCCCGACGCCCGCCGGCGTCTGGCGGAGCTTCCGCCCGCAGAAGAGCCCGAGCGCCTCGCCGTCGGCGGAGAGGTAGCTCCCGAGCGTGTAGAGCTCCTCGTCACCGCCGGGAATGAGCTCCTGCACGAGCGGGTCGTACGGTCGAGCGCGCTCCCACGCCTCGTCCAGCTCCGCGCGCGTCTCGCAGCGAAACGACTGGCGCTTGAACACACGGCGGAACTCGACCGGGTCGGACGGTTTGACGAGCACGGGAAACCCGAGGTCGGACGTCGGCTCGTTCGCCGTCCGCGGCGTCGGGACGCCGAGCTCGACGGCACGTTCGAGCTGATGCCGTTTCCGCTGCACCTGCTCCAGCACCTCCCAGGCGGGGAACGGATAGCGGAAGCGCTCGCCGAGCCGCCCGGCCGCCCCGGCGATCGCGCTCAGGTGATCGTCGTGCGTCGGGAAGACGGGCGTGGGCCGCCCGATCGCGTCGCCGAGCCGCAGAAGCAGCTCCACGTACGCCTCGCGCTCGGTGAGCGGATCCGGCGCAAGCACAGCGAAGCCGTAGCGCGAGCGGAAGCCGAGCGCGGATTTGCGCTGGTCGAGCGCGATCACCGGGATTCCGGCCCGCGCGAGCTGGCGGATCGCGGCGAGCCCGTTCACCCAGCCGACGTCGGCCACGACCGCCGGAGGCATCGGGCGGCTCGCGAGGTAGCGCTCGAGCGCCTGCACGTCCGGGATTCTAGGAAGCCGAGCCGTCCGGCCCGACACCGGGCCGGACGCGGCCGCGCACCGTCGGGGGCAGGCTTCGCCACAGGAGGATCACCGCGCCCGGCACGGACGTCAGCACCGTCACGACGTAGAAGAGAAAGCCGGTCGCAAACGCGGCGTCGCTCTCGACTCCCAGCCGCCCGAGGAACGCGACGAAGAACGCCTCGCGAACCCCGAACCCGTTGATCGTGAACGGGACGAGCATGACGAGGAAGAGCAGCGGCCCGAGGATCACGTACACGAGCGGCGAGAGGTCGACGCCGACAGCCTCCCCGCACATCCAGATCGCCACGAGCCGGGCGCCCTGCGTCACGACCGTGAGTGCGAGCGTGAACGCGAGCACCCCGCGCTGGTCGCGGTATCCGTGCAGCGCCAGGTGGACGCGCTCGAGCGGCTTCTCGAGCCGCACGCGGCGCCCGAGCGGGAAGATCCGCTCCTCGAGCAGCCGCCGCGTCCGCCGCGAGAACATGAGCACGCCGAGCACGAGCACGGTCAGGAGCCCCGCGAGCTCGACCCAGAGCACGGCCTCGAGATCCGAGTAGCGCCCCGCGGCGACCGCGAGACCGACGGCGACGAGGAGCAGCGTCCCCGTCGCCCCGATCACGCGCTCGATCACGACCGCGCCGGCCGCCTCCGCCCTCGCGCCCGGCCGGCGCCGCGCGTGCTCGACGATCCGGACCGCATCCCCGCCCATCGAGGTCGGCAGCACCTGCCCCGCCGCATACCCGACGAAGTAGAGCTTCGTGAGCCAGCCGAGCGGCTCCCGGATCCCCTTCGAGGCGAGCAGGAGCTGCCACCGCCACGCCATCACCCAGGTCGTCACGAGGAAGATCGCGAGCGCGAGGGCGACGTAGCGGACGTCGCTCTCTCGCACGAGCTCGACCGTCCGCCCCACATCGATGTGGTAGAGCAGGAACGCGAGGATCCCCACGCTGACGAGAATCTGGAGGGGGTACCGGAGGCGCCTCACCGTCCGCTCCGAGCGGCGGACCGGCCGCGTGGGAGGACGATCCGCTCCGCGGCCCGGTGCACCCGCAGGAGGCTACCAGCGGGCCATGCGCGCCAGACGCTGCCGACGGGGAGGTAGGGTGAACGGGCAGGAGGTGAGGGTGGACACGCTCGTCGCAGAGCGCGCCAGGATGATCGCGGACGACCGCACGCACGGTGCGGGCTGGCTCGCGCGAAACGCCGTCGAGGCCCTGGCCGAGGCGGTCGCCCGCGGCGCCGACCCGCTCGAGAGCGGCCGCGCGCTCGTTTCCGCGCGCCCGGCGATAGGCGCGATCGCGGGCGCGGTGGGCCGCGTCCTCGCGGCCGGGCGCACGCCGGAGCTCCTGCTCGAGGAGTGCCGCGCGCTCGTCGATCGCCGCGACCGGGCCGCGCACTCGATCGCCGTCCTCCTGAAGCCGTTCCTCCTCAGCCGCGTGATGACGCACTCCTCGTCCGCGACCGTGCGGGAGGCGCTCCTCTACAGCGAGCCTTCCCGCGTCGTCTGCACCGTCGCCCGCCCCTACGACGAGGGGCGGGCGTTCGCCGACGAGCTCCGCGAGACGGGCCTTGCGGTCGACCTCGTGGCGGAGGAGGATGCCGGCCACGCGCTCGAGACGGTCGACGTCCTGCTCCTCGGCGCCGACTGCGTCTTCCGCGACGGCGCGTTCGCGAACCGCGTCGGCACGCGCGAGCTCGCGGCGACCGCGACCGAGCGCGGCGTCCCCGTCCTCGTGGCCTGCGAGACGTTCAAGCTCGCGCCGTTCGACGCTCCCGGCCCGGGCGCGGACGACTGGGATGACGAGGAGCCGTTCGACCTCACCCCGGCCGAGTACGTCGATCGCTACGTGACCGACGAGGGCGACTTCGACCCGGCCGACATCGCCGCGCTCGTCGACCAGACGCCGTTCCTGAAGGAGGGCTGGGAGCTCCTCAGCGGCTCCCGACACTGACACGCACCGAGGCGCTACGAGCCGTCCGCCTCCGGCGCGTCGGAGCCCCCCTCGCGCTCCCGTTCCTCGCGCTCCCGCTCGCGGCGCTCTTGCCGCTCCTCCCGCCGGAGCGCGCGCGCCGTGTTGCGTGCCCGCATCCCGTACACGCGCGTCGCGCCGATCAGGTACACGTGCGACTCGTCTGCGACGACCGGCGAGTACTGCCCCACCTCGGGTAGCTGCCAGACCGGCTTCCCGGTGCGCGCGTCGAGCGCGTAGGTCCCGCGGCGGCCGGCCTTGATGAAGCGCTGCGCGCGCGACGTGGCGACCCCCGCCGACGTCGTCGAGAAGTACACGAGGCCGGCCATGATCGTCGGCGCGCCGTGGATCGCGCCGGGCGCCTCCCACTGCCAGGCGATGTCACCGGTCGCCGCGTCGAGCGCGCTGAACTTCCCGTCGTAGGAGCCGACGTAGACCCGGTTCCGCCAGACCGCGGGGGAGGTGTAGACGTACGTCCCCGCCGTCCGTGCCCAGAGCAGCCGCCCGCTCTTGGCGCCGAATGCGTACACCGTCCCGTCCACGTTCGCCGCGAACACGCGCCCGTACGCGACAACCGGGGTCGGATAGAACTGCTCGCGGCGCCCGAACCGCGAGTACGAGCTCGCACGCCACCTGAGCGCCCCCGTCCAGGCGTTCAGCGCGAAGAGCGTCCCCTCCTCGCCGCCGATGTAGATGGTGTTGTCGGCGTACGCGGCCGAGCTGTTCACCTCCTCGCCCGCATGGAAGGCCCAGCGCACGGAGCCGCTCTTCCTGTTCAGGGCGTAGACGCGCTCGTTCCACGAACCGACGTAGACGAGGTTCCCGACGACGAGCGGCGACGACTCCACCGGCGCGGCTTGGAACCGCCAGCGGACCTTCCCCGTCCGCGCGTTCACCGCGAGCACGCCTCCCGACTGCCCCGCGCGGTTCTCGAACCGGCGGCAGGGCTCCGTGGTCCCGAAGCCGAGATAGACGATCCCGTTCGAGACGGCCGGGCCGGACGCGACGCAGCGCCCGGTCTCCTTCCGCCACATGACCTTCCCGTCGCGCGCGCGGATCGCGAGGAAGAGACCCTCCTGGTTCGCCACGAAGACCCGGCCGTTCGCGACCGCGGGCGGGAACTCGATGTACGTCTTCGTTTCGACCGACCAGAGCCGCCGGAACGGGGGCCTGTGCTCGAAGTCCGGCGCGACCTTCGTCCGGGCGAGGTCGTAGCCGAACATCGGCCAGGGCACGCGCTCGACCTCGCGCTCGGGCCGCAGCTCCTCGCCGGGCTCCTCCGTCGTCACGAACTCCACCGTGGACGAGCCGCGGAGGTTCTTCGGCTCCGTCTGCTCCCGATACCAGAGCGCGGCGAAGACGCCGGCGGTGCCGACGGCGGCGAGCAGCACGAGCGCTACGGCGATGAGGATCCGCTTCTTCACCGGGCGAGAGGCGCGCGCAGCGGCGGTGTCCCGCCGTCCGGTCGACGTACGCCGCTTGTCGGCTGATCCGGGCGCGCCCTGCGGATACGTTACCCGCGTGTCCCGTCAGGCCGCCTCAGTCGCCGACGACACGCGCGGCACGGCGCGATGACGACTGCCGCGGCGCTCGTCGGGTCGGTCGGGACGCTCGCGTTCCTGCTCGGCCGGAGCCGCCTGCTCGTCGCCGCCGGGCTCCTCGCGCTCGGCGTCGCCGAAGCGCTCGTGGCGCAGGATCTGCTTCCGGACGGAATCGAGCTCGGCTCGGCCGTCGGGCTCGCGGCGCTCGCGGTCGGGGCCCCGCTCCTCGCGCTCCTCGCCGTCCTGTTCGTCCACCGCCCCGCGGTGCTCGTCCCCGCCGTCGTCGGCACAGCGTGGCTGCGCTGGCCGTTCGAGATCGACACGACCGACGGGCTCTCGATCGGGCTCGGCGAGGCCGGGTCGCTCGGGCGGCTCGTGCCGCTCTACGCCGTCGTCGCGGCGGCCGGGATCGCGCTGCTCTGGCGCCTGGCGCGTGGCGAGGAGCCCAGCGTCCTCCCGCCCGTCTTCGCCGTCCCGGCCGCGCTCCTGAGCGGGCTCACGATCCTCTCGCTCGTCTGGGCGTACGACCCGGCTGCCGCGGAGGACCGGCTCGTGTTCTTCGTCCTGCCCTTCGTCTGCGTGCTCGGCCTCGTCGCCCGCACGCCCTGGCAGCCCTGGCTCCCGCGGGTGCTCGCCGTCGAGGCGGTGGCGCTCGCCGTCCTCTTCGCCGCCGTCGGACTCGTCGAGTCGTGGACGCGGACGCTCATCTTCTACGACCCGAAGGTCGCGGTCGCGAACGAGTTCACGAGCTATTTCCGGGTGACATCGCTCTTCGCCGACCCGTCGATCTACGCGAGGCACGTCGCGCTCGCGATCGTCGTCCTCGTCGTCTGCCTGTGGCTCGGCCGCATCGGCGTCCTCGCGGGCGCGGCGCTCATCGCGTTCCTCTTCGCGGGGATCTACGTCTCCTACTCCCAGTCGACGATGGTCGCGCTCGCCGCCGCCGTCTGCCTCGTGACCTTCCTCGCCGCGGACGCGCGGACGCGGAGGATCATCACGGTCACCGCTGCCGTGCTCGTCGTGGCCGGCGTGGCCGCGTTCGGCGCGCTCGTCGCCGCCGGCTACGACCCGGAGCGCCTGACGAGCACGCGGTCGACGCTCGTCGCGGACACCTGGCGCGTCTTTGAGACGCATCCGATCGAGGGCGTCGGCCTCGCCTCACAGCCGGCGGCGAGCCGCGACCTGACGGACGGCCCGCGTTCCGCGCGGCGCAACGTCTCGCACACCGCGCCGCTGACGGTGGCCGCGGAGCTCGGGATCGTCGGGGTCGCGCTCTACGCAGCGTTCATCGCCGGCGCGTTCCTGCTCCTGCTGGGCGTGCGGGCCCGGGACGAGGCGCTCGGCCTGGCGCTCCTCGGCGTCGGGACAGTCCTCTTCGTCCACTCGCTCTCGTACGGCGTCTTCTTCGACGATCCGCTCGTCTGGGCGGTGCTCGGGATCGGCGCCGCCGCCGCTGGGCCCGGTGAGGCCGTGCTCCGCGCGCCGGCCGCGCTGCGGCGCCGGCGCCGTCCGAGCCCGGCTCCGGCCGCTCGGTGAGGCAGGCTGCCGCGATGCGGGCGGACACCGCAGACACGGACGAGCGTGCGCTCGCGCACCGCGACGCGTGGCTCCTGCTCGGGACGCTCGGGCTCGTCGTCCTGGTCTCCGTCCCGCTCCTCGGCGCCGAGCCCTGGCCTTTCCGGCCCGACCGCGTCGACCCTACCGGCCCGTTCGCCGCGTTCGTCCGCGCGACCGACGGGGAGTGGGATACGGAGGCGCTGCGCGCGCCCGGGCTCCTCGCCGGCGTCCTCGTCGCGCTGGCGGCGGCCACGGTCCCGCTCCGCGCCGCCTGGCCCCGCTGGGCGGCGGTCGCGCTCACCGCAATCGTCGTCTGCCTGCTCGCGGTCCCCGCCGTCGTCCTCCAGGCCGGCCTGCGCCAGTCGACGGAGCCGTGGTTCCACACGAACGACTCGACGTTCCAGATCGAGCTCGCCGGAGAGCTGCTCCGAAACGGCGAGAACCCGTACGGCCACGACTACTCGCGGTCGGGGATGGAGCGGTTCTACTCGCTCGACGGCAGCGTGACGGACGAGACGCGCGAGGAGCAGGTCGCGCTGCGCCACTTCGCCTACTTCCCCGGAACCGTCCTCACCGCCGCCGTGTGGACGCTCCTGCCCGAGCCGTTCTCCGACTACCGCTTCTTCGTCCTCCTCGCGACGCTCGCCGGGCTCGCGGTCGCGCTCGTGTTCCCCGGCCCGCTCGCGTGGCGGCTCGCCGGCGGGGCGCTCATCGCGGCGAGCCCGCTCGCGCTGCGCGCCGCGTGGTTCGGGACCGCCGACGCGCCGAGCCTCGCGCTCACCGTGCTCGCGTTCGCGCTCGTCGCGCGCCGGCGGTTCCTCTGGGCCGCGGCCGCGCTCGGCGGCGCCGTCCTCCTGAAGCAGTTCGCCCTCGTCGCGCTCCCGTTCCTCGCGCTGTGGGCCTGGCGGCAGGCCGGCCGGCGGGAGGGGCTGCGCGCCGGCGTCGTCTTCGCGGCCGTCGTCGCGGCCGGCGTCCTTCCGTTCGCGGTCTGGGATCCCGGCGCGCTCTGGGCGGACACGATCGAGTACGGCGGCTCCACGTACCGGATCGTCGGCTACGGGCTCTCCGGCCTGCTCCTCGAGGCCGGGCTCCTCGAGTCACGCACCGGCGGCTATCCGTTCCTCCCGCTCCTCGCGCTCGTCTGGCTGCCGGTCACGGCCTGGCTCCTCTGGACCTGGCGGCGGGCCGAGGAGCTCTGGCCGGCCGCGGTCGGGTTCACCGTCTCGATGTTCCTGCTCGTCTTCCTCGCCCGCGTCTTCCACGGCTCGTACCTCGTCTGGCCGCTCGCGGGCATCGTCGTCGCCGCGCTCCTGGCCGCTTCTCAGCGGGTTCCCTCGGCACGCTCCCACGTGCCGGGGATGCCGCCGCGGACGTAGCGCACCGCGCCGACGATCGTCGCCAGCGTGACGAGGAGGTAGTAGTAGGCGACGCCCGCGCCGGGGAGCGGCACACGGAGCCACGCGAGCCCGGCGAGCGCGAGCCAGGCGAGCTGGAGGATCCACGCGACGACGTAAACCGTCCCGTCGAGGAGGAGCGCCGTCGTCGCGAGCAGGAACGTGAGGTGGAGGATCCCGCTCGCGTAGCGGAGCGTCCGGTGCGAGAACCACTGGAAGCGGAAGAGCCGCCCCGCCCCGCGGGTCGGGCGTCCCGCGAAGAGGAGGTGCCACGCCCACCGGAACATGCGTGCCTTGCGCGCGAACTCGTCCTCGAGGTCGCGGGCCGGCTTCTCGTAGGCGATCGCCTCGGGGTCGTAGACGGCGCGCAGCCCCTTGCCGGCGAGGAAGGCGGGAAGCGCCGCGTCCTGGCCGTAGGGCTGCGGGATGTACGTCTCGCGGCGGAGGGCGTAGATCGCCCCGTTCCCGCCCGTGATCGACCCGAGCGCGGACTCCTGCTCCCGGAGCCAGAGCTCGTAGCGCCAGTAGAGCGCCTCGAGGTTCGTCCCGTCCGCCTCGCGCAGGACGAGCTTCCCCGTGACGTAGCCGACCTCCGGGTCGGCGAGCGAGCGGACGAGCTTGCGGAGGGCGTCCGGCTCCCAGCGCGTGTTCGCATCCGTGAACGCGAGCACGTCGCCCGAGCCCTGGGTGTGGAGCCGGTTCAGGGTCGCGAGCTTCCCGCCGCGCGGGCAGCGGACGAGCCGGACGCGCGGCTCGCGGCCGGCGACCTCCTCCACGATCTCGTCGGTCCGGTCGGTGGACGCGTCGGACCCGACGACGATCTCGAGCCTCTCCGGCGGGTAGTCCTGCGCGAGGAGGTTCTCCAGGCGGCCGGCGATCACGTCCTCCTCGTCGTGGGCGGGGACGATGAGCGTCACGCTCGGCGTCCAGTCCTCTCGCGCCACCGCGCGCGGACGCAGGCGGGCGAGGAGCGCGGCGGCGACGGGATAGCCGAGGTGCGTCCAGACGATCGCGGCGAGCGTGACCCAAAAGAGCACGACGATCACGATCACCGGCGCGCCTCCAGGGCGGCGGCCGCGCGGTAGGCGGGGAAGTAGCCGTCGGCCGGCGCGGCCCCGGCGAGCCCGCGGTAGCGCGCCTCGTCGTGGACGAGCTTCCCGATCCAGAACTCGCGCCCCGCCGAGGGCGAGAAGCGCTGCTTGAACCGCCAGAGGGAGTCCTCGCGCCCCCCGAGCCCGCTGCCGAGGTGCAGCTCGGCGTAGCCCTGCTCCCGCGCCCAGCGCGCCGCCTCGTAGAGGACGACCTTCGTCGCCCCGAGCGAGCCGCCTGGGTCTCGCATCGCGCCGAGATGGTAGTGGAGCCACGGCGGCGTCGCGAGGAAGAGCGCGCTCGCGACGAGCTCGCCCTCGAAGCGCCCGTCCACGACGAGCAGCCGCTCCCGCAGCCCGGCGGCGAGCGCGTCCCAGTACGCGGCGGAGAAGAAGTAGAACGCGTCGGCGTCGCGGCGGCGCATCGTCTCCTCGTACAGCGCGACGAAGTCGCCGAGCTCCTCCGGCGCGGACCGGACGACCGTCTCCAGACCGGCCTCGACGCCCCGGCGAATCTCGCGCCGGTGCTTCGCGTGCATCCCCCCGAGCAGGTCGGCATCCGCGCCGAGCGGCCAGCTCGCCGTGTTCGCGAGCCGCTCGAGCCGCGCGCGCGGCGCGGCGTAGCGCCAGTTCTCGTGGAGCGGGTGGAAGCGGACGAACGTCGTCACGACGCCCTCGGCCGCGCACCACTCCTCGTAGAGCTCGTGGAAGCGCGCGACGGGCGGGTCGGCGCCGAGCGCGAGCGGCCCGCCGTAGCCGTAGGGCGTGACGACGTCGCGGGCACCTTGGCCCGCCGGCACGTCGCGCACGATGCACGCGAAGACGACGTGGCCGCCGTCGCCCTCGAGGTGCAAGAGCGTCGCCGCGCCCGGTTCGACGAGGCACGCGGCGTCGAAGAAGCCGCGGCGGAAGTAGGCGTCCCGGCACCCGAGCTCGTCCAGGAGCTCGTCCCAGGCGGGGGGCTCCACCTCGCGGAGGCGCTCGGCGCCGGCCGCGCCCACGTCAGACGACCTTCGCGGCGAGGTAGCGGACGCTCGCCGCGGCGGGGAGCGGGTCGTCGAGCGCGAAGACCGCGCGCACCTTCGGCCGCCGCGCGTACGGCGCGAGGAAGCCGAGCGGCCCGAGCTCCCGGCGCAGCGCCATCTGCGCGCTCACCCAGGCGTCCTTGCCGAAGAAGATCCAGACGAGCTCGTCGGTGAACGTCCGGGGCGGCGGCAGCGGCCGGCCCGCGGCGTCGTCGTAGGCGATCCGCGCGACGTCGAAGAGCTCCGTCATCGCGATCCCGCCCCACATGGGCAGGCGCGTGTTCACCTCGAGGAGCTTGAACGAGTCGTCGCGCGCGTCGTGGGCGAACTCGACGTGGCCGAAGCCGCGGTAGCCGACGCTCTCGAGCAGCCGGAGCCCCGCTTCGAGCACCCGCGGCTCGTCGCGCGTCTCGAAGACGGCGCTCGTCCCGAAGCGGACCGGCCCCTGCCGGATCTTCCGCCCGACGACGTTCGCGCGCGCGACGCCGCTCCGGTCGATGTACGTGAAGAGGGAGAAGATCTTCTCGTGCGAGTCGGGGACGTGCTCCTGCACGACCATGTCGAAGCCGCGCTCGCGCGCCCAGCGCCACGCGCCGACCGCCTCGTCCACCGTCTCCGCCGGGAGCACCTTCCGCCCGAACGCCATCGCGAAGTGCTGGCCCTCGACCGGCTTCACGACGAGCGGGGGCACGAGGTCGGCCGAGCGAATGTCCCCCTCGTGCTCGGGAGCGATCGTTTGCGGCGCGGGGACGCCGGCGCGCTCGGCCTCGGCGAGGACGAGCTCCTTCCGTCGCAGCCGGTGCACGACGTCCGGGTCGGACGGCAGGGGGATCGTCCCGAGCGCCGTGAGCTCGTCCCAGTTGCGGAGGACGAGCTCGACGTGGTCGTCCCGCTCCGGGACGATGAAGAGCGGCCCGGCGGCGGCGAGCTTGCGCAGGAGCTCGAGCACACGCTCGTCCCGGCGGCGCTCGTCGTCGCCCAGCACCTCGGCCCGGCGCGTGAGGTAGCGCGAGCGGAGGCCGAACTCGTGCTCGTGGATCACGATCCCGCTCACGTCGACGCCGGCGCGGCCGAGGCTCCGCGCAAGCGAGAGGCCGGCCCAGAGGAGCCCGAGGACGGCGACGCGCGGCCCACCGCCGGCAGCGCTCACGACTCCCCCTTCTCGCGGACGCCCGCCTGTGCGCGCTCGACGTTCAGCGGGTCGACAACCGGCACGGGCTCCGGCCGGAAGAGCTGCCCGACAGTGCGGAGGAGGATCCTCGCGTCGAGCCAGAGCGACCAGTGCTCGAGATACCACGCGTCGTAGACGAAACGGTCGGCCCACGTCTGGTCCTCCCGCCCGTGGACCTGCGACCAGCCGGTGATGCCGGGCTTCGCGACGAGGCGGCGGGCCTCGTCCTCCGTGTAGTGCTCGGCCTGCTCGACGAGGTCGGGGCGCGGCCCGACGAGGCTCATCTCCCCGCGGATGACGTTCACGAGCTGCGGGACCTCGTCGAGCCCCGTGCGGCGGAGGAAGCGGCCGCTGCGCGTGATCCGCGGATCGTCCGGGACGAGGCCGAACGGGTCGGGCGTGAGCGCGAGGCGCCGTCCCTCGGCGATCGCGTCCGGGATCATCGTGCGGAACTTCAGCATCCGGAAGGTCACGCCGCGGCGACCCGCGCGCGGGCTCACGAAGAGGACGGGGCGGCCGGCGTCGAGGAACGTCCAGAGCGCGACCGCGCCGACGAGCGGCGAGAGCACGACGAGCAGGACGGCCGCGGCGAGCGGATCGACGAGCGCCTTCACGGCGCGCTGGAAGCGGCGGCGCTCGTACCCGGTCACGACCGCTCCGCGACGAGCTCCGCGTAGAGCCGTTCGTGCGCCTCGGCCGACGCCTCCCACGTGAGCGCCCCACGCGCCCGGCGCGCGCCCTCCGCCGCCTGCGCGAGGGCGGCCGGGTCGGCGAGGAGCTCGACGATCGCCTCGGCGAGGGACGCCGGGCTCTCGGGCGGCACGACCCGGCCGGCGCCGTGCTCGGAGACGATCGCGCCGAGCGACCCGACGTCCGTGACGACCGCGGGCCGCCCGGCCCCGAGCGCCGTCGCGAGCACGCCGGAGGAGTCGAGCTGCCGATACGGGAGCACCGTGAGCGCAGCGCCGGCGAAGAGCTCACCGAGCTCCGGCTCGTTGATGAACCGCAGGCGCCACTCGACCGAGCCGTCGAGGCCGAGCTCCCGTGAGAGCTCGAGAAGCGGCTCCGCGGGCTCGAGCGGGTCGCCGGCGACGACGAGCCGCGCATCCGGAACCGCCCGGAGGACGGAGGGCATCGCGCGCAGCAGAACGTCGAGGCCTTTGTAGCGGCGCAGGCGCCCGAAGAAGAGAACCGTCCGCCCGGTCGGCTCGCCCGGCGGCTCGCCGGCTGTCTCGAAGGCCGGGTGGAGGATGCGGACGAGCCGCCGACGCGCAACACCCACCTCGACGAGCTGCTCGACCGCCCGGTCGGAATGCACGACGACGCGGTCGACGAGCCCGAGCGCCTTTCCCCACCCCTTGGCGTTCGACCGGCGGCGCGGGAAGACGTCATGCGCGGTGAGCACGGTCGGGAAGGACGCGACGAGCCGCGCGAGCCAGCGGACGTCGTAGCGCGGGATCCCGAGCCACTGCACGTGAACGACGTCCGGTGCGTAGCGGCGCACCGCGCCGAGCGAGCGCACGACGCTCGGCACGTAGTCGAGTCCCTTGACGACGACCCGCGCGCGCGAGCGCGCGCGTCCGCGCAGCAGACGCCCGCTCAGGGGAAGGAACGTCTCGCGCCGGTCGTACCCGTCCGGGTCGCGCGCCGACCCGAACAGGTCGGGAGCGGTGAAGAGCGCGACCTCGTGCCCACGCGCCGCGAGGGACGCCGCGAGCGCGTGGTCGTAGGGCGGCGTGAAGCCGGGCGGGTCGAGGAGCGCGATGCGCACGGGCGGGCTCACCGTACCTCCAAGCGGCCGCGAGCAGATGCAGCCGCGACGGCAGGAGCGAGGGGGGGTCGGGCCGGTGCTAGCGCGTGCCCTCGGCCGGCGCCCAGACCCGCGGGACACCGGTGCGCGCGTAGCGCACGAGCCCCGCGACCGTCGCCCAGGTGACGAGGAGGTAGTAGTAGGCGAACGACGCCGCGGGAACCGGCGCACGCAGGCGCCCCGCGGCGGCGAGCGTGAACCACGCGACCTGCGCCGCGAGCGCGATGCGCGCCGACCGGTCGCGGCGCGCGAGCGCGACGGAGGAGAGGAGCAGTCCCGCGTGCAGGATCCCGCTCGAGTAGCGGAGCACGCGGTGCGAGAACCACTCGATGCGGTAGAGCGGACCGACGCCCCGCGTCGGGGCGCCGCGGAGAAGCTGGTACCAGGCCCATGCGAACATCCGCACCTTACGGCTGTACTCCGCCTCCATGCTGGGGGCAGGCACCTCGTGCGCGACCGCCTCGGGATCGCAGATCGCCCGCCGGCCGCGCTGCGCCATGAGCGCCGGAAGCGCCGCGTCCTGCCCGTACGGCTGCGGCACGAAGTCCGTGCGGCGCACGGCGTAGATCGGCCCGATCCCGCCGGTGATCGACCCGAAGCGGGATTCGTTCGCGCGCAGCCACGCCTCGTAGCGCCAGTAGGCGCCCTCCTGGCTCGCGCCGTCACCCGCGTCCCAGAGCAGCTTCCCGGTCACGTACCCCACGTCTGGATCGGCGAAGTTGCGCACGAGCTTGCGGAGCGCGTCGGGCTCCCACCGGGTCGTCGCGTCCGAGAAAGCGAGGATCTCGCCGCCCGTCTGCCCGTGCGCGTGGTTGATGGCGGCAAGCTTCCCGCCGCGCGGACAGCGGATGAGACGAACGTGCGGCTCGCGGGCGGCGACTTCCTCGACGATCGCGTCCGTCCCGTCGTCGGACGCGTCCGAGGCGACCACGATCTCGAGCTGCTCGGCCGGGTAGTCGAGCGCGAGCGCGTTCTCGATCCGCGCGCGGATAGCGGCCTTCTCGTTGTGCGCGGCGACGACGAGGGAGACGCTCGGCGTCGTGTCCTCCTGCCGCACCGGGCGGGGCCGGAGCCGAGCGAGCGCGGCCGCGGCAACCGGATAACCGGCGTGCGTCCAAACGATCGCGGCAGCGCTGGCCCAGAACATTCCACGGGCGACACCGCTCACACGATCGCGCCCTCCTTCGCCTCGCGCCCGTCGGTACCCCCGTACTCGTGCGCGACGACGTCGGCGAGGATGTCGTCGATCCCCCGCGTCGGGCGCCAGCCGACC
>JAICNY010000077.1 GCA_025930955.1 Thermoleophilia bacterium
GGGACGGGCGGGCAGGCGCGGCGCGCCGACGTCCTCGTCCGCGACGGCCGCGTGGAGGCGCTCGGGACGCTCGGGCCCTCGCTCGTCGCGCGCCTGCTCGACGCGGAGGGGCTCGTCGTCGCTCCCGGCTTCGTCGACCTGCACACGCACGCCGACTTCACGCTCCTCGCCTTCCCGGAGGCCCAGAGCGCCGTCCGCCAGGGCGTCACGACCGTGGTCGTCGGGAACTGCGGCGGCGGCGTCGCGCCCTGCTCGCCCGAGCACGACTTCCGCCGCACGGCGTTCGCGTACAGCTCCGACTGGGGCGTCGAGGTCACGTGGGAGGGCGTCGGGGAGTACCTCGAGACGCTCGGCGGGAAGGGCGTGAACGTCGCCGCGCTCGTCCCGCACGGCGCGACGCGGAACGCGGTCATGGGGCTCGACGCCCGCCCGCCCGGGCCGGCCGAGCTCGACCGGATGCTCGGGCTCGCGCGCGAGGGGCTCGAGGCGGGCGCGATCGGCGTCTCGACCGGGCTCGAGTACCAGCCGGGCTCGCGCGCGGAGACGGACGAGCTCGCCGCGTTCTGCGCGGTCGCCGCCGAGCGCGACGGGGTCCACGCGACGCACATGCGCGACCGCGCCGAGCGCTTCGCCGCGGCGACCGGGGAGGCGCTCGAGATCGCACGGCGCACGGGCGTGCGGACGCAGCTCTCGCACGTCGCGCCCCGCCCGTACGCGCCACGCGCGGAGACGGAGGCGGCCTTCGAGGCGGTCGAGCGGGCCCGCGGAAACGGCCACGCCGTCTCCGTCGACACGTTCCCGGAGACGTGGGGCCCGGGGAACCTCGCCGACCTCTTCCCGCCGGAGATCACGCAGGGCCGTCCCGCGGAGGTGCTCGCGCGCCTCCAGGACCCGCGCGCCCGCCGGGCGGTGGACCTGCACTTCGCGGCCGGGCGGAACTTCCTCGTCCGCGCGGGCGGGTACGAGCAGATCTTCGTCTCGTCGAGCCCGATCCGCCCGGAGCTGACCGGGCGCTCGCTCGCGGGGCTCGCCCGCGAGGCGGGGACGAGCGTCGGCGCCTGGGCCTGCGACGCGCTCCTCGAGGCGGGCTCGCTCCTCATGTCGGTCGGGATCCGCCACGTCTACGCGACCGAGGACGATCTCGACCGTGTCCTCGCGCTCCCGTACTGCGGGCTCGGCAGCGACGGGGTCGTGACGGACGGCGAGGGCGAGGAGTGCCGCTTCCCCTGGAACGCGTCGAGCTACGGCTACGCCGCCCGGACGCTCGAGCGCTACGTCCGCGAGCGCGGGCTGCTCACGCTCGAGGAGGCGGTGCGCCGCCTCGCCGCGCTGCCCGCGGAGGCGATGGGGCTGCGCGACCGCGGCGTCCTCCGCGAGGGTGCGGCCGCGGACGTCGTCGTGCTCGACCTCGCGCGGGTGCACGACCGGACGACGCCGGCCGACGTCGCGCGGCATCCGGAGGGGATCGTCCACGTGCTCGTGAACGGCGTCGCGGTCGTCGAGGGCGGCCGTCCGACGCACGCCCGCCCGGGCCTCGTGCTCGGGCGCTGAGCGCGCGGGCCCGTCAGGCCTCGAGCGAGCGGCGCGGGAGATCGGAGGTCGCGGGCCCCTGCACGAGCGTCCCGTCGCCCGCGAAGCGCGACCCGTGGCAGGGACACTCCCAGGCGCGGTCGGCCGGGTTCCACCCGACGATGCAGCCGAGATGCGTGCAGCGCGCCGAGAGGACGTGCAGCACCCCCGCCTCGTCGCGGTGCACCGCGTACTGCCCGACGCCCGCGCGCACGATCGTCCCCTCGCCGGGGGCGAGCCGCTCGACCTCCTCGCGCGCCGGGCGAGAACGAACGCGGTCGCGGAAGAACCGCAGCCCGACGCCGGCGTTCTCCCTCGCGAACGCGAGCGCCGAGCGGCGGGCGTTGGCCCGCGTCGCGTCGTAGAGCTCGGCGTACTCGTTCGGGCGCCCGAGAACCGCGTCCGCGAGGATCGAGGCGGCGAGCGTCCCCTTCGTCATCCCCCACTTCGCGAACCCGGTCGCGACGAGGATGCGCGGGTCGCCGCCCCGGAGGCGACCGATATACGGGAGGTGGTCGACCGGCACGTAGTCGTGCGTCGACCAGCGGTACTCGGCCTGCGCGCCGCCGAACCGCTCCGCGAGGAACTCCTCGAGCCGGGCGTAGCGCTCCTCCGTGGCCGGATCGGCGCCCGGCTTGTGGCCCTCGCCGCCGACGATCACGAAGCGCGCGCCGTCCGGCCCCGGCGCGGAGCGGACGGAGCGCGTCGGCGCGTCGCACGAGATGTACATCCCGCGCGGCGCCACGTCGTCGGGCACGGGCGCGGCGACCGCGTACGACTTCACCGGGTGCGCCCGCGCGAAGAAGAGCCCGCGGTCGAGGAACGGAAGCTGCGTCGCGAGGACGACATGACGGCCGCGCACGCGCCCGCGCGGCGTCGTGACGACGCACGGGTCGCCCTTCGCGACGTGCGTCGCGCGCGTGAGCTCGAACACCCGCCCGCCCCGCTCCGCGACGAGCCGGACGAGCCCGGCGACGTACTTCCACGGGTGGAACTGCGCCTGGCCGTCCACCCGCAGCGCCGCCGCGACGGGATACGGGAGGTCCGTGACCGTCGTGAGCTCCGCCGCGACGCCGGCCGCACGCGCGGCCTCGGCCTCCTCCTCGAGCTCCGGAACCGACTCGGGCCGCTCCGCGTACACGTAGTTCGTCGCGCGCTCGAAGTCGCAGTCGAGCGCGTGCCCGGCGACGAGACCGGCGACGCGCTCGATCGCCTCCCCGTTCGAGCGCGCGAAGCGCCGCGCGACCTCCTCGCCGTACGAGTCGACCAGCGTCCGGTAGACGATGTTGTGGCCGACCGTGAGCTTCGCGGTCGTGTAGCCCGTCGCCCCGTGCGCGACCCGGCTCGAATCGAGCAGCGCGACGCTCGCACCGGCCTCGGCGAGCAGGAACGCGGTCGTCGCGCCCGTGATCCCCGCGCCGACGACGACCGCGTCGACCACGGCGTCGGCGTCGCCTTCGAGCGCGGGGTAGCCCGGTTCGGCCTCGGCGAGCCAGAGCGACCGGTTCAGCCGCGGCGCCTCCATCGTCACTGCCTCCCCCGGCGGGTCGCCCGCGACACCCTAGAGCGCCTGATCGCCGCCGACGAGTGCGCGAAGGCTCTCGTGCTCCTCGCGACAGGCCGGGCAGCCGTCGAGGTGCGCCCGCAGCCCGGGGATCGCCGCGTCCGCGTCGGCCCCGGCGAGCTCGAGCTCGACGTAGCGGTCGAGCTCCTCGAAGCACTCGTCGCAGCCGATCTCCGGCACGGCCGGCCCGAGGAGCCGTCCGAGCGCCTGCTTCCTGTCCGGCCGGTTCATCAGCTCGCCTCCTCCGTGTCGTCGAGCGGGAGCCCGCGCTCCGCAAGGTGCCGGCGGAGCTTGCGGCGCGCGTCGTGAAGCGCCTTGTAGAGCGCGCCGCGCGTCGTGCCCGTGCGTTCCGCGAGTACGTCGATCGGCACGCCGTTCACGGCGAGCGCCACGAGCACGCGGCGCTGGTGCGGCGTCAGGACCTCGGCGATCGCCGCCTGGATCGCGTCGAGGAGCTCGCTCTGCTCCGCCTCCGCCTCGGGCGCCAGGCCGTCGGCGGCGAAGAGGGCCCACGACTCCGGCTCGAGCGGGAGCTCCCGGCCCTGCCACGCGCGCCGGCGGAGCTTCACGGCCGCCTCGAGGAGGGCGAACTTGTACGCCCACGTCGTGAACCGGCTGAGCCCGCGGAACGTGTCGAGCCGCCGGAGCACGCTCACGACCGCGTCGTCGGCGGCCTCGAGCGCGATGTCGTCCAGCTCGCCGCCACGCAGGTGCGGGAGCCCCGGCCGCCGCCGCGCCACCTCGAAGCGCGCCGCTCGCAGCAGGAGCGCGTGCAGCCGTGCGACCGCCTCCTCCCGTCCGGGCTCCCCGGCGCGGAGCGCGCGCAGCCACTCGCGCGACTCCGCGTCGAGGAGCGGCGCCGCCGTTCGCGCGTTCGTCGCGTGCCCGTTCACGAGCCCGCTCCGAACGGTAGCGGCGGCGGCCGCCACGGCTAGCGGAACCTCCCCGGGAACTGGCGGACGATCCCGGTCGAGAGCACGTCCGCGAGGCCGAGGATGTGCGCGTGGATCGCGTCGTAGGCGGCGACGTCGGCCTCCCAGTCGCCCGCGAGCCGCGCGAGCGCCTCGTCCGTCGTGAGCCGGAGGTGCTCCTCGAGCGCCGCCCGCAGGTCGGCCTCGTCCCAGGCACGTGGGTTCGCGGCGGCGAGGAACGCCGCGATCTCGTCGGCGTTCGCGCCCCAGCGGGCCTGCGCGTCGGCGACCGCCTCCGCGTCGCCGGCCCGCGCGGCCGCGACGAGCTCGGCCGCGACGACGATGTGGTCGCGCAGCAGGCGCGCGAGCTCGTCGCCCGCCGCCTCGCCGTAGAAGGGCGCGATCGCCGCGCCGATCTCGTCCTGGTTGCGGAGCAGCCGCCCGACGGTGGTTTCGGTGTCGGGCGCGTCGGTCGTCAGGCTCACGATCGCGAGCCGCGTCCACACGATGTGATCCTCCCACAGGCTGCGCATGTCGTTCCGGAACGCGAGCTCGGCCTGCGAGACCGGTCGCTTCGCCTCGGCCTTGCCCTGCGCGGCCGCGCCGTGGCCGCCCCCGAGCGCGCCCGCCACGAGCGCCGCGGCGACGACCGCCACGAGCGCCGCGACGAGCCGTGTCACGCGTGTGTGCGTGTTGCTGGTCATCGGACGATCACCTCTCCTTCCATGTCATTGCGATGGAGCGTGCAGACGTACGCGTACGTGCCCGGCTCGTCGAACGTGACCGAGGCGCTCTCGCCGGGCTCCACCTCGTGGTCTTCCTGCCCCTCGACCTGGACGGTGTGCGTGAAGCGGTCCTCGTTGCGCCACGTGACCGTCGCACCTGCCTCGACCTCGATCGTCTGCGGCTCGAACACGTAGCTCTCGGCCATCGCGACCTCGGTCGTCGCGACCGGCTCGGACGCCTGCGCCGTCCCCCCGCAGGCGGCGAGCACCAGGACGAGCGGCAGCGCGGCGAGCGCCCTCACCGCGTCGCCTCGACGGCCGGACGTCGCACCGCCTGGTGCACGGCGCCCGCGAAGACGAGCGCGAAGGCGGCGAGGTTCAGGACCTCCGCGATCGTGTGCGCGAAGAGGAAGACCGTCCAGTCGAAGTGGTACGTGAGATACACGAGCTCGGCGAGCGCGTAGAGCGCGAAGCCGGCGCCGACGAGCCCGAGCTCGCGCGCGAACGCGAGGCGGGCGAACCCCGCGCCGAGCGCGAACGCGCCCAGGTGCACCGCGAGGAAGAACCCGGTGGGGAGCTCGTTGATCCAGTCGCCGTAGGGCATGCCGTTCCCTCCTTGATCGCTGGTCTCGGAGGGATTGGTGCGCTCCCGCCGCCGGTCCTTACGTTCTCGGTCGGAGCGTCGTAGGATCGACGGAGCGATGCCCGAGCCTCCGTCCGGCGCCTCCCGGAACCTCGGCCTCTCGACCTTCCCGTTCGCGCTCTGCTTCAGCGCCTGGGGCCTCATGGCGCCGCTCGCGCGGCGCTTCGAGGACGACCTCGACCTCTCGAGCACCGAGACGGCCGTCCTGATCGCGATCCCCGTCGTCCTCGGCTCGCTCCTGCGCATCCCGGTCGGCCTGCTCACCGACCGCCTCGGCGGGCGGATCATGTTCACGGCGATCCTGCTCCTCTCCGCGCCGCCGAGCGTCGCGCTCGGGTTCGCCGAGAGCTACTGGGCGCTCGTCGGGGTCGGCTTCGTCCTCGGGGTCGCGGGCTCGTCGTTCGCGGTCGGCGTCCCGTTCGTCGCCCGCTGGTACGGGCGCGAGCGGCAGGGCTTCGCGGTCGGCGTCCATGGAGTGGCAACATCGGCACCGCCGTCGCCGCGTTCAGCGCCCCCGCGATCGTGGACGGGCTTCGGCCGGCCGGCGCTCGGGCTCTTCGCGGGTGCGATCCTCGTCGCCGAGCCGCCGCCGGAGGACTCCCCCGGGCGCCGGGGCGGCTGACGGGGGGCTGCCGCAGGTATCGGCCGCCGTGCGGTGAACTTGGAACGGCGCGCGAAGCGTGCTTCACTGGTAGCCCGTCTTCGGAGGTTCGGATGTCCTGGCTCATCCCGCAGCTGCGGAGCCGAGGCGTCGCCGTCGCTCTCGTCGGCGCGGCGCTCGCCGTTGCCGTCCAGCTCGCGTTCGGGCCGGAGCTCGACTGGGATCCGCTCCTCGCCCTCGCCGCCGGGCTCGCGCTCGCGGCCCTCGCCGGCGCGGCCGGCGGGCTTGTCGCGGGCATCGTCACGGCCGCGGTCGGGGCGGGCCTCTTCGTCGCCTACGGGACGGGGGACACGGACATCGCGTGGCTCACCGTGCCGGCCTGGCTCGTCACCGGCGCGGCCGCCGGGCTCGCGTCCGACCTCTGGGGCCGCGCGCGGAGCGCGCGCGGCTCCGCCCGGGCCGAGCTCGCCGCGCTGCGCGAGGCCGCACCGGCCGCGCTCGTCACGGTCGGCCCCGACGCGACCGTGTCCGCCTGGAACTCGGCCGCCGAGCGGCTCTTCGACCTCCCCGCCGGCGAGGCGATCGGCGCGGAGGCCGGCGTCCTCGGCCCCGAGATCGCCGACGCGCTCGCGCAGGCGCGTGACGGCGGCGCCGCGGTCGACGCGACGATCGAGCGGACGGACGAGGCGGGCGACGCCTTCCGCCTGCTCGTGCGCGCGCTCGCGTTCGGGGCGCCCGACGGCGAGCACGCCGTCCTCGGCGCGCTCGACACGAGCGGCTCGGTCAAGCTCGAGCGCGCGCTCCGCGACGCCGAGGGACGCCACGAGGCGCTCGCGCGGACGCTGCCGGCCGTCCACTACGTCCATCCGCCCGGCGAGCGCGGCTCGCTCACGTTCGTCGGGCCGCAGGTCAAGCGTCTTCTCGGCTACGAGCCCGAGGAGCTCGTCGAGGGGACGGTCCGGCTCGACGACCTCGTCCACGCGGACGACCGCGAGCGTGTCGCGGAGGAGCTCCGGGCGGGCGGCCAGCGGCCGTTCCGCTCCGAGTACCGGCTCGTGGCGCGCGACGGGCGCGAGCTTCCCGTCCGCGACGAGGCGACCACCGTCCGCGATAAGAACGGCCGGCCGCTCTACGTCCAGGGCTTCCTCGTCGACCTGAGCCACCGCCTGGAGCTCGAGGCCGAGCGCGAGCGGCTGGGCCGGGAGCGGGAGGAGGCGCGCGGCGAGGCGCTCGTGCGCCGGCAGCGGCTCGACCTCGCCGTCGAGGCGGGCGACGTTCTCGCCGCCGCGGCGGACGCCGAGACCGCCCTGCGCCGCGTCGCCGACCTCGCCGTGCGCGACTTCGCCGACTGGTGCGCGGTCGACCTGACGAGCGACGACGAGGGCCTCACGCGGCTCACGGCCGCGCACGCCGAGGTCATCTACGACGGCGAGTCTCGGGCCGCCGCACCGGAGGCCGTGCCGACGGGCGACGTCGCGGAGGCCGCCGGGGGCAGCGAGCCGATCGTCTCCCCGGACGGGTCGCGCCTCCTCGCGCCGATGGTCGCGCGCGGGCACACGCTCGGGGTCCTCACCTTCGTCCGCGGCGCCCGCGGGCGCGCGTACGGCGCCGACGACCTCGGGCTCGCCGCGGACGTCGCCCGCCGCGCGGCGCTCACGCTCGATGCCGCCCGCCTCCACCACCGCGTCGAGCTCGAGGCCGACGCGGCGCGCGTCCTCGCGTACGTCGCGGACGGCGTCTTCCTCGTCGACCGCACGGGCGTGATCCGCCTCTGGAATCCCGCCGCCGAGGCGGTCACCGGCTACTCCGCCGACGCGATGATCGGGAGGCGGCCCTCCGAGGCGATCCCCGGCTGGGAGAACTTCCGCGAGCAGATCCCCGTCGCGGGGGAGGCCGGCCCGGCGACCCCCGAGACGGTCTGGATCGAGACGGACGAGGGGCAGCGGTGGATCTCGATCTCCGCGGTCGAGTTCTTCGGCGGGACCGTCTACGCCTTCCGCGACGTGACCGAGGCACACCGGCTGGAGGAGCTCAAGGGCGACTTCGTCGCAACCGCGTCGCACGAGCTCCGGACCCCGCTGGCCGCGGTCTACGGCGCCGCGCAGACCCTGCGCCGCCACGACTTCGCCCTCGACGAGGCCGGGCGCGAGCGCTTCGTGTCGATGATCGTCGACGAGGCCGACCGCCTGAGCCGGATCGTGAACGAGATCCTGCTCGCGACCCAGCTCGACGGCACCGGCGTCGACCTCTCTGCCGAGCTCTTCGACCCGCGCGATCTCGTGAACCGGGTGGCCGAGGCGACCCGCTCCCACCTCCGCCCGGAGATCACGCTCGAGGTGGCGGCGAGCACGCCTGTGCCGGAGGTCGCGGCCGACCGCGACAAGGTACGCCAGGTGCTCGTGAACCTCGTGGACAACGCGGTCAAGTACTCGCCGAGCGGCGGCCGCGTCGAGCTCTCGGTCGAGGCCGTCGACGGGAACGTGCGCTTCGCCGTGCGCGACGAGGGGCTCGGGATCCCGGCCGACGAGCAGGAGCGGATCTTCGAGAAGTTCTACCGCCTCGATCCGGCGATGACCCGCGGGGTCGGCGGCACGGGCCTCGGCCTCTACATCTGCCACGAGCTCGTCCGCCGGATGGGCGGGCGGATCTGGGTCGAATCGACGCACGGCGAGGGCTCGACGTTCTCGTTCGAGCTGCCGGCCGCGGTGCCCGCCGGCCCGGTCCCGCGCGACCAGTCCGCCCCTGCGCGCGCCTGATCGCGGCGCGGGCTCAGACGGCGGCGCGGTCGCCCTGCCGGCCGACGAGGTGCCACGTCTCGACGAGTCCCTTCCCCTTCACGTCGACCTCGCCGCGCCGCTCGCAGCGGAAGTCTTCGCCGATGCGCTCCCAGGTCGCCCGGGTGATGTGGACGCGGCCGGGGACCCCGTGCGACTCCATGCGGCTCGCCATGTTGACGGTGTCGCCCCAGAGGTCGTAGAGGAAGCGGCGCCGGCCGATCACGCCGGCGACGACCGGCCCGGAGCTGATCCCGATGCGCAGCGCCAGGTCGCCCGCCTCGTGGTCGGCCAGGCAGCGCGCGGCGCACTCGTGCATCTCGAGCGCCATCTCGGCGAGCGCGTGCGCGTGATCCGCCCGCGGGCTCGGGACGCCCGCGGCGACCATGTAGCAGTCGCCGATCGTCTTGATCTTCTCGACGCCGTGCTCGTCCGCGAGCCGGTCGAACTCCGTGAAGAGCGCGTCGAGCACCTCGACGAGCTCGGTCGGGTGGAGGCGGCTCGAGAGCGGCGTGAAGTCGACCACGTCGGCGAAGAGGACGCTCACGTCCTCGAAGTGGTCGGCGAGCGTGCCCGGCTCGTCCTGGAGCCGCTCGGCGATCTCGTCCGGGAGGATGTTGAGCAGCAGGCGCTCGACCCGCGCCTGCGCCGCCGCACGCTGGCGCGCGAACGCGGCTAGGAGCGTGAACGCGACGAGCGAGACGCCCGCGATGTTGAGCGCGGCGAGCGCGCTGCGCGCGTCGACCGGGATGACGGCGGCCTCCGGGCGTGCGAGCGGGGCGACGACGATGCTCGCCACCATGACGCCCAGGAACGCGGCGAACCAGAGCCACGCCCGCGCCGGGCGGTCGAACACGACCGCGCCGAGCGGCGCGAGAAGCGACCAGAGCACGGCGCCGCTCGCCGCCGAGAGCCCACCGAGCACGACGACGAGGAGCGCAGGCAGGACGAGGATCAGGGTCAGCTGGACGTTGCGGAGGAACCGGAAGCTCCGCGTGCGCGCGAAGACGCCGAGCGCGACGACGTCCAGCACCGCGTACGTCCACGGAACCATCGCGGCGAGGCGCTCGTCGAGCAGCCAGTAGACCGCGCCCCAGGCGACGCCCGCGGGAAGCACCATGAGCGACACGCCGACGAGCAGCGCCTTCCGTACGGCGAGGTCGTGACGGTCGGCCTCGTCGGCCCCGAGCCGCAGGACGCCCGAGAGCGCCGCCGGGACCTTGAACCGGCCCGACGTGAGCGCCTCCGCAGGCCGCGCGTCCGGGCGGGCGGAAGCTGCGGTGTCCGGGGGGGAGAGCACTGTTTCCGCCCGAAGTATCCTCCCTTCGCGCCGCGGCCGCACGACCCGTTCGAACAGGCCGGGCGCCCATGGCGAGCGTCCGGCCCTGCGCCTGACGCCTCCGGCTCTAGTCTTCCGCGTCCCGCGAGGGCGCGAGCCAGTCGCGGAAGAGCGCGCTCGTCCCGAGCCCGGAGAAGTCGCCGCCGGTGCGGATCGCGAGCGCGGCGGCGGTCGCCGCCCCGACGGCGCTCCATGCGAGCGAGCCGCCGACGCTCACCCGCTGCCCACCCGCGGCCGCAACCTCGCTGAACGTGAGCCCCGGGACGGCGAGGACGTTCACGGGCCGCGAGACGGCCCGGCAGACGGCTCGGATCTCTTCGACGGTGGCGAGGCCGGGTGCGTAGAGGACGTCGGCGCCCGCCGCCTCGAACGCCTGGAGGCGAGCGATCGTGTCGTCTAGGTCGGGGTTGTCGCGGATGTGGTTCTCCGCCCGGGCCGTCAGCATGAAGCGGAACGGCAGCCGGCGCGCGGCCTCGACGGACGCGGCGATGCGCTCGACCGCGCGCGCGAGGTCGTAGATCTGCCCGCCCGGATCCCAGTCCTCGATCGACCCGCCGACCGCGCCGGCCTCGGCGGCGCGGGTGACCGCGTGCGCGGCCGCCTCGGGATCGGCCCCGTAGCCGTTCTCGAGGTCGGCCGAGACCGGAAGCTCCGTCACGCGGTCGACGAGCTCGACGTGCGCCGCCACCTCCTCGAGCGTCGCCGTCCCGTCCACCCGCCCGAGGGTGAACGCGAAGCCGGAGCTCGTCGTCGCGAGTGCCTGGAAGCCGAGCCCGGCGAGGACGCGCGCGGAGCCGGCGTCCCACGGGTTCGGGATGACGAAGGGCTCGCCCTCGTGGAGCGCCGCGAACACGTCCGCCTTCCGCCGCTGCCGGTCGGTCGCCACGCCCGCACGATGCCACGCCGCGCGGGTGCCGCGCCGGGGCGCGCCGCGCCTACCCGCCGGCGCCGCGGCCGGCGAGCTCCGCCTCGAGGCGGTCGATCTCCGCGTCGAGCCGGTCGGCCTCCGCCTGCACGGCGGCCCGCTGCTCGCCGAGCTCGTGGAGCCGCGCCGCGAGATCGGCCTCGCTCAGCGTCTCGATCACGTAGGTGTCGCCCATGTCACACCTCCCTCAGATCCGCTCCGGAACCATCTCGATCGCGCCCGACGGGCACTCCGCGACGCAGATGCCGCAGCCCTTGCAGAAGTCGAGGTCGATCGCGTACGGGTGCTCGGGATCGCCCGTCTTCACGACCGCGTTGTCGGGACAGACCCCGTAGCAGTTGTCGCAGGAGAAGCAGTTGCCGCACGAGAGGCAGCGGCGCGCCTCGAAGAGCGCGGTGGCTTCCTCGAGCCCGCCGACGACCTCCTCGAAGGTCGACTGCCGCCGCGCGAGCTCGAGCTCCGGCTGCATCGTGCGCGGCGCGTCCGAGTAGTACCACGTGTTCAGCAGGTCGAACTCGGCGAGGTCGTGCTTCGGCGCAGCCGCGTAGGCGCCGTCGCGGAGCCAGGCGTCGATGTGCCGGGCGGCCTTCTTCCCGTGCCCGACCGCAACCGTCACCGTCCGCTCGGCAGGCACCATGTCGCCGCCCGCGAAGATCCCCGGACGGCCGGTCATCATGTCCGGCCCGACCTTGACGACGCCGTCCTCCACCTCGAGCCCCGGGACGCCGTCGAGGAGCGAGAGGTCGGTCTCCTGCCCGAGCGCGAGCACGACCGAGTCGGCGCCGAGCTCCTCGAGCTCGCCCGTCGGCTGCGGGAACCCGGTCTCGTCGAGCTCCATCCGCTCGACGAGGATCTTCCCGGCGTCCGCCCGCTTGATCGTCGAGAGCCACTTGACGAGCACGCCCTCGGCCTGTGCCTCCTCGAGCTCGGACTCGTGCGCGGGCATCCGGTCGCGCGTGCGCCGGTAGACGACGATCGCCTCCTCGGCGCCCAGCCGCTTGGCGGTGCGCGCGGCGTCGAGGGCCGTGTTCCCGCCGCCGTAGACGACGACGCGGCGCCCGAGCTGCGGCCGCTCCTCCCCCTCCATCGAGCGCAGCAGCGAGACGGCGTCGAGCATCTTCGCGGCCGAGCCGGCCGGGATGTACGCGCGCTTGCCGAGGTGCGCCCCGACGGCGAGGAAGGCCGCGTCGAAGCCGCCCTCCTCCATCGTCTCGAGGATGCTCTCCACCTTCGTGTCGAGGCGGATCTCGACGCCCAGCGCCGCGATCCGCCCGATCTCCGCGTCGAGCACCTCGCGCGGCAGCCGGTAGCGGGGGATCCCGAAGCGCATCATCCCGCCGGCCGCCGGGCCCGCGTCGACGACCGTGACGGCGTGCCCGAGCCGCGCGAGGTGGTACGCCGCCGAGAGGCCCGACGGGCCA
>JAICNY010000028.1 GCA_025930955.1 Thermoleophilia bacterium
CGGCGAAGAACGTGATCGGCGCCCACGCGCAGGGCTTCAACACCGGGAGCACCGGCGTCGCGGTGCTCGGGACGTACGAGGGAGGGACGATCTCCGCGAAGGCCCGCACAGCGCTCACCGCGCTGCTCGCCTGGCGGCTCGACGTCGCGCACGTCGACCCGGCCTCCCGGCTCACGTGGACGTCCGGAGGGAACCCGAAGTTCCCGGCCGGGACGCTCGTCTCCCTGAACGCGATCTCCGGCCACCGGGACACCGGCTCGACCTCCTGCCCCGGCGCGAAGCTGCACGGCGAGCTCGGTTCGCTCGCGGCCGCGGCCCGCGCGCTCGGCGGCCCGAAGATCTTCAACCCCCGCTCGACCGGCGCGCTCGGCGGGCCGGTCCGGTTCACGGCGACGCTCTCCGAGGCTCGCGGGTGGACGGTCGACGTCTTCGACGCGGTCGGGAACCGCGTGGCCGGCGCCTCGGGGACGACGAAGGCGCTGGACTGGACGTGGAGCTCCGCCGGCGCGCCGCCCGGCCGCTACACCTATGCGATCGCCGCCGGCGAGGGCGTCCGCGCCGCGACCGGCGTCGTCGGCGGCAGCGAGCCGCCGCTCGAGCTGGGCGCGCTCGCGCCGAAGCCCGTCGTCACGACGCCGAACGGCGACGGGGTCGGCGACCGCCAACGGATCCACTTCACGCTCACCCGGAGCGCGACGATCGAGGCGCGCCTGGAGACCCCGGCGGGCGCGCCGGTCGCGACGCTCGTCGCGGATCGGACGCTCGGGCCGGGCGCTCGGCTCGTCGGGTGGAAGGGCAAGGACGCGAACGGCGCGAGGGTGCCCGACGGCCGCTACGTCCTCGTTGTCGAGGCGGCGTCGGGCCCCGAGACCGTGACGAAGTCCGCCGCCGTCCGCGTCGATCGCACGCTTGCCCACCTGAGCGCGGCGCCGACGCCCTTTTCCCCGAACGGGGACGGCACGCTCGACACGCTCGCCGTCGGCTTCGAGCTCAAGCGCGCCGCGTCGGTCGACGCCCGCGTCATGGCCGGCTCCCGCCGGGTGGCGACGCTCCGCAACGGGTCCCTTTCGCTCGGCAAGAAGAGCTTCGTCTGGGACGGCAGGGAATCCGGCGGCTCGCCCGCGGCCGACCGGACGTACACCGTGATCGTCGATGCGACCACCGCGAGCCTCGGCACGCGGCGCCTGACGGCGAAGGTCGCCCTCGACACGACGAAGCCGGTCACGCGCATCCTCCGGGCCCGGCGCGTGAAGCGCGGCACCTCCCTCCGGCTCTCGGTCTCCGAGGACGTGAGGCTCGCGATCCGCCTCGGCGGGAGGACGTTCAACCGGTCGCTCGCGCGGGGGACGTGGACGTTCCGCCTCCCCGTGCGGGGCACCTCCGTGACCGTGAGCTCGTTCGATCTCGCCGGCAACGCGGGCAAGCCCGTGTCGCGCCGCGTCACCTAGCGGAGGTACGTCACCTCGCCGCTCTCGACGAGGCGGCGCTCGCCGCCCACGTCGATCTCGAGCCGCCCCTGGCGGTCGATCGCGATCGCGAGGCCGGCCTCGTCCCCGACGCGCACGCGCCGGTTGCGGAGGAAGTCGCGCGGGCCGAGGTCGACGTAGAGCTCGTCGAGTCCGCCCTCCCGCCAGCGCTCGTACGCCTTCTCGACCTCGGCGAGGAGGAGCGCGAGCAGCGGCGCCCGCTCGCGCACGACCGCGTCGATCGTACGGAGCGAGGCGGCGGGCGGCGTCCCATCCGACGGCAGCTCGTCCCGCCGCTGGTTCACGTTCAGGCCGATCCCGAGCGCGACCGCGTCGTCGCGCGCCTCCGCGAGCACGCCCGCGACCTTGCTCCGGTTGACGAGGACGTCGTTCGGCCACTTCACCTGGCTCGCGAGTCCGAGCGCCCGCTCCGCGGTGAGGGCCGTCGCGACCCCTGCGACGAGCGAGAGCTCCTGCACGCGGCGCCCTGCCGGCGGGCGAAGGAGGATCGAGACGAGGATTGCCGTCCCGTACGGAGCCTCCCACGTGCGTCCGAGCCGGCCGCGCCCGGCGGTCTGCTCCTCGCACGCGGCGACGGCGCCCTCGGGGTCGTCGGGCGCGAGGAGCCCCTGCGTCGAGGCGACCGTCGGCTCGTAGCGGTACGGACGCCCGAACGCCCCCTCGAGGAGCGGTTCCACGACGCCCGGCTCGAGCGTGTCCGCGTGCGGGCGTTCAGCGGCCTCCACGCTGTCTACACTAACGCTCCCGTGCAACCCGGCCTGCCCGCATTCCGTCTGTCCGAGCAGAGAGTGCCCGTAGCCGTCATCCAGGCCTACCGAAAGCTCGGCGACCTCGCCCTCGTCGCGAAGGCCCGCGCGGGTGACCGCCCGGCCCTCGACGTGCTCGTCGAGCGCTACTCGCCGCGCGTGAACAGCCTCGCGGCGCAGCTCATGGGCGACCTCGAGGACGCGCGCGACGCGGCGCAGGAGTCCCTCGTCAAGCTCTGCACGAAGCTCCGCCAGTTCCGCGGCGACGCGCAGTTCGCCACGTGGATGCACCGGCTCGTCGTGAACACGTGCCGGGACGCGCAGGAACGCAAGCGCGTCCGCGCGACCGAGCCGCTGACCGAGGAGGAGCCGGCCGGCGAGGACGGGGATCCGCTGCGCGCGACGCTGCTCGGCGACCTCCGCGCCGATCTCGTGCACGGCCTCGCGCGGCTGTCGGCCGACCAGCGGTCGGTCGTCGTCCTGCGCGACGTGCTCGGGTTCTCGTACGAGGACATCGCGCGCGCGGCGAGCATGCCGGTCGGGACGGCGAAGTGCTACGTCCACCGCGGGCGGCAGCGCCTGCGCGACGGGCTCGAGGAGAGCCTCGGCTCCACGGCCGCGCCGGGCTCGGCGTCGGCGGGCCGATCCGGGTGAGCGGCCCGCTCGACCGCTCGGCGATCGAGGCGATCCTGCCCCACCGGGAGCCGTTCCTCCTCCTGGACGAGGTGACGGAGCTCGAGCCGGGCGCGCGCGTCGTCGCCCGCAAGCTCGTCCGCGAGGACGAGTGGTACCTCCCCGGCCACTTCCCCGGGAACCCGATCATGCCCGGCGTCCTCATGGTCGAGGCTATGGCGCAGTGCGGCGCGGTCGCCGTCCTCTCGGAGGAGGCGAACCGGGGCAAGCTCGCGCTCTTCGCCGGGATCGACGACGTCCGCTTCAAGCGGCTCGTGCGCCCGGGCGAAGAGCTCGAGCTCGTGTGCGAGCTGGAGCGGCTGCGCGGCCCGGTCGGACGCGGGAAGGCGCGCGCGTCGGTCGACGGCGAGCTCGCGGTGCGCGGGACGCTCCTCTTCGCTCTCACGGACATGCCCGAATGATCGCGGCCGTCGAGGGCAAGGGCAGGCGCGTCGGGATCACGGGGGTCGGCGTCCAGGTGCCGGAGAAGGTGCTGACGAACGCCGACCTCGAGCGGATGGTCGAAACGTCCGACGAGTGGATCGTCGAGCGCACCGGCATCCGCGAGCGGCGGATCGCCGCGGACGACGAGGCGGCGAGCGACCTCGCGATTCCCGCGGCGCGGCAGGCGCTCGAGCGCGCGGGCGTCGACGCGGCCGACCTCGATCTCGTCCTCGTGGCCACGTCCACGCCGGACATGCTCTTCCCGAGCACCGGCGCGATCGTCGCCGACGCGATCGGCGCGAGGAATGCGGCCGGCTACGACACGCTCGCCGCGTGCAGCGGGTTTCTGTACGGGCTCTCGCAAGCGTTCGGCCTCGTGTCCGGCGGCGTTGCGGAGAACGCGCTCGTCGTCGGCACCGAGACGCTCTCGAAGATCGTGAACTGGAACGACCGCGGGACGTGCATCCTCTTCGGGGACGGAGCGGGGGCCGCGGTGATCGAGCCGGTCGCGGACGGCGGCTTCATCGGCTTCGAGCTCGGCGTCGACGCGACGTACGGCCTCGACCTCTGCCTCCCCGCGGGCGGCTCGCGGCACCCGACGAGCGCCGAGACCGTGCAGAACGAGCTCCACTGGGTGCAGATGAACGGGCGCGAGGTCTTCCGCGTCGCCACGCGGCTCATGGTCTCGTCCGCGAACGACCTGCTCGCAGCGGTCGGCGCGACGATCGACGACGTCGACCTCTACGTCGCCCACCAGGCGAACCAGCGCATCATCGACCACGCGGCGAGGAACCTCGGGCTGCCGCAGGAGAAGGTCTTCCTGAACATCGACCGGTACGGGAACACGTCGGCCGCGTCGATCCCCCTCGGGCTCGCGGACGCGCTCGACGAGGGGCGCCTGCGTCCGGGCATGCGCGTGCTCATGAGCGCGGTCGGCGGCGGGGTCACCTGGGGCTCCGCGTACATGACGTGGTCGGGGGAGCGCGGGTGAGCAGGCTCGCGTTCCTCTTCCCGGGGCAGGGCTCCCACGAGCTCGGGATGGGCCGCGCGTTCGCCGAGGCGTACCCGGAAGCGCGCGCGGTGTACGACGACGCGGCGGAGGCGGTCGGCTTCGACCTCGCTCGCCTCTGCTTCGAGGGGCCGCTCGAGGAGCTGACGAAGACGGAGCTGCAACAGCCCGCGCTCGTCGCGACCTCGCTTGCGTGCCTCCGGGCGGTGGAGACGACCGGGATCCGTCCGGACGTCGTGCTCGGCCACTCGGTCGGGGAGTACGCGGCGCTCGCTGCGTCGGGCGCGCTCTCGGATCACGACGCGGTCGCGCTCGTCAGCGCGCGGGGCGAGGTGACGGCCGCGGCGGCGGAGGAGAGCCCGGGCGCGATGGCCGCCGTGATCGGGATGGAGGACGCGGAGGTCGAGGCCCTCTGCGGCGAGATCGGCGGCGTGTGGCCGGCGAACTACAACTGCCCGGGCCAGCTCGTCGTCTCGGGCGAGACGGCGTCGGTCGACCGGCTCGTCGAGGAGGCGCCCGCGCGCGGCGCGCGCAAGGTCGTGAAGCTCCGGGTGACAGGCGCGTTCCATTCGCCGCTCGTCGCGTCGGCCGCGGACGGGCTCCGCCCAGCGGTCGAGCGGGCGGGTTGGCGCGAGCCGGAGATCCCGTTCATGTCAACGGTGACGGCTGCGCTCGAGCCCGCCTCGGCGCTCCCGCAGATCCTGCTCGACCAGCTCACGGCACCGGTGCGGTTCACGCACGCGGTCGCCGCACTCGTCGCCGAAGGGGTGCAGACCTTCGTCGAGGTCGGGCCGGGCCAGGTCCTCTCCGGCCTCGTCCGCCGCTGCGACCGCTCGGTGCGGACGCTCTCCGTCGGCGATCCGGACGGCCTCGCGAAGCTCGAGGAGGCGGTCTCCGCTGTCTAGCTTCTGCCGGCTCGACGAGCGCGTGGCGGTCGTGACCGGCGGGTCGCGCGGGATCGGCGCCGCCGTCTGCCGCGAGCTCGCCCGCGCCGGTGCCACGGTGGCCGTGAACTACCGCTCGAACGCCGACCTCGCGAGCGGGATCGCGGACGAGATCGGCGGGATCGCGGTCGAGGGTGACGTCGGCGACCCGGCGAGCGCGAAGGCGATCGTCGAGCGCGTCGAGTCCGAGCTCGGCGACGTCGACATCCTCGTGAACAACGCGGGCGTCACGCGCGACACGCTGATCGCCCGGATGAGCGACGAGGAGTGGCGCGAGGTCATGTCCACGAACCTCGACGGCGCGTTCCACATGAGCCGGGCCGTCGCGCGAAAGATGTTGAAGCGCCGCTCGGGCGCGATCGTGAACATGACGAGCTTCGTCGGCCTGCACGGGAACCCGGGCCAGACGAACTACGCGGCGACGAAGGCCGGGATCATCGGCTTCACGAAGGCGCTCGCGAAGGAGCTCGGCGGGCGCGGCGTGCGCGTGAACGCGGTCGCGCCGGGCTACATCGAGACCGAGCTGACGACCGTCCTCTCGGACGAGATCCGCGACTTCCTGCTCTCCGCGACGCCCATGGGGCGGCTCGGCTCGCCGGACGACGTGGCCGTGGCAGTACGGTTCCTCTGCTCGGACGAGGCCGGCTACGTGACAGGCGCCGTCCTGCTCGTGGACGGCGGCCTGGGGATGTAGGGAGGAAGTCGTGGGCACGATCGACAACGGGAGACGGGTGGTCGTTACCGGCCTCGGCGCCGTGACGCCCCTCGGCAACGACCCGGAGACGTACTGGAAGAACCTCACCGCCGGCGAGAGCGGGGCGGGCCCGATCACGATCTTCGACCCGTCCGAGTTCCCGGTGAAGTTCGCCTGCGAGCTCAAGGGGTTCGACCCGACGGAGTACATCGAGCGGCGCAAGGCGCGGAAGATGGACCGCTTCGCGCAGATGATCCTCGCCGCCGCGCGCCAGGCGGAGGCTGACTCCGGGCTCGACGTCGCCGGCGAGAGCGACCGCATCGGCGTCTCGGTCGCCACCGGGATCGGCGGGCTGCAGTCGTTCCAGGACTGCGCGTACACGCTGAAGGATCGCGGCGCCGACCGGGTGAACCCGCAGTCGATCCCCGCGATCATCCCGAACATGGGCGCCGCCTGGGTCTCGATGGAGCTCGGGACGCGCGGGCCGCTCACCTCGCAGTGCACCGCCTGCGCCGCCTCGAACATGGCGGTCGGGGAGGGGATGGACGCGATCCGGCTCGGCCGCGCGGACGTCGTCCTCGCCGGCGGCACCGAGGCCGGGATCACCGAGGTCGGGATCGCGGGCTTCGGCGCCATGCGCGCCCTCTCGCGCCGCAACGACGCGCCGGAGCGGGCGAGCCGCCCGTTCGACGCGGGCCGCGACGGGTTCGTGATGGGCGAGGCGGGCGCGATCGTCGTCCTCGAGTCGCTCGAGCACGCGGAGGCGCGCGGCGCGAAGGTGTACGCGGAGATCGTCGGCTACGGGCTCTCGTCCGACGCGCAGCACGTGACGGAGCCGGACCCGACCGGCCGGCACCCGGCGCGCGCGATCCAGATGGCGCTCGACTCGGCCGGCGTCGCCGCGGAGGAGATCGACTACGTGAACGCGCACGGCACCTCGACGCCGCTCGGCGACGCGAGCGAGACCCGCGTGATCAAGCTCGCCCTCGGCGAGGAGAAGGCCTACGCGACCCCGATCTCGTCGACGAAGGGGGCGACGGGCCACTGTCTCGGCGCTTCGGGAGCGATCGAGGCGATCGCGTGCATCCTCGCCGTCCGCGACGGGATCGTCCCGCCGACGATCAACTACGAGGATCCCGATCCCGAGTGCGACCTCGACTACATCCCGAACGAGTCGCGCGAGACCGACGTGCGCTACGCGCTCTCGAACAACTTCGGCTTCGGCGGGCACAACGCATGCCTCGTGATCAAGCGCTGGGACGAGTAGCTCCGGGCGAGCGGCGCCCGGGAGCCTTTCGCTTGTAACACTGTGTTACTTGGCTCGGTAGGCTCCGGCCTGCGATGGGCGCCGGAGACCGGTACGCGACGTTCGACTGCTACGGGACGCTGATCGACTGGGACGGCGGGATCGGCGGCGAGCTCGGGCGGCTCTGGCCGGACGCAGACCGCGAGGCCCTGCTCGAGCGCTACCACGAGATCGAGCCGCGCGTCCAGCTCGGCGGGCCGATCCCGTACCGTGAGGTGCTCGCGGAGAGCCTTCGGCTCCTCGCCGAGAGCGAGGGGCTCGAGCTTCCGCCCGGCGGGGAGGGCGCGCTCGGCGAGTCGCTCCCGCGCTGGCCGGCGTTCGCCGAGGTGCCCGGCGAGCTGGCGGAGCTGCGGGCGCGCGGCTGGAAGCTCGTCATCCTGACGAACAGCGATCCGGACTTCATCGCCGCGTCGATCGAGCGCATCGGCGTCCCGTTCGAGGACGCGATCACCGCCGACCGCGCGGGCTCGTACAAGCCGGCGCACGGGCACTTCGACCGCTTCCGGGCCGTGCACGCGCCCGAGCCGAACCGGCACGTCCACGTCGCCGCGAGCGCCTTCCACGACCTCGGCCCCGCGGCCGAGCTCGGGATCCCCGCGGTCTGGATCAATCGGCTGGACGAGGCGAGCGAGCACCCGCGCGCCGCCGAGCTGCCCACCCTCGCCGGGCTCGCGGACACGCTCGACCGGATCGTCCCGGCATGACCTTCCGCCCCGCCACGCACGCAGACGCGGAGGCGATCGCCGAGGTCATTCGCGCGTACGACCGCGCGCACGGGGGCGAGATCGAGACGGACGCGGACGAGGTGCGCGACGACTGGACCGCGCCGGGCTTCGAGCTCGAACGCGACACGCTCGTCGCCGAGGACGGCGGTCGGCTCGTCGGTTATGCCTGGACGACGCGGCGGCGCGCCGACGGCGAGGTGGGCCTCGACGTCTACGTCCACCCGGAGGCCCGCGACCCAGAGGTCGGCGACGAGCTCTTCCGCCGCTCGGAGGAGCGTGCGAGCGAGCTCAACGCGCGGCTCCTCGTCACCGGTCTTCTCGGCGACGACACCCGCGGCGTCGACCTTCTCCGCCGCCGCGGCTGGGCGTACGCGCGCTCGCTCTACCGGATGGCGATCGATCTCGATGCCCCGCCCCCCGCGCCCGCCTGGCCGGAGGGCGTCGAGCCGCGCCCGTTCCGCGCCGGCGAGGAGGCGGTGTTCCACGCCGCCATCTCGGAGGCGTTCGCCGACGACCCGACGTACGAGGCCGGGCCGCTCGAGGCCTGGGCCGGTGAGCGGCTCGGGCGCGCGGCGTTCGACCCCGCCCTCTGGATGCTCGCGGTCACCGGCGGGCGGCCGGTCGGTGCCGTCCTCGGCTTCGCGCCTGGAGCGGGCGGCTACGTCGACCTGCTCGGCGTCGTCCCCGCGTGGCGGCGGCGCGGGCTCGGCCGCGCGCTCCTCCTCGCGAGCTTCGCCGCCTTCCACGCGCGCGGACGGACGCACGTCTCGCTCCACGTGGATTCCGACAACACGACCGGGGCGCCGAGCCTCTACGCGGCCGCGGGGATGCGCGAGACCCACCGGATCGACCGCTGGGAGAAGCCGGCGGGCTAGGCTCTAGGCGTGTCGCGCCTGCGCGCTCGCTGCCCCGACTGCCGCACGCTCACCGCCGTCGCCCTCGACGACGGCTACGAGTGCCACTCCTGCGGGCGCGCCTTCGCCGCCGGGCTCGTGCGCGTGCCGGCCGCGTGGGGCGAGGGCGGCGAGGCGATGGTCGAGGCTGCCGCGCTCGAGCTCCCGTACCCGGAGACGGCCGTCATCGACGAGGACCGCCTCGCCGACCAGAACCTCGCGCTCGCCGCGGCGCTCCCCGACCGCCCGCTCGTCCTCGGCGGCTGCTGCTGCTCGCACATCGGCGCCGTGGAGGGGCTTGCGGCGCGCCACGACCGCCTCGCCGTGGTCTGGTTCGACGCACACGGCGACCTGAACACCCCCGAGACGTCGCCGAGCGGGAACGTCTGGGGTATGCCGTTCCGGATGCTCCTGGACTCGGGCACGGTTCGCGCGGAGGACGCCGTCCTCGTGGGCGCCCGCGCGCTCGACCCGCCCGAGGAGGTCTTCATCGCCGAGAGCGGTCTCCACACCGGCGACGAGGGGATCACGGCGGCGCTCGCCGGCGCCGACGCGGTGTACGTCGCGCTCGACGTCGACGTCCTCGACCCGGACGACTCGGTGATCCCGTTCATGCCCGAGCCGGGCGGCCCGAGCGTCGCCGACGTCGAGACCGCGCTCGAGCGGATCCGGGCCTCGACGCAGGTCGTCGGGCTCGGCCTCACGGGCGTCGCCGGGGTGCCTGCGAACGTCCCGCCGCTCGTCCGCTTCGCGCAGGCGGCCGGGCTCTAGACGCTTCGCCGGCCCGCCCGCTCGGCCGACGTAGGATGTGCCGTCATGGAGGAGCGGATCGAGGCCGTCATCGAGGATCGCCGCGAGCCGAAGGACGACGGCGGGGCGAAGCACCCGAACACGTGCCCGGGCTGCGGCTCCCACTACCGCGACGACGAGCTCGAGGCGACGCTTCGCGTCTGCCCGCAGTGCGGCCATCACTTTCCCGTGCGCGCGCGGGAGCGGATCGCCCAGCTCGCCGATGGCGGGACGTTCGCCGAGGCGGACGCGGATCTCCGCTCCGCCGACCCGCTCGGCTTCTTCGACCTGAAGGCGTACACCGAGCGGCTTGCGCAGGCCGAGATGGCGACCGGGCTCGGCGACGCGCTGGTCGCGGGCTCGGCGGCGATCGAGCGGCGCGCCTGCGAGCTCGCGGTCATGGACTTCGCGTTCATGGGCGGCTCGATGGGAAGCGCGGTGGGAGAGAAGCTCGCGCGCGCGTGCGAGCGCGCAGCGGAGCGCCGGGTTCCGCTCGTCGCCGTGACCGCCTCGGGCGGCGCGCGGATGCAGGAGGGGATCCTCTCGCTCATGCAGATGCCGAAGACGGTCGTTTCCGTCGACCTCCTCCGCGAGGCGCGCGCCCCGTTCGTCGTCGTCATGAGCCACCCCACGACCGCGGGCGTCCTCGCGAGCTTCGCGAGCCTCGGCGACGTGATCGTGGCCGAGCCGGGCGCACTGATCGCGTTCACCGGCCCGCGCGTCGTGCAGCAGACGACGCGCGAGAAGCTGCCCGACGATTTCGGGCTCGCCGAGTCGAACCTCCGCTTCGGCCACGTGGACGCGATCGTCCGCCGCGCCGACCTGCGGCCGTACCTCGGCCGGCTCCTCGCCCTCTTCGTGGACGGACGCGATGGCCGCTGAGCCCACCGGCCCGGAGGTCGAGCAGCTCCGGCTGCGAGAGCGGCTCGCGAAGCTGCGCGGCATGCGGCTCCTCGGCGGCGTCGGCGTCGCGGGCGAGCTCGCGAAGCTCGAGCGCCAGATCGAGCGGATCTCCGCCGAGCCGAGCGCGGACGAGGTCTGGCACTCGGTCGAGCTCGCGCGCCACGAGGACCGTCCGTACACGCTCGACTACGTCGAGCGGATGTGCGACGACTTCGTCGAGCTCCGGGGCGACCGGACGTTCGAGGACAACCGCGCGATCGTCGCGGGCCTCGCGCGCTTCCGCGGGCGCACCGTCGCGCTCGTCGGCCATCAGAAGGGGCGCACGCTCGAGGAGCGCTACGAGCGGAGCTTCGGGATGCCCTATCCCGAGGGCTACCGGAAGGCGATGCGCGTGATGGAGCTCGCGGACCGGCACGGCTTCCCGCTCATGACGCTGGTGGACACGCCCGGCGCCTATCCCGGCGTCCGCGCCGAGCAGCACGGGCAGGGCGGCTGGATCGCGCGGTGCCAGCTCGCGATGGCGGGGCTCGGCGTCCCGAGCGTTGCGTGCGTGATCGGTGAGGGCGGCTCCGGCGGCGCGGTCGCGATCGCGGTCGCCGACCGCGTGCTCATGCAGGAGAACGCGATCTACAGCGTGATCTCGCCCGAGGGCTGCGCCGCGATCCTGTGGCGCGACGCGAGCGAGGCGAAGAAGGCGGCGGCGGCCTTCAAGCCGGACGCGCGCCACTGCCTCGAGCTCGGCGTGATCGACGGGATCGTCCCCGAGCCGGAGGGCGGCGCGCACGCGGATCACGACGCGGCGGCGACGCTCCTCGCGGAGGGGCTCGAGCTGGCGCTCCACGAGGTCGAAGACGAGGATCCGGCCGTCCGGCGCAGCGACCGGCGCGCCCGCTTCCGCGCGCTGGGTGTCTTTACCGGTTAGTCGGCGCAAACCCGCTGGCCATGCGGGTCGCGCGCTCGTTATGCACATCTTCCACAGGCTTTTCCGCAGGACGGAAAAGCGCTGGTAGCAGGCCTTTTCGGCAGGTTTCCGCACCTGGCGGGGCCGGGCCGGGGGTCCGGCGCAGCGGCCGTTCAATGGCCGAGGCCGACGCGAACGTCGGCCCCGGGTGCCAACCCCCCCAGATCGGCAGGTGAAGGCTTCCCACTTCCGCCCGCGGCCAACCACGCCGAGACAGATCGCGCGCCGGGCGGGCATGCTTTCACCCGTGGCCCGGCTGAACGAGTACGAGCGCAAGCGGTCGCGCGCGAAGACGCCCGAGCCGTTCGGCGGGAAGGGCGGGCGCCGCAAGGCCCCGATCTTCGTCGTCCAGCGCCACGACGCACGACGCCTCCACTACGACTTCCGCCTCGAGCGGAACGGCGCGCTCGCGAGCTGGGCGGTGCCCAAGGGAGTCCCGCTCGAGCCGGGCGAGCGCCACCTGGCCGTCCACGTCGAGGATCATCCGCTCGACTACGCGACGTTCGAGGGCGAGATCCCGGCCGGCCAGTACGGCGCCGGCACGGTGGAGATCTGGGACAGGGGCACGTACGAGCTCGTGGAGGAGAAGCGCGACGGCGGCCTGACCGTCCGGCTCGACGGCGCACGTCTCCAGGGCGTCTGGACGCTCGTCCCCGCCAAGCTCGACGGCGACCCGAAGAACTGGCTTCTCCTGAAGAAGCGCGACGGCGGCGCGATCGTGGCCGGGCGTGCGTACTCGCCGATGCTCGCGACGCTCGCCGAGGGGATGCCGAGCGGGCGCGGCTGGCGCTACGAGCTGAAGTGGGACGGGTACCGCACGCTCGCGTACCTGCGCGGCGGCGAGACGACCCTCCGCAGCCGCAAAGACCAGGACCTGACCGAGCGGTTCGCCTCCGTCGCGCGCGCCGTGCCGGGGGCCGTCCGCACGAACCACTGCGTCCTTGACGGCGAGGTCTGTGCGCTCGACGACCGCGGCCGGCCGAGCTTCTCGGCGCTCCAGCAGGGCGGCGGAACGCTCGTGTACTACGTCTTCGACCTGCTCGAGCTCGAGGCGCGGCCGCTCGTCGACCTCCCGTTCACCGAGCGGCGCGCCGAGCTCGAGGCGCTCCTCACCGGCTCGAGCCCGCACGTGCGCCTCTCCGAGACGTTCGAGGACGGCCGCACGCTGCTCCGCGTCGTCCGGGACGAGGGGCTCGAGGGGCTCATGGCGAAGAAGGCCGCTTCGCGCTACGAGGTGGGCCGGCGGTCGCGCGCGTGGCTCAAGGTGAAGGAGGGGCTCCCGCGCCAGGAGTTCGTCGTCGCCGGCTACACGAAGGGGCAGGGCCGCCGCTCGGGAACGTTCGGCTCGCTCGTCCTCGCCGTCCGCGAGGGCGAGGGCCTCCGCTGGGTCGGCAACGTCGGGACGGGGTTCGACGAGCGCGAGATCGCGCGGCTCCTCGGCCTGCTCCGCCCGCTCGAGCGCAAGACGAGCCCGTTCCGCGTGCCGCCGAAGATGCCGCGCGTCAAGCAGGGCGACGTCGTCTGGGCGACGCCGAAGCTCGTCGCCGACGTTGAGTTCGCCGAGTGGACGCACGACCGCCGCCTCCGCGCTCCGCGTTACAAGGGCCTCCGAGAGGACAAGGAGCCGGGAGAGGTGCGAAGGGAACGCCCCACGTCCACGACGATCGAGCGCGGCAAGCGCGAGCTGCGGCTGACGAACCTCGACAAGGTCTTCTGGCCGGACGAGGGGATCACGAAGGGCGACCTGCTCGAGTACTACCGCGCCGTCGCCCCTGCCGTCCTTCCGCACCTGCGCGATCGGCCGTTCACGATGAAGCGCTATCCCGACGGGATCGAGGGCGGCCACTTCTTCCAGAAGGACGCCCCGAAGCACATGCCGGACTGGATCCGGACCCGCTCGTACCGCTCGACCTCGCGGGCGACGCGCGAGAAGCGGACGATCGCCTACCCGCTCGTGAACGACGAGCTCGCCCTCCTCTGGATGGTGAACATGGGCTGCATCGACCTGAACTGCTGGTATTCGCGGATCGACAGGCCCGACCGGCCGGACTTCTGCCTCTTCGACCTCGACCCCTCGCCCGACGTCGGCTTCCGCGAGACGGTGCAGGTCGCGCTCCTCGTGAAGGAGCTCCTCGACGCGCTCGGGCTCGAGGGCTACCCGAAGACGAGCGGCTCGGATGGGATCCACGTGCTCGTCCCGGTCTCGCGCCGGCACACGTACTCGGACACGCGCCGCTTCTCCGAGATCGTGGCCGGCGCGCTCGCCCGCGCGCATCCGAAGCTCGTGACGACGGAGTGGTCGAAGGCGAAGCGCCGCGGCGTGCTCGTGGACGCGAACCAAAACGGCGAGGGGAAGACGATCGCGTCGGTCTACTCGGTCCGCCCGCGTCCGGGCGCGCCCGTCTCGACGCCGCTCCGCTGGGACGAGGTGACGGCCGACCTCGACCCGCGCGACTTCACATTCGAGGTCGTGCTCGAGCGGGTCGAGCGGCACGGAGACCTCTTCGAGCCCGTCCTGTCCGGCCGCCAGTCGCTCACCGCCGCGCTCGCGGCGCTCGACGGCTAGCCGGCGCTTACTCTCGCATCGTTCGGCATTGACTTTTGTCGGACGACGCGAGAGACTCGGCGCGGCCCGTACCCATGACGGGTGCCCGATCCAATCCTCAAGGGAGGGACAAGATGTCGTCCAGAACGCCCTGGGGCAGTCTCCGGTTGACCGTCGCCGTGGCGGCAGTCGCGCTCGTCGCGACAGCCACGTCGGCGGCGCAGACCGGTCCGCCCGCCCCGAACGCCGTCGCGACGGCGCTCGCGTACCTGCAGGCGAATCCCGGAACCGTCGGCGCGACGCCGGAGAGCATCGCCGAGCTCGCCGTGACGAGCGCCTACCGAAGCACCCACAACGGCGTCACGCACGTCAACATCCAGCAGCAGTTCGAAGGCTTGCCCGTCGGCGGCGCGCACGCGACCGTCAACGTGGCCGACGACGGCGACATCGTCTTCGTCGGAGGCGTCTTCCAGGCGACGCTCGAGGAGGACGAGGACGACCTCGAGCTGGGCGCGGTCGACGCCGTCGAGGCCGCGGCCGACGAGCTCGGGCTGGACGAGCCCGAGCGGCTCCGCGTCCTCGAGCTGAGCGTCGGCCACGCGCAGGAGTCGCTCGTCTCGGACGGCGGCATCTCCGAGCGGCCGATCCCCGCGAGCCTCGTCTGGCACGCCGGCAAGGGCGGCCTGCGCCTCGCGTGGCAGCTCGAGATCGCCGACGCGTCCGACATCCATTACTGGGACGCGACGATCGACGCGTCGACCGGCGCACTCCTCGGCGTCCAGGACCTGACGGTCGAGGACGAGCAGGACGAGCTTGCCGGCACCCTCTCGCGCGACGCGAGCCTCTCCGCGGCCGCGGAGAGCGCGACGGATGCGGGCACGAACAATCCCGTGATCGACGGCTCGAGCTACGAGGTCTACGAGATCACGAAGGAGAGCCCGAACGACGGCGACCGGACGATCGTCCAGAACCCGGCGGACGCGAACGCGTCCCCCTTCGGCTGGCACGACACGAATGCGGTCACCGGCGCCGAGTTCACGATCACGCGGGGGAACAACGTCCATGCCTACCTCGACCAGGACAACAACGGCGCCCCGGACTTCGGCGGGAGCCCGGACGGCGGGGCGGGGCTCGACTTCTCGTTCCCGATCGACCTGACCGAGCACGCGCAGGCGTACCGGGAGGCGGTCGTCACGAACCTCTTCTACTGGAACAACGTCATCCACGACCTCACCTACAACTACGGCTTCACCGAGGACGCGGGGAACTTCCAGGAGAACAACTACGACGCTGGCGAGGACGCCGGAAACGGCGACGGCGACTACGTCCGTGCCGAGGCCGCAGACGGCGGCGGCACGAACAACGCCAACTTCAACACCGGTCTCTCGCGGATGCAGATGTACCTCTGGCCGGGCAGCACGAACGCGTTCGGCTTCCAGAACGAGGTCATCGTCGACGGCCTCGGCTCGTTCCCGGCTTCGTGGGCGCGCTTCGGCCCGCCGGCGATGAACGCAGGAACGAGCGGCACGCTCGTGCTCGTGAACGACGGTGTCTCGGCGGCCCCGGTCGGGACGCCGACCGACGGCTGTGAGCCGTATGGCCCGTTGCCGGCGGGTTCGATCGCGGTTGTCGACCGCGCGAACACCCCGCCGCCGCCTCCGAACAACCAACCGCCCACCTGCAACTTCGTCCAGCAGGTGGAGAACGCGGAGGCCGCGGGCGCAGTGGCGGTGATCATCGTTAACAACACGACGAGCAGCACTCCACCGGTCCTGAGCGGCCCGATGACCGCGGTTCCGCCGACCATCCCGGCGGTGAGCGTCAACCAGGCCGACGGGACGACGATCAAGGCGGCGCTCCCCACGGCGGGCACCGTGCGGAAGCCGCCCACGCGTCCCGGCATCCGCGACGGTGACATCGAGAACGGGATCATCATCCACGAGTACGGCCACGGGATTTCGATCCGCACCACGGGCGGCCCCGTCGTGAGCTGCCTCAGCGGCAACGAGCAGGCCGGAGAGGGCTGGAGCGACTACCTCGCGATCTCCATGCTGATGGACCCGGCGCTCGACGATCCGGAAGGCCCGCGCGGCATGGGTCCGTACGCGCTCTTCCAGGACAGCCGGCAGGGCAACGGCATCCGCCCGCGGCCCTACTCGCGCAACTGGGAGATCCAGCCGTTCTCCTACGACTCGATCAAGTCGAACGGCTGGCTGAACGGCGCCTCCCTCGCGACCCCGCACGGGGTCGGCCACGGCTGGGCGGCGACCCTCTGGGACGTCACGTGGGAGCTCGTGGACAAGCACGGCTTCAACGCGAACATCTACGACGCCTGGGACGCGGGCGGGAACAACCGGGCCTTCCAGTACGTGATGGACGGGCTGAAGCTCCAGGGCTGCTTCCCGACGCTGCTCCGCAGCGCACGGGCCGTGATCGCGGCCGCGGGCGCGCTGGACGACGGTGAGGACTACTGCACCGTCTCCGCCGCGTTTGCCCGCCGCGGCTTCGGCTGGAGCGCGGTCGACGGCACGACGAACCGCAACGACAACGACGAGGCGTTCGACATCGACCCGGCGTGCCGCCGCGGCTTCCTCGCCCCGGCCTCGCACGCGTACGGGACGCTCCGGACGGTCGAGGCGGGTGACGCGGTGCCGCTCCGCTTCAACGCACCGGAGGTGGCGAGCCGCGGGCTGGACATCCTCGCGGAGAACAACCCGTACTCGCGCCTCGTGGACTGCGCCACGCTGCGGACGGTGGATACGAGCCAGACCACCATCACGCCGCGGCCTGCTCCGGTCCCGACCGAGACGCCGGGCAACTCGTCGCTCACGAAGGTCGGGAGCACGTACCACTACAACTGGCTGACCGAGGAGGACTGGGCCGGCACGTGCCGCGAGGTCGTCGTGACCCGCTGGGACGGCAAGCAGCACCGGGCCTTCTTCCGGTTCGTCAACGAGAGCTAGCCGTCATCGACCGACGACAGAGGGCGGGCCTTCGGGCCCGCCCTCTTCGCGTTTCTTGGAACCGATCGAAGGAGGACCGGAATGTCGCCCAGACCCACCTGGACGGTGCTCGCGCTCGTCGCCGCGTCAGCGGCCCTGGCGCTCGTGCCGAGCGCAGCGTCCGCGGTCGCGGAGGACACGTCTGTCGACCGGGCCGTCTCGACCGCGCTCGCCTACGCTCAGGCGAACCCGGGCGCGCTCGGCGCGACCGGCGCGGACGTCACAGACCTCGCGGTGACGAGCGCCTACACGAGCACGCACAACGGCGTCACCCACGTGAACCTGAACCAGCGGTACGCGGGCCTCGAGGTCTTCGGGGCGCACGCGACCGTGAACGTCGCGGCCGACGGCCGTGTCGTGTTCGTCGGCGGCGGCTTCGAGGCGAACCTCGCCGCCGCGTCGTCGGGCGTCGACCTCGACGCGGCCGAGGCGGTCGAGGCCGCGGCCGACGCACTCGACCTCGCCGAGCCGGAGAACCTCCGGGTCCTCTCGCTCAGCCTCGGCGGCGCGCAGGAGTCGGTCGTCTCGGGCGGCGGGATCTCCGACGAGCGGATCCCGGCGCGGCTCGGCTGGCAGCAAACGAAGGCCGGGCTCCGCCTCGCGTGGCAGCTCGTGATCGACGACACCTCGGACGCCCACCTCTGGAACGCGACCGTGGACGCCGGAAGCGGCGAGCTCCTCGCGGCCGACGACTGGACCGACCACGACACCCGCGGGGGCCTCGAGAACCGGCTCGGCCGGTCGGACGGCCAGGCGTCCTCCGCCGTGGCGACGCTTGCGAGCGGGCCCACGGTGTTCGAGTCGTCGAACCCGGTGAACGACGGCTCGAGCTACAGGATCTACCCGCAGGAGAGCCCGGACGACAGCGACCGCGTGCTCGAGACGAACCCCGCGGACGGGCTCGCCTCGCCGTTCGGCTGGCACGACACGGACGGCACGCCCGGCTCCGAGTGGACGATCACGCGCGGGAACAACGTCCACGCGTACACCGATCGCGACAACGACGGGGAGCAGGATCCGGGCGGCTCGCCGGACGGCGGGCCGGGGCTCGACTTCGACTTCCCGATCGACCTGGGCGAGCACCCGCAGTACAACGTCCCGGCGAACATCACGAACCTGTTCCGCTGGTGCAACGTCGTGCACGACCTCATGTACCTGTACGGGTTCGACGACGCGTCGGGGAACTTCCAGGTGAACAACTACGGCCGGGGCGGCACGGGCGGCGACGACGTCCGCTGCGAGGGCATGGACGGCTCCGGCGAGAACAACGCGAACTTCTCGACCCCGGCGGCGGACGGCGGCCGGCCCCGGATGCAGACGTTCATCGAGACCGGCACCGGCCTGCCGAGCGCGGTCACGCTCGAGTCGGGCCCCGCGGCGGGGACCTACCTCGCCGCGTACGCGCGGTTCACCCCGCCGGCCACGACCGCCGGCACCACGGGCACGCTCGTGCTCGTGGACGACGGCGTCGGGAGCCCGACGGACGGCTGCACGCCGTTCACGCTCCCTGCAGGCTCGATCGCCGTGCTCGACACGACGTCCACGTGCAACGACTACACGCAGGTGTCGAACGCCCAGGCGGCGGGCGCGGTGGCGGTCGTCGCCGTCCACACCGCGAACAACCCGATCCGCATGTCAGGGTCGATGATCCCGCCCGTCACGATCCCGGCGGTCCGCGTCGGCCTGGCCTCCGGCAACACGATCAAGGCCGCGATCGCCGGCAACCCCACGCCGGCCCGGGTGCACCGCAACACTGCCCGGCCGCCGATGCGGGTCGGCGATCTCGACACGGCGACGATCATCCACGAGTACAGCCACGGCGTCTCGAACCGCCTCACGGGCGGGCTCAACGTGAACTGCCTCTCCGGGCAGGAGCAGATGGGCGAGGGCTGGGGCGACTGGCACGCGATCGTCGCGTTGATCGACACGGCGAAGGACGACCCGGACGGCCCGCGCGGGATCTACCCGTACGTGGTCTACGAGCCGCCGCGCACCGGCCCGGGGCTCCGGAACCGGCCGTACTCGCGGAACATGGAGATCCAGCCGTCGACGTACGACTCGATCAAGACCGGTGCCTGGATCACCGGCGGCTCGCTCTCCCAGCCGCACGGGATCGGGCACGCCTGGGCCGCGTTCCTCTGGGACATGGCCTGGGACCTGATCGAGAAGAACGGCTTCAACCCGAACCTCTACGAGGACTGGAGCACGGGCGGGAACAACCTCGCCTACCAGATCGTGAACGACGGGCTGAAGTTCCAGGGCTGCGCCCCCACGTTCGTGACCGGGCGCAACGCGATCGTCGCGGCCGAGGAGGTTCTCACCGGCGGCGAGAACGCGTGCACGCTCTGGGCGTCGTTCTCGCGCCGCGGGCTCGGCTTCAGCGCGAGCGACGGCGGGACGACGAGCCGCAACGACGGCACCGAGGCGTTCGACACGCATCCGGACTGTCTGCGCCCCTTCGGCCCGCCGGCGACCCATGCGTACGGCACGCTCGGGACCGTTGCCGCGGGTGACACCGTGCCGCTCAGGTTCTCCTATCCGGAGGGCGAGGGGCTGGACGTCCTCGCGTCGAACTCGCCGTTCTCGAGGCGGGTCGACTGCGAGACGCTCCGGGTCCCGAGCATCGGCGCCACGGTGTCGCCGCGGGAGTACCCCGTGACGACCACGAGGGCCGGCAGGCTCTCCCGGAGCACGGGCGGGGTCTACCACTACAACTGGCTGACCGAGGCGGGCTGGGCCGGCACGTGCCGCGAGCTCGTCCTCACGCGGGAGGATGGTGTTCAGCACCGCTCCTTCTTCCGCTTCGTCGAGGCCGGCTAGCGAAGCGGTCGCGATCCACGCGAAGGGGCGTCCCTCGGGGCGCCCCTTCGTCTGCCCGCACGAGGTTCACGCAGGCTCGTTGACATACGGAGAAACCCCCATTGACTTTAGTCGTGGAACGCGAGAGACTCGGGCGCTTTTCTCCGACGTACGACCAGGGAGGATCTCATGCCGTTCAGGTCTCCAGAGGCCGTCCTCGTGCTCGTCGCCGTCCTCGCGCTCGCCTCGAGCGCGCCGGCGACAGGCGCGGGGGCGTCCACATCCGACGCCGTCTCGACGGCGCTCGCCCATCTCGAGGCGAGCCCGTCCTCGGTCGGCGCGACGGGCGCGGACGTCCGCGACCTCGTCGTGACGAGCGCCTACACGAGCAAGCACAGCGGCGTCACCCACGTGAACGTGAACCAGGCCTATGACGGCCTCGAGGTGTTCGGCGCCCACGCGACGGTGAACGTCGCCGCGGACGGACGGGTGGTGTTCGTCGGCGGCGGCTTCGAGCGCGGCCTCGCGGTCGCCGCCTCCGCCGTCGAGCTCGGCGCCGCCGACGCGGTCGCCGCGGCCGCGGACGCGCTCGGGCTCGACGACCCCGAGCGGCTGCGGGTGCTGAGCCTGAGCCTCGGCTCGGCGCAGGAGTCCGTCGTGTCGAACGGCGGGATCTCGGACGAGCCGATCCCCGCGCGTCTCGGGTGGCAGCCGACGAAGGACGGGCTCCGGCTCGCCTGGCAGCTCGTGATCGACGACGCCTCCGACTCGCATCTCTGGAACGCGACGGTCGACGCGGGCGACGGGCGGCTCCTCGGCGCCGACGACTGGACGGACCACGACAGCTTCGAGGACCTCGACAGCACCCTCGGCGCGACGCTCGCGCGCTCCACGGCGTCGGCCGCCGCGATCGAGTCGCCGGTCTCGACGAACCCGGTCGACGACGGCTCGAGCTACCGCGTCTTCCAGCTGCCGTTCGAGGGCCCGAACGACGGCGAGCGGACGCTCGTCGAGAACCCGGC
>JAICNY010000245.1 GCA_025930955.1 Thermoleophilia bacterium
CGGCCCGCGCCGCGAGCTCGGCGAGCAGCCGTGACTTGCCGATCCCGGGCTCGCCGGACACCGCGAGCAGCGCCGAGCCGCCCGCGTCCGTCCTGGCGAGTGCTTCGTCGACGAGCGTGAGCTCGCCCTGCCGTCCGACCAGCCGATCGCCCGTCCGGGCCATCGCGTCCTCCTCCGCCACCGAGCATACGACCCGGGGGAGGCGCCGCGAAAGATCAGGGTGCGGGTCAGGGGGTCCGCCCGATTCGGCGCGCGCGCCGCTCCGCGAGGCTCGACGCATGCCTCGCTACCTCCTCCAGCACCGGCACGAGCCATCCGAGTGCGGCGCCGCGTATGCGGCCTGGAAGGGCTTCACGAGCCCGCTCCGGCACGCGGTCGCGATCGCGACCTGCCTCGAGGGCGGTCACACGGTGTGGTGGGAGGTCGAGGCGGCCGACGCGGGCGCGGCCCTCGCGCTGCTCCCGCCGTTCGTCGCCGACCGGACGAGCGTCACCGCCGTCCGGGAGGTGTCCATCCCATGACACGTTTCGAAAGGAGCACCGCCATGCAGCACGTCAACGGCTCCAGGAACATCGCGGCCCGGATGGGCCGCTGGAGCGCCCGCCACCGCAAGCTCGCCGTCTTCGGCTGGCTCGCCTTCGTCGTCGCCGCCCTCGCGCTCGGGTCCTTCGTGGGCACGAAGGAGATCGACTACGCGACCGCAGGCCCCGGCGAGTCGGGCCGCGCGCAGAAGATGCTCGCGGCCGGCTTCGAGCAGCCCGCGAGCGAGAGCATTCTCGTCGAGAGCCCGACGCTCGGCACCGACGAGCCCGGATTCAGGGCGGCGATCGAGGCCGTGAGCGCAGGGCTCGGCGAGCTCGACGCGGTCACGAACCTCCGCTCGCCCCTCGATCCGGAGAACGCCGGCCAGATCGCGCCGAGCGGCCACGCCGCCCTCCTGACGTTCGACATCGCGGGCGACTCCGACGAGGCGGAGGCGAAGCTCGATCCGATCCTCGAGCGGGTCGCGGAGCTCGAGGCCGCGCACCCCGACCTCTACATCGGCCTGTTCGGCGACACGAGCGCGAACGCGGCGCTCGAGGAGTCGTTCGGGAAGGACCTCGAGCGGGCGGGGCTCTTCTCGCTCCCCGTCACGCTCCTCATCCTCGTCGTCGCCTTCGGCGCGCTCGTCGCCGCTGGCATCCCGCTTCTGCTCGGGATCACGGCGGTGCTCGCGACGTTCGGGCTCGTGGCGCTTCCGAGCCAGTTCCTGCCGATCGACGACTCCGTGCCCGCCGTCGTCCTGCTCGTCGGGCTCGCGGTCGGCGTCGACTACTCGATGTTCTACTTGAAGCGCGAGCGGGAGGAACGGGCGGCCGGCCGCTCGGCCGAGGCGGCGCTCGAGGCCGCCGCCGCGACCTCCGGCCGCTCGGTGCTCATCTCGGGCCTGACCGTCATCGTCGCGATGGCCGGGCTGCTCCTCACCGGCGACCCGACCTTCGCCGCCATGGGGGCGGCCACGATGGTCGTCGTCGCGGTCGCGATGCTCGGCTCCCTGACCGTGCTCCCGGCGCTTCTCTCGAAGCTCGGCGACAACGTCGACCGGCTGCGCGTGCCGTTCGTCGGGCGCCTCCGGCGCGAGGACGGCGAGGGCCGGATCTGGGGGGCGATCGTCGATCGCGTGCTCCGCCGGCCGGTGCTCTCGCTCGTCCTCGCCGGTGGGCTCCTCCTCGCGCTCGCGCTGCCGGCCGTCGGCCTCCGTACCGCCCAGCCGGGACCGGAGACGTTCCCGCAGGACATCGAGGCCGTCCAGACGTTCAACCGTCTCCAGGAGTCGTTCCCCGGCACGGAGATCCCCGCGAACCTCGTCGTCCGGGCGCAGGACGTGAACACGGCGGAGATGCGGGCGGCGATCGCGGAGCTCGGAGAGCGGGCGGTCGCGAGCGGCCGCATGCACGAGCCGGTCGTCGTCGAGGTGAATCCGGAAGGCACGGTCGCGAACATCGCGATCCCTGTCGACGGCACGGGCAACGACGCCGCCTCGATGGCCGCGCTCGACACGCTCCGCGGAGAGCTCA
>JAICNY010000126.1 GCA_025930955.1 Thermoleophilia bacterium
CGACGGCGTCTACCGGCTCCCCGGCGAGGGGCGCGAGCTCGACACCGGGGGGCTCGTCGGCCTGTGGACGGAGCTCGCGGAGCGCTTCCCGATCGTCTCGATCGAGGACGGGCTCGCGGAGGAGGAGTGGGACGGCTGGCGGCTCCTGACGGAGCGGCTCGGCGATCGGATCCAGCTCGTGGGCGACGACCTCTTCGTCACGAACGTCGAGCGCCTGCGGCGTGGGATCGACTCCGGAGTCGCGAACGCGATCCTCGTGAAGGTGAACCAGATCGGGACGCTGACCGAGACGCTCGACGCGATCGAGCTCGCCCGCTCGGCCGGCTACGCCGCGGTCATGTCGCACCGCTCCGGCGAGACGGAGGACACGACGATCGCCGACCTCGCCGTCGCGACCGGCTGCGGCCAGATCAAGACCGGCGCCCCGTCGCGCTCCGACCGCGTGGCGAAGTACAACCAGCTCCTCCGCATCGAGGAGGAGCTGGGCGACCGCGCCGAGTACCCGGGCTGGAGCGCCTTCCCGCGCCGGACGTAGCGACTGCCCCGACCGGAGCCCTCTCGGCTACCGTGGGCGGGTGAGGCGCGACCGGTCAATCGTCGCGGCGGGGCAGGCGCGCACGAGGCGCAGGACGAAGATCGTCTGCACGATCGGGCCGTCGACCTCCTCACCCGAGCTCGTCGAGAAGCTCGTCGAGGTCGGGATGGACGGCGCGCGGCTCAACTTCTCGCACGGGACGCACGAGGAGCACGCCGAGCGCGCCGAGCTCATCCGCGCCGCGCAGGAGAAGGCGCGCCGGCCGCTCGCGATCATCGCCGACCTCCAAGGGCCGAAGCTGCGGATCGGCAAGCTCGCCCAGCCGCGCGTCCTCGCGGAGGGGGACCAGGTCGTCGTCGTCGGCTCGGGGGACGGCAGCGCCGACGGCCATCTCCCGGTCAGCCCTCCCGTCCTGCCGGAGGTGCTTCGCCGCGGGGACGATATCCTGATCGACGACGGGCTCGTGCACCTGCGCGTCGAGGCGGTCGAGGCCGGACGCGTCGAGGCGGTCGTGCTCGCGGGCGGGGCCGTCAGCGCGAACAAGGGCGTGAACGTCCCCGGCGTGCCGCTTCCGATCCCCTCGGTCACGGAGAAGGACACGGCCGACCTCGAGTTCGCGCTCGGGCTCAAGGTCGACTTCGTCGCGCTCTCGTTCGTCCGCTCGGCGAACGACGTGCGCCAGCTCCGCGAGCTCCTCCACTCGGCCGGCTCGAACGCGCAGATCATCGCGAAGATCGAGAAGGCGGAGGCGGTGGACGACCTGACCGGGATCCTGCGCCTCGCCGACGCGGTCATGGTCGCGCGGGGCGACCTCGGGGTCGAGATCGGGCCGGCGGAGGTGCCGCTCGTCCAGAAGCGGATTCTGCTCGCCGCGCTCGAGCGCGGGAAGCCGGCGATCACGGCGACGCAGATGCTCGAGTCGATGATCTCCCAGTCCGAGCCGACCCGCGCCGAGGCGAGCGACGTCGCGAACGCGATCCTCGACGGGACGTCCGCCGTCATGCTCTCCGGCGAGACGGCGGTCGGCAAGTACCCGATCGAGAGCGTCGAGATGATGGTGCGGATCGCGTCCGCGGTCGAGCCGAGCCTCGCGTACCGCCACGAGCTCCACACGAGCCGGGACGAGCCGTACTCGACCGTCGGCGAGGCGATGTCGAACGCCGCGTGCGACATCGCCGAGGCGCTCGACGCTCGGGCGATTCTCGTCCCGACGTACAGCGGCCGCACGGCCTCGGCGGTCGCGCGGCACCGGCCTCGCCGCCCGGTCATCGCCGTCACGCACCGCCACCACGCGGCGCAGCAGCTCGCGCTCGAGTGGGGGATCGTGCCCGCGATCATTCCCGAGTGCGACGACGTCGAGGATCTCTGGGCGCGCTCGCTCGAGGCGGCGCGCTCGACCGGCCTCGTGGCGTCCGGCGACCGGGTCGTGATCACCGCCGGCACCGCCGTGAACGTCCCCGGCACGACGAACCTGATCAAGGTCGAGACCGCGTAGGCAGTCGGCGCCCGCCGAGCCTCTTGCAAGTAACACAGTGGTACTAGCGCGGGTTCCCGACCTATGGCGCGCCGGGTGGGGAGGAGGCGGCAGGCCGCCTGCGAACGGTGACGGTCCATGGCCCGGAAGCCTCGCCGCCCGTCCCGCTCGTCCATCGCCCTCCGCTGGCTCGCGGTCGTCGCGCTCGCCGCGATCGCGGTCGCGTACGTCCACCCGATCCGCAGCTACATGGACGCGCGCGGTCAGGTCGAGCGACGGAAGGCGGACATCGCCGCGCTCGAGCGGGAGCAGGAGCGGCTCGAGCGACGGATCGACGTCGCCGAGACGGACGAGTTCGTCGAGCGGGAGGCGCGCAAGCTCGGTCTCGTTCGGCCTGGCGAGAAGCTCTTCATCGTGAACGGCGTCGGGTAGCGGCGCCGGGCCGGGAGCGGGACGGGAGCACGGATACGATGATCCGGTGGACGACCTCGGAGTGGTCTCCTGGCAGCTCGGGCGACCTGCGCTGCCGTTTCGCCGCGTGGCGGTCCGTTGCGCGTACGGCTTTCCGGCGGTCACGGAGCAGGAGCCGTTCACGAGCTCCGGCACCCCATTCCCGACCACCTACTACCTGACGTGCCCTTGGCTCGTGGCCGGGATCGCGCGGCTCGAGGCGGCGGGCGGCGTCCAGCGCTGGACCGAGACCGCGGCGCGCGACCCGGAGCTCGCGGCGAGCCTCGCGCGCGCCGACGCGGAGCAGCGGGCGCTGCGCCCGGAGCTCGACGTCGGCATCGCCGGCACGCGCGAGCTCGGGCCGCTCAAGTGCCTGCACGCGCACGCGGCGTTCGCGCTCGCGCGGCCGGGCTACGAGCTCGGCGAGCGGATCCTGGACGAGGCCGGCGAGACGTGGTGTCCGGACGGCCGCTGTGCGGAAGCACGCCCCGCATGACGCTCGACGTGGCGCGGCACCAGTGGGCGGACGGTCTCCGCCGGCTCGGAACCGAGCGGGGCGACCGCGCCCGCCAGCTCGCCGACCTCGTGGACGCGGTGCAGGACGAGCTCCGCCGCCGCATCGGGCAGACGTTCACGCTCTCCGAGCTCGCGGACGCGTACGCCGGCTCTGAGGACTGGGTGCGGGACGTCGTCGTCGAGAGCGCCCCGCCGCCGCCGCGCGCCCAGGCCGGCCTGCGAGACGCGGCCCTCGTCGGGGACGCCGCGTTCGCGAGCTACGCGCGCGGCGCGACGGACTACCGCCCGTGACGGAGCTCGGGCCGAGCGGAAGGCGCGAGCGCGTGCGCCGCGACCGGCGGCGGGCGCGCCGCCGGCGTGCCGGGCTCGTCCTCGGCGGGCTCGCCGTCGCGGTCATCGTCTTCTTCGCCGGTCTCGCGCTCGGCCGCGCGCTCGAGGAAGGGCCCGAGCCGGCCGCCCCGCAGACGCTCGTCCGCACGCTCGAGCCGGGGACGCTGCCTCCCTGACACGGACCGCCGAGGAGGCGGACGGCGGCTTGACCGCGGCTCGGCGCGACGAGCGCCGGGCTTGTGTCATCCTTCCCCCCCATGCCAGGGGAGGAGCGTTCCGGTCCGGCTCCGGGGGGCGGCGTCGCGCCCGCCGACTGGCTGACCCTGGGCCAGGCCGCGAGGTACCTGGGGGTCGCGCAGAGCACGATCCGGAAGTGGTCCGACCAGGGGCGCCTGCCGGCCTTCTACACGCCGGGCGGCCATCGCCGCTTCCGGCGGGGGGACCTCGACCGCTTCCTCGGCTCGTCCCGCGCGAACACCGCCGCCGCGTCGCGCGTCCTCATCGTGGACGACGACGGCGGCCTGCGGACGTTCCTGCGTGCCGCGCTCGAGGGCGACGGCTGCGTCGTTCGCGAGGCCGCGAGCGCCGAGGAGGGACTCGCCGCGCTCGACGAGGAGCTGCCCGACCTCATCCTCCTGGACGTCGAGATGCCGGGCATGAACGGGCTCGAGATGCTCCAGCGCGTCCGCGAGCGGCACGGCGTCGAGACGATCCCGGTCGTGCTCTTCAGCGGGAAGGTCGAGGCCGAGGACGAGGCGGAGGAGGCCGGCGCGCAGGCGTTCATCGGCAAGCCGTTCGACCCCGCGCAGCTGCTCGCCTCGACGCGGCAGCTCCTGCGCGCCCGGCCCTGACGCTCGCGAGCCTCGACCGCGACCTCTTCCTCTGGATCGTCGACCAGCGCGTCGGCTGGCTCGACCCGGTCTTCCTCGCGGGGACGATCGTCGGGTACGCGGGCCTCATCTGGATCGCGCTCGCCGCGGTGATCGCGCTGCGGCGCGGGCTGCCGCTCCTCAGGACGACGGCGCTCGTCGCCGCGACGGTCTGGCTCACCGACCTCATCACCCTCGGGATCAAGCTGTCCGTCGACCGGCCGCGGCCCTTCGAGGTGCTCGCGGAGGCCGACCCGTTGATCGTCGCGTCCGTCGGGACGTCGTTCCCGTCGGGCCACGCCTCGATGAGCGCCGCCGGGGCGATCGTCCTCGCCTCGCTCGCGCCGCGGGCCTGGCCGCTCCTCGCGCTGCTCGCCGTCGTCGTCGCCGTCTCCCGCGTGTACGTCGGCGTGCACTACCCGCTCGACGTGCTCGCCGGCCTCGCGCTCGGAACGATCGTCGGCACGGCCGTCGTGCTCGCGCTCAGGCGTCTTCGGCGGACTTCAGAAGCCCCCCTACGATCAGCAGCACCCCCGCCACGAGGCTGATCCAGAGGCCGACCGCGCGCCCGAGCTCGACGTAGTCGTCGGGGATCGTCGCGACACGGATGAGGATGAAGACGGTCGCGATCGCGCCGAGCGCCGCGACGATCATCCCGAACGGGACGGTCGGCGGCAGCTCGATTCCGGCGGCGCGCAGGCCGAGCACGACGAGCGCGGCGAGGCCGACCAGGAGGACGAGCTTCCCGATCGCACCCGTGTCCCAGCCGACGACCGAGAGGCGGAGGCCGTCGAGGGTCCCCGAGTACCAGCCGAGGAAGGGCGAGATCGTGACGACGATCGCCGCCATCCAGGCCACGGCCTCGCCCGGCGTCCAATGGGCTGCCTGGCGCACGGGTGCCGGTCGCGGGGGCGCGACTGTCATAGGCCGAAGAGCGTTTCGATCTCGTCCCAGATCGTGAGCGAGAGGACCGCCGCGAAGAAGAGCAGGGCGAGCACGAGGACGGCGAAGCGCCGCCGTGCCCGACGACGCTCGCGCTCGTGCTCGATGCGGGCGCGCCGCTTGGCGCGCTCCCTGACGAGCGAGCGCTGCAGCCGGGTCGGTTCCTGGTGGGTCACGACCCGCTCCACGCGGGCGCGCCGGGGTGCCGGAGCCGCCATGGAAGGCGATTGTTCCCGCTGGGGGCGGACGGCGCAAGCCGAACCCCCTGCCCGCGGCGAAGGCATCATTCGTGACATGGCCGCGCCGAGCATCCCCGCGCACCCGCTCGATCGTGCCCCCGACGAGGCGGAGGCGCGGCTCTTCGACGGCCTCGCAGCCGGTGCGCGCGCGCTCGTCGCGGGCGCCGCGCCCGCCGACGCGCTTGCCGTGATCGCCCGCGGCGTCGCGGAGTCGCTCGCGGCCCCGCTCGTCGTCGTCCGCGCGGCCGAGGCCGGAAGCGGCGAGCTCGTGGCCGTCGCTCTCCACGCCGCGTCGGACGCGCTCGCCGCGGAGGTCGAGGGCTCGCGCCTTCCGGCGGGCTCGGTCGGCAGGACGGACGCCGACTTCGACGCGGCCGACCGCGCGACGCCCGCCGCGATCCGGCGGACCGCCGCCCGCGCGCGGGCCTCACGGGCGCTCGTCGTGCCCGCCGCGGAGGGCGAGCGGCCCGCCGCGACGCTCGAGATCTACCGCGCGGGCCCGCCGTTCGGCGAGCTCGAGCGCGCGCTCGCCCGTCTCGCGGCCGCGCACGTGGAGCTCGCGCTCGCGAGCGGCGCGTCGCTCGGCGGCGCCGACCTGCCGTCCCGCGTCCGGCTCGCCCTCGAGCTGGCCGGCGAGGCGCTCGCGGCCGGCTCGGACGAGGCGGAGCTCGCCGAGCACGTCGTCCGGCTCGCGGTCGACGCGACCGGGGCGGAGGGCGCCGTCCTCTGGCGCGTCGCCCAGGGCTCGCCGCCCGTCCCGCTCGCGCGCCACGGCGAGGCGGAGACGGGCGGAGCCGCCGCCGAGCAGGTCCGCGGCGCGCTCGAGGCGCGCGACGGCAACGGCGACGCGGGCCGAAGCACGCCGCTCGTCGTCCCGCTCGGCGAGCCGCCGGCGGGCGCGCTCACGCTCGCGTTCGCGGGCGAGCCGGCGCCCGACGCGCTCGACGCGCTCGGCGGCCTCGCGGCGCGTGCGGGCGTCGCGCTCCGCCGCACGCGCCGGGCGCAGGAGATCGCGGGCGCCCTCGAGCGCTCGCAGACCGTCGTCGCCGTCGTGAGCCAGGCGATCGCGCAGCTCTCGCTCGCGCATACGCTCGAGACCGCCGTCGAGCGCGTCGGCGAGCTGACCGCGAGCGAGGACGTCGGCCTCTATCTCCGCGAGGGCGAGCGTCTCGTCGCCGCGAGCGTGCGCGGCCGCGCGGGGGACACCGCGCTCGCCGAGCGCCTGCTCGAGCTCGCGCTCGGCCCGTTCAGGAGCCGCGGCTTCCTCCTCCTGCCCGACCTCGCGAGCGATCTGCGGCTCGCTGGGCTCGAAGGCGTCCTCGCCGAGACCGGCCTGCGCCGTGCGCTCGTCGTCCCCCTCGTCGTGCAGGACGAGGTGATCGGCGCGCTGGCCGTGTTCGACCGCGCCCCGCGCGACCACGAGCCCGGGGAGGAGGGCCTCGTGATCGCGCTCTCGAGCCAGCTCGCGGTCGCCGTCCAGAACGCGCGCCTCCACGAGCGGACGAAGGAGCTCGGCGCCGTCCTCGAGCGCACGCTCGCGTCGGAGCGGAAGGCGGCACGCCAGCTCCGCGGGCTCTTCGAGATCTCGCACTCGTTCACGCGCAGCCTCTCGCTCGACGCGACGCTCGACGCGGTCGCCGAGACGATGGTGAAGCTCTTCGGCGTCGACCTCGCCGCGATCCGGCTGCGCGACGCGCGCCGCGGCGAGCTCGTCCTGCACGCGCTCCGCGTCGCCGACCGGAGCCTCGAGGAGCCGGCGGCCGCGATGCTCGCCCGGCCGATGCCGCTCGACGACCCGCTCGTCGCCCGCGTCCTCGCGGAGCGGCGGCCGCTCCTGCTCGCCGCGGGGCGCAGCGACGTGCCGCCCGACTCGATCCTCCAGCCGTTCCTCGGCAAGGGCTCGACCGCAGCCATGCTGCCGCTCGCGACGCCCGGGGAGGTGCTCGGCACGCTCACGCTCGTCTCGCTCGACCCCGGCCGGCCGCTCGACGAGGAGACGCTCGAGACCGCTGCGACGGTCACCGCCCAGGCCGCGCTCGCGATCGACAACGCCCGCCTCTCGCAGCAGCGGCGCGACTTCACGGAGACGATGCAGCGCTCGCTCCTCCCGCGCACGCTGCCCGAGGTCCCCGGGCTCGAGATCGGGCACGTGTACCAGTCGGCCTCGCGCGTGGACGTCGGCGGCGACGTCTACGACCTGCTCGCGCTCGACGACGGCCGGATCGCGGTCTGCCTCGGCGACGTGGTCGGCAAGGGGATCGAGGCGGCGGCCGACATGACGATGGCGAAGTTCGCCTTCCGCTCGCTCGCGCGCCTCTACCCCGAGCCGGGCACGTTCCTCGCGCACACGAACGACGTCGTGGTCGAGGAGATCGCCCCGGGGAAGTTCCTCACGCTCCTCTACGTCGTCGCCGACCCGCGCACCGGCGAGCTCGCCTGCGCGAACGCGGGGCATCCGCCGCTCCGGCTCGTCCAGCCGGACGGGACGGTGCGGGCGCTGCCGGCGCCGGGGCTCGCGCTCGGGATCGATCCCGGGCAGGAGTACCCCGAGGAGCGCGTCGTCGCGGCGCCCGACTCCTCGGCCGTCCTCTACACGGACGGCGTGATCGAGTGCCGTTCGAACGGCGAGCTCTACGGCGAGGCGCGCCTCGACCGCTTCCTCGCCGCGAACGCCGGTCTCGACGCGCAGGAGCTCGCGGACGCGCTCCTCGCCGACTGCCGCGCGTTCGCGGGCGGCGAGCTGGACGACGACTGCGCGATCGTTGTCCTGCGGGTCGCGCGCGACGTGTCCGTAGGCTAGACGCGGGATGTCGGCCTCCCCCTCGAACCGGGCGCTCCGCGTCCGCCTGTCGGCGCTCGTCTTCACCGCCGGGGCCGCCACCCTCGCCACGGAGATCGCCGCGTCGCGCCTCCTCGCGCCCTACTTCGGCTCGTCGACGATCGTCTGGGCGAACATCATCGGGCTCACGCTCCTCTACCTCTCGCTCGGCTACTGGCTGGGCGGGAAGGTGGCCGACCGGCGCCCGGAGCCGCGCGTGCTCGGCGGGATCGTCCTCGTGGCGGCGTTCTTCGTCGTCGTGACGCCGTTCGTCGCGCGTCCTGTGCTCGGCGTCGCTGTCGAGGGGCTCGACGCGATCGACGCGGGCGCGGTGGTCGGGTCGTTCTTCGCCGCGCTGGCGCTCTTCGCCGTTCCGATCACGCTTCTCGGCGCGGTCTCGCCGTTCGCGATCCGGCTCTCGCTCGAGGAGGTCGGCGAGGCAGGGAGCGTCGCCGGGCGGCTCTACGCGCTCTCGACCGTGGGGAGCATCGTCGGGACGTTCCTCTCGGCGATCGTGA
>JAICNY010000135.1 GCA_025930955.1 Thermoleophilia bacterium
AGCGAGAACGTCAGCTCGTGGTGGTGGTACGCGCGGTGCACGGGCTCGCGCGAGAAGTACGACAGCGTGTCGTGCATCCAGCCCATGTTCCACTTGAAGCCGAAGCCGAGCCCGCCGAGGTACGTCGGCCGCGAGACGCCCGGCCAGGCGGTCGACTCCTCCGCCGCCACGACCGCCCCCGGCTCGCGCAGGTGGACGACCTCGTTCAGCTCCTTGAGGAAGTAGACCGCCTCGAGGTCCTCGTTGCCACCGAACTCGTTCGGCACCCACTGGCCCTCGTCGCGCGAGTAGTCGAGGTAGAGCATCGAGGCGACCGCGTCCACGCGCAGGCCGTCCGCGTGGTACTCGCGCAGCCAGAAGAGCGCGTTCGCGAGGAGGAAGTTCCGCACCTCGTTGCGCCCGTAGTTGAAGACGAGCGTCCCCCAGTCCGGGTGGAAGCCGCGGCGCGGGTCCTCGTGCTCGTAGAGCGCTGTCCCGTCGAACCGCGCGAGCGCGAACTCGTCCGTCGGGAAGTGCGCCGGCACCCAGTCGAGGAGCACGCCGAGCCCCCGCCCGTGCAGCCGGTCGACGAACGCGCGGAAGTCGTCCGGCGAGCCGAAGCGCGACGTCGGCGCGTAGAACCCGGTCACCTGGTAGCCCCACGAGCCGCTGAACGGGTGCTCCATGACGGGGAGCAGCTCGACGTGCGTGAACCCGAGGTCGAGGACGTAGTCGGCGAGCTCGTCGGCCAGCTCGACGTACGTGAGCGGGCGGTTGCCCTCGAGCGGGTTCAGCCGCCACGAGCCGAGGTGCACCTCGTAGATCGACATCGGCTCGGCGTGCGCGGAGCTCGCCCGGCGGCGCGCGAGCCACTCGTCGTCGCTCCAGTCGTGGCGCGGCTCGTGGACGACCGACGCGTTCGCCGGCGGCACCTCCGTCGCGAACGCGAGCGGGTCGGACTTCAGGCGCAGCGCCCCGTCGGCGCCGCGGACCTCGTACTTGTAGCGCGCCCCCGGCTCGGCGGCCGGGACGAAGAGCTCCCACACGCCGCTCGACCCGAGCGAGCGCATCTGGTGCACGCGGCCGTCCCAGAGGTTCAGGTCGGAGACGACGCTCACCGAGCGCGCGGCCGGCGCCCAGACGGCGAACGCGACGCCCGCGACGCCCTCGTGCTCGCGGACGTGCGCGCCGAGCCGCTCGTACAGGCGCTCGTGCCGTCCCTCCCCGGCGAGATGGAGGTCGAGGTCGCCGAGCGTCGGCGGGAACGAGTACGGGTCGCGCAGACGCAGCGTCGTGCCGTCGTAGGCCACCTCGAGCTCGTAGGCGAGCGGCAGCCCGGCGTCCTCGACGACGCCCTCGAAGAGCCCTTCGTCGTGCACGCGCTCGAGCTCGTAGAGCTCGCCGTCCACGACCGCGGAGACGCGCGCCGCGTTCGGCCGGAAGGCGCGAACCCGCACGCCGCGCGCGTCCGCGTGGGCACCGAGGACCGTGTGCGGGTCGTGGTGGTCGCGCGCGACGACGCGCTCGAGGTCGCTCACGACGGTCAAGGCCGCACCGGTGCCGAAAGCGCGTCCGACTCGAGCAGCCGGACGATGCCCGCGACCGGGATCGACACCCAGTCCGGCCGGTGGTCGAGCTCGTAGCGGAGCTCGTACACGGCCTTCTCGAGCTCGAACACGGCGAGGAGCCGCGACGTCTGGGCGTGCCCCGCGGGAAGGAGCCCGAGCGGCTCGACGACGGGGAGGTACCCCTCGAGGAACTCCTCGCGCGCCCGCTCCTCCCAGTCCTCCGGAGCCGGCGAGCCGCGGGTCAGCTCGGCCGCGGTCGCGACGTACGCGAACGAACGGAGCATCCCGGCAACGTCGCGGAGGGCGGAGCGCTTGCGCCGCCGCTCGGCGAGCGGGCGCGCGGGCTCGCCCTCGAAGTCGATCACCATCCAGTCCGCGCCCGTCCAGAGCACCTGGCCGAGGTGGTAGTCGCCGTGGTGGCGGATCGTGCGCCCGAGCGGGCCCGCGTGCGAGACGAGGCGGAGCTGCTCGCGCACCTCCTCCCCGCGCCCGGCGATCGGCTCGAGCGCGTCGAGCTCCGGAAGCGAGGCGAATGCGCCGGCGATCTCCTCGTCGATCGTCGCGGTGAGCAGGCCGAGGCTCTCCGCGCTCGGCTCCTCCGGCGCGAAGGCCGGGTCGGTCGAGTCCGAGGCGAGGGTCGCGTGCATGTGGCCCGTGACCTCGCCGAGCCGCCGCGCCTCCGCGAGGAATCGCTCCGGGTCGTCGGCGAGCGCGTCGAGCGCGAACGTCCAGCCGTCCGCCTCGACGGCGACGTAGCGCTGGAGGATCCCGAGCGTCGCGTCCATGAGCCGCCCCGAGTACGCGTACCACCCCGCGAGCGCCGGCACGTTCGTAAACCCGCGCGCGGTGAGGAAGCGGAGCAGCTCGAGCTCCGGGTTGACGCCAGCCTCGAGCCGGCGATACACCTTGAGGACGAGCTCCTCGCCGAGGACGACGGACGTGTTCGACTGCTCCGCGGCCATCGCGCGGATCGGCCAGGGGCCGGTGAGAAGTTCCGCGCCGGCGTCCACGGCCGAGAGCTCGATGTGCGCGTCCTCCTCCTCGTCCTCGATCGCCGCGCCCTCGCGCATGAGCCCGACGAGCGCGCCGACGAGGTCCGGATCGGTGAGCGCGTCGTAGACGACCGAGCCGTCGACCTCGCCGACGACCCCCTCGTCCCACTCGCCGGCCGGGCGGACGCCGAGCGGCACCTGGTAGACCTCGTGCGAGCCGGTCTCGAAGCGGACCTCGACGAGGGCGAGAACGAGCCCGGCCGCCTCCTCCCGGACGAGCGGCGCGGCGACCACGCGCGCGCCGGTCACGTCCCGCGTCTTCGCGCCGAACCAGCGCGCCTCGGCGACGAACGCCGCGAGCCGCTCCTCGCCCAGACGCTCGACGATTGCGGCGATCACGCCGGCGCCCTCAGCTTGAACCAGAAAAACCCGCGCGGCGCGAACGTCAGGAGGTACGGCAGCTCGCCGATCGACGGGAACCTCGAGTGGCCGAACATCTCCTCGGGCACGTACCCGTCGTACCAACGCAGGTCGAGCTCGACCGCCTGCGCCGAGCGCGCGAGGTTGTGGACGCAGAGGATGACGTCCTCCTCGTACGTGCGGATGTGCGCGAAGATTCTCGGGTTCTCCGGGAGGAGCGCCTCGAACGAGCCGAGGCCGAAGACCGGATGCGCCTTCCGCAGCCCGACGAAGCGCTGGACCCAGCGGAGAAGCGAATGCGGTTGCCGGAGCTGTGACTCGACGTTCACGGCCTGATATCCGTACACGGGATCCATGAGCGGGGGCAGGAAGAGCTGTGCGAAGTCCGCACGCGAGAAGCCTCCGTTCCGGTCGCCTGTCCACTGCATCGGAGTCCGAACCCCGTCACGGTCGCCGAGGTAGACGTTGTCGCCCATCCCGATCTCGTCCCCGTAGTAGAGGACCGGGCTGCCCGGGAGCGAGAAGAGGATCGCCGTCAGGAGCTCGATCTCGTCCCGCGAGTTGTCGAGGAGCGGCGCGAGCCGGCGCCTGATCCCCAGGTTCAGGCGCATGCGCGGCTCCTTCGCGTACTCGGCGTACATGTAGTCGCGCTCCTCGTCGGTGACCATCTCGAGCGTCAGCTCGTCGTGGTTGCGAAGGAAGAGGCCCCACTGGCACGTGTCCGGGATCGCGGGCGTGTTGCGGAGGATGTCGAGAATCGGCCGTGCCTCCTCGCGCCGCACGGCCATGAACATCCGCGGCATGACCGGGAAGTGGAAGGCCATGTGGCACTCGTCGCCGTCGCCGAAGTAGTCGACGACGTCCTCGGGCCACTGGTTCGCCTCGGCGAGGAGCACACGGTCGTCGTAGTGGGCGTCCACCTCCGCGCGCACGCGCTTCAGGAACTCGTGCGTCGCAGGGAGGTTCTCGCCGCTCGTCCCCTCCTCCTCGTAGAGGTACGGGACGGCGTCGAGCCGGAACCCGTCCAGCCCGAGGTCGAGCCAGAAGCGCAGGACGTCGAGCATCGCCTCCTGCACCTCGGGGTTCTCGTAGTTCAGGTCGGGCTGGTGGGAGAAGAACCGGTGCCAGTAGTAGCGCTCGCACGCCGGGTCCCACGTCCAGTTCGAGGTCTCGGTGTCGAGGAAGATGATCCGCGCGTCCGCGTAGCGCTCCTCGTCGTCGGCCCAGACGTACCAGTCGTGCTTCGGGTTGTCGCGGCCCTGCCGCGCCTCCTGGAACCAGGGGTGGTCGCTCGACGTGTGGTTCATGACGAGGTCGGCGATCACGCGGATCCCGCGCTCGTGCGCCGCCTCGACGAACGCGCGGAAGTCCTCCGTCGTCCCGTAGTCGGGGTGCACGCCGCCGAAGTCCGCGATGTCGTAGCCGCCGTCGCGCAGCGGCGAGGGATAGAACGGGAGGAGCCACACGCAGTCGATCCCGAGCCACTGCAGGTAGTCGAGCTTCTCGGACAGGCCGCGGAAGTCGCCGCTCCCGTCGTCTGAGCCGTCGAAGAACCCGCGCACGTGGATCTCGTAGAAGACGGCCGTCTTGAACCACAGCGGGTTCGACTCGAACCAGTGGCGAGGCTCGGCGCTCACGCTAGGCGGGGATGCGCAGGACGTGGGCCGGCGCGGCGGGGTCGAGGCGGACGTAGTTCCGTCCGATCCGCCAGTCGAACGTCGCGTCCGTGAGCAGCTCGCGGGCGCGGAACGCCGGCGGCAGCCCGAGCTCGGCCGGGATGACGACGACGCCCTCCTGCGGCGCGAAGTGGTCGAGGTTCACGCACGTCACGACGACGTTACGGCCCTCGCGCTTCGCGTAGGCGATCAGGCGGTCGTTCTCCGTCTCGAGAAACGTGACGTTGTCGATCCGCCGGAAGGCGGGGTTCTCGCGCCGGATGCGGTTCAGCCGCCCGATGAGCGGCAGGAGCGGCCCGTCGAGCCGGCGCTCCTTCACCTCGTACTTCTCCGAGTTCAGGTACTCCTCGCTCCCCTCCCCCGCCGGCACGTTCTCGCCGTGCTCGAAGCCGGAGTAGATCCCCCAGCTCGGCGAGAGCGTCGCCGCGAGCACCGCGCGCGCCGCGAACGCGGGCAGGCCGCCGCGCTGGAGCTCCTCCGTGAGGATGTCGGGCGTGTTGACGAAGAAGTTGGGGCGGAAGTACTGCGGCCGGAGCGAGTGCGACAGCTCGACGATGTACTCGGTGAGCTCTGCCTTCGTCGTGCGCCACGTGAAGTACGTGTAGCTCTGGCCGAACCCGGCGAGCGCGAGCGTCTGCATCATCGCCGGGCGCGTGAACGCCTCGGAGAGGAACACGACCTCGGGATGCTCCCCGCGCACCTCGCGGATGAGCCACTCCCAGAACGGGAGCGGCTTCGTGTGCGGGTTGTCGACGCGGAAGACCGTGACCCCGCGCTCGACCCAGAAGAGGACGACGTCGCGGAGCGCCTCCCAGAGCGCCCGCCAGTCGGGCGAGTCGAAGTTGACGTTGTAGATGTCCTGATACTTCTTCGGCGGGTTCTCGGCGTACTTCAGCGTCCCGTCGGGGCGGCGGTGGAACCAGTCCGGGTGCTCCTCGAGCCAGGGGTGGTCGGGCGAGCACTGGATCGCGAAGTCGAGCGCGACCTCCATGTCGTGCTCGCGGGCGGCGGCGACGAGGCGCCCGAAGTCGTCGAACGTCCCGAGCGACGGCTCGAGCGCCGTGTGGCCGCCCGCCGAGGAGCCGATCGCCCACGGGCTGCCGGGATCTCCTCTGCGCGCGGTGAGCGCGTTGTTCTTTCCTTTGCGGTTCGTCTCGCCGATCGGATGGACGGGCGGGAGGTAGACGACGTCGAAGCCGAGCTCGGCGAGCTCGGGGACGATCTCCGCCACGCCGGCGAGGCCGCCCCACGAGCGGGGGAAGAGCTCGTACCAGGAGCCGAAGGTGGCGAGCTCGCGGTCGACGTCCACCTCGCGGGTCTCGGAGCGCGTGACCTCCGAGCGGTCGCCCGTCTCGGCGGCAAGGCCCTCGGCGAGCGTGAGGCGCTCGACGCCGAGCAGCGCGGCGCCCTCGGAGAGCTCGCCGGCGAGCTCCGTCTGGCCGGCCTCGTGCTTGCGGCGCAGCTCGTCCTGCCACGTCGCGACGCGGTCGACCCACGCCTCGATCTGGAAGGCCCAGCGGCCGAGCCCGTCGACGTCGAAGGCGGCCGTCCAGCGGTCGGCGCCGACGTGGCGCATCGGCGCCTCGCGCCAGCGTCGCGCGCGGGGCGCCCGGTAGCGGACCACCGCACCGAGCGTCTCGTGGCCGTCGCGGAAGACGTCCGCCCAGACCTCGACCGTCGAGCCCCGCGTGCGCTTCACCGGGTAGCGGCCGCACGCGAGCTCGGGCCAGAGGCTCGCGATCTGGATGCGCGGCGGTGCCGTCCGGGGGGTCGCCATGTTCTGTGTCCTGTCCTATCCGCGTCGGTTCGGGTACACACGCGGGATGCGCTCGGCGGGAATCCTGCTGCATCCGACGTCCCTTCCGTCGAGCCGACTGGACGGCGAGGCATACCGGTTCGTCGACTGGCTCGCGGCGGCGGGGCAGCGGTGGTGGCAGGTGCTGCCGCTCGGGCCGACCGGAGAAGGGCGTTCGCCGTACACCTCGCCGTCGGCGTTCGCGGGCTCGCCGGCGCTCCTCGCCGACCCGTCGGCGCCCGTCTCGGCGCGGGAGGAGCGGGCGTTCCGCCGGCGCGAGGGCGCGTGGGCGGACGACTGGGCGCAGTACGCCGGCGACGGCGCGCTCGCCGACCAGGTGCGCTTCGAGCGCGAGTGGCAGGCGCTTCGCGCGTACGCGCGCGCGCGCGGGATCTCCATCCTCGGCGACCTGCCGATCTACGTCGCGCGCGGCGGCGCCGACCACGTCGCGCACCCGGAGCTCTTCGCCGAGGGCGAGGTCGCGGGCGCGCCTCCCGACCCGTTCAGCGACGTGGGCCAGCTCTGGGGCAACCCGCTCTACGACTGGCGGGCGAACCGCGCCGAGGGTTACCGGTGGTGGATCGAGCGCGCCCGGCGCGTGCTCTCGCTCGTCGACGCGGCGCGGATCGACCACTTCCGCGGGTTCGTCTCGTACTGGGCCGTACCCGCCGGCGCGCGAACGGCGAAGGACGGCCGGTGGCGGCGGGGGCCGGGCGAGGAGCTCTTCCGGGCGGTGCGGCGCGAGCTCGGAGACTTGCCGCTCGTCGCCGAGGACCTCGGGGTCATCACGCCGGCGGTCGAGCGGCTGCGCGACCGGCTGGGCCTGTCCGGGATGGTCGTGCTCCAGTTCGGCTTCGCCGGCGGAGCGCGGAACCCGCACCGTCCCGAGAACCACCGCCGCCACGCGGTGGTCTACACGGGCACGCACGACCACGACACGGCGCTCGGCTGGTGGCGGTCGCTCTCGGAGGAGGCGCGCCACGCGACCGGCCTGCCCGGCGTCGACCCCGCATGGGAGCTCTGCGAGCTCGCGCTCGGCTCGCGGGCGCGGACGGCGATCCTTCCAGCGCAGGACGTGCTCGGCCTCGGGAGCGAGGCGCGGATGAACACCCCCGGCAAGCCGTCCGGCAACTGGAGGTGGCGGCTCGAGCGCGGCCGGCTCGACGACGCGCCAGCCCGACGCCTACGCGCCGCGACCGAAGCCGCGGGCCGCGCGGCGGGGCCCGTGAGCTAGTAACACTGTGTTACTAGCTCGGTTCGCACCGCCCCGGGCGGGCGCGGCTCAGAAGGACGCGAACGGCGTCCATGTCCGGCCACCGTCCTCCGAGCGGAGGAGGTCGCCGTCGTGGCCCGCGAACCAGAGCGCGCGCGGCCCGGCCGCGGCGAGCGCGGCAGGGGGCTCGCCCACCTCGCCGACGCGGCGCCAGCGGCGGCCGTCCTCCGACGCGTGGATCGCGCCCTCGGCGTCCACGAGGTAGACCGGCCCGCCCTCGGGCCACGCGAGCAGGCCGATCCGCCGCTCGAGCACGCGCCACGAGCGGCCGCCGTCCTCCGAGCGGACGATTCCCCGCTCGCCCGCCGCGACGAGGCGCTCCGGGTCGGCCGGGTCGGCGACGACGTCGGCGAGGAGGCCGGGCAGCTCGCGCTCCTCCCACGTGTCGCCGCCGTCCGTGCTCGCAAGCAGGCGCCCGTTCGAGGCGTCGAAGCCGTAGAGCAACTCCCCGTACGCGCGCAGGGCGTGAAAGTCGGCCTCGCCCGGGAGCGAGACGGTCTCCCACGTCTCGCCGCCGTCCGTCGAGCGGATGAGGCCGAGGTGCGGCGGGAGCCCCTCGGCGGCCGCCGCCTCCGGGTCGGGATGGCCCGA
>JAICNY010000241.1 GCA_025930955.1 Thermoleophilia bacterium
CGGCGCCTGACCTCGTCCAACGCGGCCACAGGGGCCGCATCCCCGGTGGCCATCGTCCGGTGCCGGGCACCCGGCCGTGCGGCTGCAGGCACGGCAGGAACGGACGCACCCGCGGCTGTCACATAGTCCACTTGTGCGGCATGGGCACAAAGCGCCGCCGTGCCGCTCCGGGAGCGGCGCCGGACCGTGACGGAACCCCGCCCGCGACGGCACAAAGTCGCCCGCCGACCTTCGCACGGCCCGGCGCTCGTCAGTAGACTCCCGCCCGTGGCGGCGACGGCACCGAAGCACGACGTCAAGGATCTCGCGCTCGCGCCGAGCGGCGTTGCCCGCATCGAGTGGGCCGACCGGAACATGCCGGTCCTCGCCGCGATCCGGGAGCGCTTCGAGCGGGAGAGGCCGCTCGACGGCTACCGGGTCTCCGCCTGCCTGCACGTCACCTCGGAGACCGCCAACCTCGCGCGCACGCTCAAGGCCGGCGGCGCCGACATGGTGCTCTGCGCCTCGAACCCGCTCTCCACCCAGGACGACGTCGCCGCGGCGCTCGTCCAGGAGTACGGGATCCCCGTGTTCGCGATCCGCGGCGAGGACGACGCGACGTACTACAGCCACATCACCGCCGCGGTCGACCACAGGCCCCACATCACGATGGACGACGGCGCCGACGTGATCGGCGTCCTCCACAAGGATCGCCGCGACGGGCTCGGGGACATCATCGGCGGCACGGAGGAGACGACGACCGGCGTCATCCGCCTCCGCGCGCTCGAGGCGCAGGGCGAGCTCGCGTTCCCGATCGTCGCCGTGAACGAGGCGAAGACGAAGCACCTCTTCGACAACCGCTACGGCACCGGCCAGTCGACGATCGACGGGATCATCCGGGCGACGAACATCCTCCTCGCGGGGAAGCGCTTCGTCGTCTCCGGCTACGGCTGGGTCGGGCGCGGCGTCGCGATGCGCGCCCGCGGGATGGGCTCGCACGTGATCGTCACCGAGGTCGACCCGATGCGCGCCCTCGAGGCGCTCATGGACGGCTTCGAGGTGCTCCCGATCGAGCGCGCGGCCGAGGTCGGCGACATCTTCTGCACCGCGACGGGCGACAAGCACGTGATCTCGCGCGGCGCGATCGAGCGGATGAAGGACGGCGCGATCCTCTCGAACACGGGCCACTTCAACGTCGAGATCGACATCCCGGCGCTCGAGGAGCTCTCGACCGGGCAGCGACCGCAGCGCGAGAACGTCGTCGCCTACGACCTGGCCGACGGCCGCACCGTCTACCTGATCGCGGACGGGCGGCTTGTCAACCTCTCGGCCGCCGAGGGCCACCCTGCGGCGGTCATGGACATGAGCTTCGCGAACCAGTCCCTCGCGGCCGAGCACGTCGTCGGGAACGCCGACAACCTCGAGCCGAAGGTCTACGTCGTGCCGGACGAGATCGACCGCGAGATCGCCCGCTTGAAGCTCGAGACGATGGGCGTGGACATCGATCGTCTCACCGAGGAGCAGGCCAAGTACCTCGCCTCGTGGGACGAAGGGACGTAGACCTCCGGCCCGAGCAGATCGCGCGGCTCGAGGGGGACGCGGTCGTGCTCCTCGACCAGCGGAGGCTTCCCGCGGAGGAGGCCGAGCTCGTCTGCCGCACGACCGCCGAGCTCGCGGACGCGATCCGCACGCTCGCCGTGCGCGGCGCGCCCGCGATCGGCGTCGCGGCGGCGTACGGCTACGCGGCCGCGGCAGCCCGCGGGGAGGACCTCGCAGATGCCGCTCGGACCCTCGCCGCGTCGCGCCCGACCGCCGTGAACCTCGCGTGGGCGATCCGGGAGCTCGAGGCCGCGGGCGACGACCCGGCGGTCCTCGCCGCGCGCGCGGGGGAGCTGCACCGCGAGGAGGTCGACCGCTGCCGCCGCATGGCCGAGCACGCGCTCGCGCTCTTCGACGCCGGCTCGCGGCCGCTCACGCATTGCAACACCGGCGGCCTCGCGACCGGCGGGTACGGCACCGCGCTCGGCGCGATCCGGCGCGCGTTCCAGGCCGGGCTCGTCCAGAGCGTCCTCGTGGACGAGACGCGTCCGCTTCTCCAGGGCGCGCGCCTCACCGCGTGGGAGCTCGACCGCGCCGGCGTGCCGCACGCGGTGATCGCGGACGCGGCGGCGGGCGCGCTCATGGCACGCGGCGAGGTGACGCACGTCCTGACGGGCGCCGACCGGATCGCTGCGAACGGCGACACGGCGAACAAGGTCGGCACTTACGCGCTGGCCGTCCTCGCCGCCCACCACGGGCTGCCCTTCGTCGTCGTCGCGCCGAGCTCCACAGTGGACCTCGAGACCCCGACCGGCGCGGAGATC
>JAICNY010000211.1 GCA_025930955.1 Thermoleophilia bacterium
CCGGCGCCGCGCGCGGGGCGCAGGTACACGAACCAGTAGACGGCGCCGACCATCACCGCGCCGCCGAGGACGTTCCCGATCGTGACGGGCAGGAGGTTGTCGAGGAGGAACGCGTCCCAGCCGAGCCCGTCCGCCGCGAACGCGGCGTCCCGCTCCACGAGGAGCGCGAACGGGATGAAGTACATGTTCGCGACGCTGTGCTCGAAGCCGACCGCGACGAACGCCGCGATCGGCGGGACGACCGCGAGGATCCGGTCGGTCGTCGTGCGGGCGCTGTACGTGAGCCAGACGGCGAGGCAGACGAGCGCGTTGCAGAGCGCGCCGAGGGCGACCGCCTGCACGAAGCCGAGCCCGAGCTTCGCCTCCGCGATCGCGAGCGCCTGCTCGCCGACCGCGCCGCCGCCGAACTCTTGCTGGCGGCCCACGTACACGAGCGCGGCCGTGCCGACGGCGCCGACGAAGTTCCCCGCGTAGACCACCGCCCAGCCGGCGAGCAGGCGTCTGGTGGCCACGCGGCCGCTCGCCCACGCCATGACCACGAGGTTGTTCCCGGTGAAGAGCTCGGCGCCCGCGACGACGACGAGGATGAGGCCGAGCGAGAACGTCACCCCGCCGAGCAACCGCTGCACGCCATATGGGAGCTCGCCTCCGCCCGCCATCGCGGTCGTGGCGAAGAGCGCGCCGAGCGCGATGAACGCGCCGGCGAGGACGGCGAGCGCGAAGAGGGAGGCGGTCGCCATCGTCGCCTTCGCGACGCCCACGTCCTCGGCCTTGCGGGCCATCGCCGGCGGCGGAAGCGCGTCGAAGCCCGCAGGCGCGAAGGCCGGCTCCTCGGCGGGCGCGGCGTCGCGGCTCATCCGCGGCGACCCTAGCGGGCGCGGGTGACGGAAAACCCGAAGCCGGGCTCCGCGCGGACGCCGATGCCGACGCGCGCCCGGACGGGCACGCTGACGCCATGACCACCGCGGCGTATCGCCTTCCCCGGCCGGCGCGGCGCTTCCTGCGCTTCGACCCGACCGCTCGGAGGTGGCTGCTCGCCTGGCTCGGCGGCCCGGTGATCGGGATCGCGAACGGCGTGACCCGCGAGCTCGTCTACGCGGACAGCGTCGGCGACCTCACGGCGCACCAGATCTCGACCGCGGTCGCCGTGGCGCTCTTCGCGCTCTACTTCGCGCTGCTCGAGCGCCGCTGGCCGCTCCCGACGCTCCGGACGGCCTTCCTCGTGGGCGCCGTCTGGCTCGTCCTCACGGTCGCGTTCGAGTTCGCGTTCGGCCACTGGGGCGACGGCAAGACGTGGGGCGAGCTCCTCGCCGACTACAACGTCTTCCGCGGGCACCTCTGGCCGCTCGTCCTCGCCTGGCTCGCCGTCGGGCCGGCGGTCGTCCGCTGGGCCCGCATCCGCAGGAGCTGACGCGGGTGGAGCGGTAGGCTCGCCCCGTGGGCGGGAGTGACCTGCGTGCGATCGTCGAGGCCGAGGCGGCCGCCGCCGCGCGCGCCGCCCCGCTCCTCGCGGACGAGCCTGTCGGCGAGGCGCTCGCCGCCGCGGCCGCCCTCGTGCGCGAGCGCCGGGGCGCGGTGCTCGACGCGAACCGCGGAGACTGCGAGGCGGCGGAGGGGCGCCTCGACGAGGGCATGCTCGACCGGCTGCGCCTCGACGAGGCCCGGGTCGACTCGCTCGCGGAGCAGCTCGAGGCGACCGCGGCGCTGCCGCCGCTCGAGCGGGAGGTCGACTCGTGGACGCTCGAGAACGGCCTGCGCGTGAGCGAGCGGCGCGTCCCGATCGGTACGGTCGGCGCGAACTTCGAGGCGCGGCCGAACGTCGCGCTCGACGTCGCGGGTCAGCTCCTGAAGAGCCTGAACGCGGCCGTCCTGCGCACCGGCGGCGCCGCGCTCGGCACGGTGACGGTGCTCGTGGACGAGGTGCTCCGCCCGGCGCTCGAGCGCGCGGAGCTCCCGCCCGAGGCGGTCGGGCTCGTCCGCTCACCGGAGCGCGAGGGCGCCCGGATCCTCGTCTCCCTCCCGCACGTCGTCCCGCTCGTCGTCCTGCGCGGAAGCGGGGAGACGACCGCGGCGCTCGCACGGCTCGCGGCGGAGAACGGGGTGCGGACGCTCGCGCATGCGGAGGGCGGCGGCGTCCTCTACGTGCACGGGTCGGCCGACCGGGAGCGCGCGCTCGCGCTCGTCGACGCGAGCCTCGACCGGCTCGGCGTCTGCAACCGGCTCAACCTCCTCCTCGTGGACGAGGGGGCGCGCGGGCTGCTCGACGACCTGCTCGGCGCGCTCCGCGCCCGCGGCGTCGACCCCGTCGGCGGGCCGCGCGCGGCGGAGGCGGCCGGGCTCGCGCGCCACGACGGGCGGCTCGGCTACGAGTGGGCGAACGACGCCGACCGGGTCTCGACGGCGACGGTCGAGCTCGTGGACGGCCTCGACGACGCGCTCGCGATCGCGAACGGCGAGACGTCCGGGCTTGCGGCCGGGATCGTGGCCGAGGACGAGTCGGCCGCCGGGCGGTTCCTCGACGGCTACCGCGGCTCGGCCGCCTTCTGGCACGCGCCCACGCGCTTCGCCGACGGCTACGAGCTGCTCGGCGCGCCCGAGACCGGGATCAACGTGGACTCCGTCCCCGGCCCGCGCGGCCCCGTGAGCTACCGCGACCTCTGGCTCCGGCAGTACCGGATCGTGGGGGACGGAACGCAGCGGCGCTGATGCGGCCGGTCGTCGTCAAGCTCGGGACGACGCTCGTCGCCGGGCCGGGCGGGACGGTGCGGCGCTCGCTGCTCCGCGCGCGGGCCCGCGAGATCGCAGAGCTCGTGCGCGCCGGGACGCCCGTCTGCGTCGTGTCGAGCGGCGCGATCGCGCTCGGGCTTTCCCGACTCGGGCTCGAGCGCCGCCCGCGGGCGGTTCCCCGGCTCCAGGCGGCCTCGGCGCTCGGTCAGTCGCGGCTCCAGAAGGCCTGGGAGACGGCGCTCGCGCCGGAGAAGCTCGCGGTCGCGCAGGTGCTCCTGACCGCGGCCGACCTCGCGGAGCGGACGGCGTACGTGAACGTTCGCAACGCGATCGTGGAGCTTTTCCGGCTCGGCGCTGTCCCGATCGTGAACGAGAACGACGCGACCGCGACGGACGAGATCACGTTCGGCGACAACGACTCGCTCGCCGCCCAGGTGGCGGTGCTCGCGCGGGCCAGGCTGCTCGTCCTGCTCACGGAGGTGGAGGGCGTCTACTCGGCGGCGCCCGGGTCGCCGGGGGCCGAGCTCGTCGAGGAGGGCGGTCGCGCGGGCGGTGCGGCGTTCGGGTCGGGCGACGGAGTCGTGCTCGTCGGGGCGAACGGGGAGGAGTTCGCGAAGGGGATCGCCGAGGCGACCCCGGCCGAGCTC
>JAICNY010000062.1 GCA_025930955.1 Thermoleophilia bacterium
ACTTCTGCCTCGGGGACACCGGCGCGATGACCGGCCACGCGCCCGAGCCCGTCGTGCGCGCGGTCGCCGAGCAGGCGGCGCGCGGGATCACGCTCATGCTCCCGTCGGAGGCGGCGCTCGTCGTCGGCGAGGAGCTGACGCGGCGCTTCGGCCTTCCGCGCTGGCAGTTCGCGCTCACGGCGACCGACGCGAACCGCTTCGTCGTCCGCATCGCGCGCCACGTGACCGGCCGGCCGAAGGTGCTCGTCTTCAACTGGTGCTACCACGGCACGGTCGACGAGACGTTCGCGACGCTCCGCGACGGCCGCGTCGTCGAGCGGGAGGGGGCGATCGGCCGGCCGGTCCCGCTCGACGAGACGACGCGCATGGTCGAGTGGAACGACGTCGAGGCGCTCGAGCGCGAGCTCGCCCACGGCGACGTGGCGTGCGTCCTGACGGAGCCGGCGCTCACGAACATCGGGATCGTCCACGCGGAGCCCGGCTTCCACGAGGCGCTGCGCGGCGCGACCCGCGAGACCGGGACGCTCCTCGTGATCGACGAGACGCACACGCTCTGCGCCGGGCCGGGCGGGTTCACGCGGGCGCATGGGCTCGAGCCGGACGTCCTCACCGTGGGGAAGGCGATCGGCAGCGGGATCCCGTCCGCGGCGTACGGGTTCTCCGAGGAGGTCGCGGCGCGCGTCGAGGCGTCGATCGACCGCGACGAGTCGGACGTCGGCGGGATAGGCGGCACGCTCGCGGGCAACGTCCTCTCGCTCGCCGCGGTGCAGGCGACGCTCGAGCACGTGCTGACGGATGAGGCGTTCGCGCGGATGATCGAGCTCGGCGAGCGGTTCGAGCGCGGCGTCCAGGACGCGATCGACGCGCACGGGCTTCCCTGGCACGTGACGCGGCTCGGCTGCCGCGTCGAGTATCTCTTCCGCGCCGAGCGCCCGGTGACCGGCTCGGACGCCGCGGCGGGCGCCGACGGGCTGCTCGACCGGCTGATCCACCTCTACGCGCTGAACCGCGGGATCCTGCTCACGCCGTTCCACAACATGGCGCTCATGGCGCCGGCCACGACCGAGGCGGACGTCGACCGGCACACCGAGGTCTTCGCCGAGGCGGCCGCGGAGCTCGCGGGATGACGCACGCGACCGCGGCGGAGCTCGAGGCCGGGCTGGAGCGGGTCCGCGCGGCGCCGCGGGCGGAGGGCACCGTCGAGCTGATCGTCCGCCGCCCGGCCGAGAACGAGCGCGAGGTGCTGGAGGAGGGCGAGCTCGACGTCGAGCGCGGCCTCGTCGGCGACCGCTGGGCGGACGGCGCGGCGCATCCCGGCCGGCAGCTCACGCTCATGAACGCCCGGGTCCTCGAGCTCGTCGCCCCCTCTCGCGACGGCTGGGCGCTGGCCGGCGACCAGCTCTGCGTCGACCTCGACCTGAGCGTCGAGAACCTCCCGTCGGGGACGCGGCTCGCGGTCGGCACGGCGGAGCTCGAGGTGACGGACGAGCTCCACACCGGCTGCGCGAAGTTCACCGAGCGCTTCGGGCCCGCGGCGATCCGGTTCGTGAACGGGAAAGCGGGGCGGCCGCTGCGCCTGCGCGGGATGTACGCGCGCGTCGTGCGCCCCGGCGTCGTCCGCCGCGGCGACCCGGTCCGCCGCCTGTAGCCACGCTCCGCCGCGACGATCGGCGGTTCTCCGGTTTGGCGTTCCGGCTCTCGGTGGGAGAATCCCGCCCGGATGCGGTTCCGAAAGGGAGCGAGGCTCGACCCCTCGCAGGTGCAGCGGCGCGGCCGCGGAATGGGCGGCCTCGCGGTCGGCGGCGGCGGCATCGGGCTGCTCGTCCTCGTCGTCCTCTCGCTCATCACCGGGACCCCGGTCGACCTCGGCACGGGAAGCGGCGCGCCGTCCGTCCAGGAGGGGGAGCCGCTCAGCGAGTGTCAGACCGGCGAGGACGCGAACGAGCAGCGCGACTGCCGGATCGTCGGGACGGTCAACTCGATCCAGGCGTACTGGGACGGCCAGTTCGGCGAGGGCGAGTACCGGGAGGCGGACACGGTCGTCTTCGAGGGCTCCACGCAGACCGGCTGCGGCGGTGCGACGAGCCAGGTCGGGCCGTTCTACTGCCCGCGCGACGCGCAGATCTACCTCGACCTCGGCTTCTTCCAGACGCTCGAGTCGCAGCTCGGCGCGCGCGGCGGGCCCTTCGCGGAGGCCTACGTGCTCGCGCACGAGTACGGCCATCATGTACAGAACCTGACCGGAGTGCTCGGCCGGGCGCGGAGCGGCGACACGGGGCCGGGGAGCGACGCGGTCGCGGTCGAGCTCCAGGCGGACTGCTACGCGGGCGTCTGGGCCAACAACGCGGTCGACACGGGCTTCATCGCCGAGCTCACGGACGACGACATCGCCCGCGGGCTCGACGCCGCGGCCGCGGTCGGCGACGACCGGATCCAGGAGCGGACGCAGGGCCAGGTGAACCCGGAGACGTGGACGCACGGCTCGGCCGAAGAGCGCCAGCGGTGGTTCACGACCGGCTACCAGAGCGGCGATCCCGGCGTTTGCGACACGTTCTCGCGCTAGGCCGTGTCGCGCGGACGGGCCCGGCGGCACGCGGCGGTGAGAGGCTCCGCACGGCCGGCGCCGGACCGGCATGATGGGCGACCGGGGCCGCAACACCGCATGACGAGCCGGGAGCACGACATCCGCGCCCACACGAGCCGCGCCCGCGCGGCCGATCGCCTCCGCGCGCCCGCGCGGCGCCGCTGAGCGGGCTCCGCTCCGCCGCGGGCCTCGTCCGGGCCCTCTCACTCGTCGTCTCCGGCGGCGGGTTCGTCGCGATCCTCGCCCTCTGGCTGAACGGCGGCGGGAGCGTCGACGTCGCCTGGGCGCCGGCGCTCGACCTCCGCCTCGCGTTCGAGCTCGACGGCCTCGCCGCCCTCTACGCGCTCCTCGCCGCCGGGATCGGCTTCCTCGTCTTCGCCTACTCGACCCGCTACCTGCCGCTCCACCTCGAGCACGAGGGCCGGGGCCCCGCCGACGAGCCGCGCTTCTACGCGTTCCTCCTGCTCTTCCTCGTCTCGATGGTCGGCCTCGTAACCGCGCAGGACGCGATCCTCCTCTTCGTCTTCTGGGACCTGACCGCGGTCGCGTCGTACTTCTTGATCGGCTACGACAGCCACCGCCGCGACGCGCGCGCGAACGCGCTCATGGCGCTGCTCGTCACCGGGATCAGCGCGGTGCTCCTGCTCGTCGCGGCCGTGCTCCTCTACGACGAGTACGGGACGTTCTCGCTGCCGCTCCTCTTCCAGGCGGCCGAGCCGGGCGCGCTCGTCACGACGGCCGGCGCGCTCGTCGCGGTAGCCGGGCTCGCAAAGAGCGCGCAGGTGCCGCTTCACTTCTGGCTGCCGCGCGCGATGGTCGCTCCGACGCCGGTCTCCGCGTACCTCCACTCGGCCGCGATGGTCGCGGCGGGCGTCTTCCTGCTCGGGCGCTTCTACCCGCTCATCCAGACGAGCGGAATCCTGCTCGACCTGCTGCTCTGGACGGGGATCGCGTCGATGGCGGTCGGCGGGATCCTCGCGCTCACGCGCGACGCGATGAAGCAGGTGCTCGCGTACTCGACGATCGCGCAGTACGGCTACGTGACGTTCATGCTCGGCCTCGGCGGGGCGAAGGGCGCGGTCGGCGCGTCGTTCTACGTGCTCGCGCACGCGCTCATGAAGAGCGCGCTCTTCCTCACGGCCGGCGCGGCCGCGGAGGCGGGCCGCGACGACCGGCTCTCGCGCGTCGGCGGGCTCGCGCGGACGCACCGCGCGCTCGCCGTCGGGAGCGGTCTCGCCGCCGCCGGCCTCGCCGCGCTCCCGCTCACGGTCGGGTTCTTCAAGGACGAGCTCCTCTTCGCCGCCGCGCTCGAGCGCGGGTCACCCTGGGCGGCGGTCGCGGTCGGCTCCGCGGCGCTCACGCTCGCGTACGTCGCACGGTTCTGGGTCTCGATCTTCCTCGGCCCGCCGCAGGGGACGGCGCGCGCCGTCCCGGTCGCGCTCGTCTGGCCGGTCGTCCTGCTCGGCGGGCTCGTCCTCGCGGGCGGGATCGTCGTCGAGCCGCTCGCGCGCCTGGCCGCGGCCGCCGGGGAGGCGACGCTCGGCGCCCCGGCGCCCGCCGAGCCCGCGTACCACCTCGACGCGCGCGCGGTGAACCTGCTCGCGCTCGCGACGTACGCGCTCGGCGCGGCGCTCTTCTTCACGCGCGCGAGGTGGGCGCCGGCCGCGCGCGCGGTCGCCGAGCTGGGCGAGCGGGGCGGGCCCGAGCGGCTCTACCGCGGCGCGCTCCGCGGCCTGAACCTCCTCTCCGACCGGATCCACGACGTGGAGGTGCGCGACCTGCGAACGCGCGTCGCCTCGGTCCTCGTGCCCGCCGGGATCCTCGTCCTGCTCGGGATCTGGGTCACGCCGACCGGCGGCTACGACCCGGGCTCGATCGGCACCGCGGACATCGGGCTCGTCCTCGTCCTCGTCGTGGCCACGCTCGCCGCGCTCGCGACGGCGATGACGCGGCTGCACCTGACGCTCGTGCTCGTCCTCTCGGCGCTCGGCTTCAGCCTCGCCGTCGCGTACGCCTTCTCGGGCGCGCCCGACGTGGCGCTCGTCGCCGTGCTCGTCGAGACGATCGTCGCGCTCCTCTTCCTCGGCGTCTTCGCGCTCCTGCCGCGCGAGGTGCTCCGCCGGGAGGCGCGCTTGAAGACGAGCCGCAGCCGGCGCTGGCGTGACCCGCTCATCGGGCTCTTCTCCGGCGCCGTCGCGTTCCTCGTCGTCTGGAGCGCGCTCTCGCGTCCCGCGCCCGAGGCGAGCGTCGCGGGCGACCACGTCCGGCTCGCGCCTGACGCGCACGGGAGCGACGTCGTGACCGTGATCCTCGCCGACTTCCGCGGCCTGGACACGCTCGGGGAGATCACCGTCCTCGCGGTCGCGCTCCTCGGGATCGCGACGCTCCTGCGGCGGGGGAGGACGACGTGAGGACGATTCTCACGGAGACGGTCGCGCGGCTGCTCGTCGCGCCGGCGTTCGCCGTCGCGGCGGCGATCCTCGTCAAGGGCTACGCCGACGTTGGGGACGGGTTCGCGGCCGGCGTCGTGGCCGGGCTCGGCGTCCTGCTCCTCTTCGCCGCCTTCGGCGCCCGCGCCACGCACCGCGTCCTGCCCGTGCGGCGCGCGTTCGCGGTGGCCGTCTCCGGGCTGCTCGTCGCGCTCGTCGTCGGCTTCGCGCCGCTCCTCGCCGGCGACCCGCCGTTTACTCACCGGCCGCCGCCCGAGGAGCAGGTCGTGAAGCTCGGGACGCTCGAGCTGATCAGCGCCGTCGCCTTCGACGTGGGCGTCTTCGCGCTCGTGCTCGGCGTGGTCGTCGGCTCGCTCGACTACGCGGCCCGCGTGCGGAAGGGGGACTGGTGATACTCCTCTTCTCCGGGGTCGTCGCCGTGCTCTTCGGCACCGGCGCGTTCCTCATGCTGAAGGCCGACCTCTTCCGGGTCGTCGTCGGGATGGTGATGATCTCGAACGCGGCGATCCTCGCCCTGATCGGCTCCGGGCTCTCGCGCGGCGCGGCGCCGATCCATCCCTTGCCGGACGACCGGCTGAGCGACCCGCTCGTGCAGGCGATGGCGCTGACCGCGATCGTGATCGGCTTCGCCGTGACCGCGCTCCTCCTCGCGATCGCCTACCGGGTCTACACGTCGCACGAGAGCGTCGACCTGGACGAGCTCTCGCGCGAGGAGGTCCGGCGCGAGCGCGAGCTCGAGCGGGAGGAGATCTCGCCGTGACCCTCCTCGTCCTCCCGCTCGCGGTCGTCTGGCTGGGGGCGGCGCTCCTCGCGCTTCTCGACGGGCGGCGCCGCTTCGTCGGCTGGGCGGCGGTGGCCGTGCTCGGCGCGAACGTCGCCGGCCTCGCAGCGCTCGGCGCGCGGGTCACGGAGGACGGCCGGCAGGAGCTCGTCACCGGCAACTGGCCGCGTGGCGTCGGGATCACGCTCGCCGCCGACGAGCTCGGCATCATCTTCGCCGTCCTCTCGAGCGCGGTGCTCCTCGTGGCGCTGCTCTACGAGGTGCTCGCGGGCGTGCGCTCCCGGACGTTCCCCTCGCTCGTCCTCTTCATGGCCGCCGGCCTCACGGGGCTCTTCCTGACCGGCGACCTCTTCAACTTCTTCGTCTTCTTCGAGCTCTCGATGATCCCGGCGTACGTGCTCTCGGTCTACGGGGACCAGGCGCGCCGGAAGATCGGGGCAGCGTTCATCTTCGCGGTCGTGAACCTGCTCGGGTCGTTCATCTTCCTCATCTCCGTCGCGGGTACCTACCACGTGACCGGGACGCTCGAGATGCGCGACGCGGCGGAGCGGCTCGCGGACGCGGAGCCGGCGTCCGTGATGCTGATCGCGGTCGGCGTCTTCGTCGCGTTCGGGGTGAAGCTCGGGCTCTTCCCCTTCCACTTCTGGCTACCGCCGATCTACGTCGGCGCCACGCCTGCGGTTGCGGCGATCCTGAGCGGGGCGCTCGCGAACATCGGGGCCTACGGGCTGCTGCGGTTCGGGGCGGCGCTCCTGCCTGCCGAGCTCGAGCTCGGCGCGCGGGCGCTCGTCGTGATCGGCTCTGTCTCGATCCTCTACGGGGCGATGCAGGCGCTCTCCCGCCGGGACGTGCGCGAGGTGCTCGCGTACTCGTCGATCGGGCAGGCCGGCTACATCCTCGTCGCGCTCGCCGTCGGAGGACGCGTCGGGTTCTTCGCGGCCGTCGTCTACGCGGTCGTGAACTCGGCGAACAAGGCGCTCCTCTTCCTCACGGCCGGGCTGCGGGGCTGGCTCGTCGGCGCGGCGTTCGTCGTCGGGGCGTTCTCCGTCGCGGGCGTGCCGCCGTCCGCGGGGTTCTTCGGGAAGGTGGCGATCTTCCAGGCCGGGGTGGCGGAGGAGTCGATCGCGCTCCTCGTGCTGCTCTTCGTCGGCGGCGCGCTCTCGTTCGTCTACATGTTCCAGATCTACCAGCACGCGTTCTGGCGGCCCGAGGCGTCGGCGGGCGGCAGGGAACCGAGCCCGGCGGTGCTGCGCGGGCTCACGCTCGGGCTGGCGGGAGTCGTCGTCGCGTTCGGGATCTGGCCGGAGCCGCTGCTCGCGCTCTCGGGCGGCGCGGCCGACCTGCTCGCCGGAGACGCCGGGGAGAGCGCGCCGTGACGAAGCGGGTGCTCGCGATCGCGCTCGTGGCCGGCGTCTACCTCCTGATGCTGGCGAGCCTCGATCCCCTGGACGTGGCGATCGGCCTCGTGGTGGGCGCGGTGCTCGTGCTCGGGCTCGCCGAGGTGCTCTTTTCCGGCGGCGATCTCGGCGCGCGCGACCTCGCGCGCCGGTCGGTCCGCTTCCTGCCGTTCGCCGCCGCCGTCGTCTGGGACATCGTTCGCGGCACCTGGGCGGTCGCGCTCGTCGTCCTGCACGTGCGCGCGCTCGAGCGGCCCGGGATCGTGGCCGTCCCGGTGGGGAGGCGGACGCGCACCGGGGTCGCGGTCACGGGGCTCGTGGCGACGCTCTCGCCCGGTGAGTTCCTCATCGACGTCGACTGGGAGCGCGGGCTCATGTACCTGCACGTGCTCGACGCGACGGATCCGGACGGCGTGCGCGAGCGCCACGACGCATTCTACCGCCGCTGGCAGGAGCCGGTCTTCCCGTGAGGCGGGCGCGCTGATGCACGAGGCGGTCTTCTACGTCGCCGCGCTCTGGATGACCGGGCTCCTGGTCGTGAGCGTCGGGCTCGTGATCCGGGCGCGCTCGTCGCTCTCGCGGATCCTCGCGCTCGACATGCTGATCCTCATCCTGATCGCGCTGCTCGTGCTGCTCTCGGACGCGAACCGGGTCTCGTACTACCTAGACGCGGCGCTCGTCCTCGCGCTGCTCTCCTTCGTCGCGACGATCGGCGCGGCGCGCTACCACAGCGAGGGGAGGCTCTTCTCGTGAGCGCCTGGGTCGCGGACGCGCTCGTCCTCCTCGGCGTCGTCGTGATGACGGTCGGGGTCTACGGCGTCTTCCGCATGCCGGACGTCTACACGGAGCTCCACGCGGCGAGCAAGGCGGTGTTCCTCGGGGTCGTGGTGCTGCTCGTCGCGTCGACCGTGACCGGCGACGGCGCGATCATCGCGCGCGCGGCGCTGATCGGCGTCTTCCTCGTCCTCACGACGCCGGTCGCGGCGCACGTGATCGCGCTCGCGGCGTACCGGCAGGAGGAGCGGATGGAGACGCCCGGCGCCCTCGACGAGTCGGGGCACGACCTGCCCCACGGGCGGGCCGCGCGGCCCGACGCGGAGCCGGTGACCGTGGCCGGCGACGGCCGCCGGCGGTTGTGACGGTTCCGGCACGAAGTCGTCACGTTCCGCGCGCTTCCCCCGTGTACGTTGGCCGCGATGGCGACGAAGGCGACAACCGCGTGGGGTGAGGCGGCAATCGTCGACGAGCTCGTGCTCCCACAGGAGGCGGGGGAGAAGGGCTTCGCCGCGGTCGTCCAGCTCCTCGCGGACGGCGACGGCGGGCGCTACGTACGGTTCGCGTACACGACGGACGGCGTCGCCCGGCGCGGGCCGGTCACGTTCCGGGAGGCGGACCTGGAGCGGCTCCGGTCGGAGCTCGGCGGGCACCCGGAGCTCGCGGGCGCGCTCGGGCTCGCGCCGCCGGCGGCCCGGCGGGGAGGTGGTCGCAAGCGATCGCGCTGACCACAGACGATCAGGCGGCCTGAAGGACGCGATCGCGCGCGGCGTCGACGAGCGACGCGAGGACGAGCGCGCCGTCGCCCGAGCCGAGGAGCGGGTCGACGGCGTGCTCGGGATGCGGCATGAGGCCCATGACGTTCCCCTCGGGGCTCACCAGCCCCGCCACGTCCGCGACGGAGCCGTTCGGGTTCTCCCCCTCCGCATAGCGGAGCAGGACGAGGTCGTCGCCCTCGACCTCGGCGAGGAGCGCGGCGGGCGCAAACCAGCAGCCGTCGCCGTGCTTCACGGGGATCGTGAGCTCCTGTCCCGGCCGGCAGCGGGACGTGAACGGGGTGTCGGTCCGCTCGACGGTCAGACGAACGTCGCGGCAGACGAACGAGAGCGAGCGGTTCGGGCGCAGGACGCCGGGGAGGAGCCCGGCCTCGCAGAGCACCTGGAACCCGTTGCAGATCCCGAGCACGAGGCCGCCCTCGCGGGCGAACTCGACGACCGCGCCCATCGCCGGCGAGAACCGGGCGATCGCCCCTGCCCGCAGGTAGTCGCCGTAGGAGAACCCGCCGGGGAGGACGATCGCGTCGAGCGCCGGAAGCCGTTCGTCCGCGTGCCAGAGCGGCTTCGCGTCCGCCCCGAGCGCGGCGAGCGCCCAGACGGCGTCCCGGTCGTCGTTCGACCCCGGGAACGTGACGACGCCGACGCGGGGACGGACCTCGCTCACGAGGCGTCCTCCACCGCGATCTCGTAGCTCTCGATGAGCGGGTTGGCGAGGAGCTGCTCGCACATCCGCTCGACGGCGCTCCGCGCCTCGTCCGCCGACCCGGCGTCGACGTCGAGGTCGATCACGCGGCCGACGCGCGCCTCGCCCACCGGGAAGCCGAGCTGGCGGAGCGACTCCTCGACGGCCGAGCCCTGCGGGTCGAGGATCCCGGTCTTCGGGAGGACGAGGACGGTCGCCCTCATCCGGCGCTCACCACGCGCGGATCGGCGAGGTAGTCGTCGAACGGGATCTCGGTCAGGCGCTCGAACGCCTCGACGTAGCGCGCCCGGGTGCCCGCGACGACCTCCTCGGGCAGCTCCGGCCCCGGCGCCGTCTTGTCCCAGCCGAGCGACTCGCAGTAGTCCCGCACGTACTGCTTGTCGAACGACGGCTGGGAGCGCCCGGGCTCGTACTCGTCGGCGGGCCAGAAGCGGGACGAGTCGGGCGTCAGCGCCTCGTCGCCGAGGACGAGCCGCCCGCCCTCGTCGAGGCCGAGCTCGAACTTCGTGTCCGCGAGGATGATCCCGCGCGCCGCCGCGTGCTCGGCCCCGAAGCCGTAGAGCTCGAGCGCGATCCGCTCGACCTCCGCGAGGAGCTCCTTGCCGACGAGCGCCGCCGCCTCGTCCCGGCCGATGTTCTCGTCGTGCCCGGTCTGCGCCTTCGTCGCGGGGGTGAAGATCGGCTCGGGCAGCCGGTCCGACTCCCGCAGCCCGGTGGGCAGCGTGTGCCCCGAGGTCGTGCCGGTCGCCTGGTAGTCCTTCCAGCCCGAGCCCGTGATGTAGCCGCGGACGACGCACTCGATCGGCAGCATCCGCAGGCGCTGCACCTCCGTCGAGCGGCCGTCGTCGCGGACGGCGAGCACGTGGTTCGGGACGATGTCGCGCGTGCGCGCGAACCAGAACGCGGAGAGCCCGGTGAGCACGCGGCCCTTGTCGGGGATCTCCGTCGGGAGGACGACGTCGAACGTCGAGATCCGGTCGCTCGCGACGAGCAGCAGCCGCTCGGAGTCGAGCTCGTAGATCTCCCGCACCTTCCCGCTCGCGACGTGGGTGGCGGCCTCAGGCAATCGCTTCCTCCTTCTCGGTCGTGAGCGCCGCGAGGCGCTCGAACAGGACGTCCACATGGCGGAGCGCGTCGTCGAGGTCGAACGCGGCCGCGATCCCGCCCGGGCCGAGCCGGGCGACGACCTCCTCGTCCGCCTCGAGGAGCGCCCGGAAATCCGTCTCCTCGTCCCAGGCCCTGAGCGCGTTGCGCTGCACGTGCCGGTACGCCTCGTCTCGCTCGAGCCCCGACTCGACGAGCGCCAGCAGGACGCGCTGGCTGAAGACGAGCCCGTGCGAGGCGTCGAGGTTCCGCCGCATCCGCTCCGCGTCGACGATGAGGCCCTCCGCGAGCCAGGCGAAGCGGTCGAGCATGTAGTCGAGCGCGAGGAAGGCGTCCGGGACGACGACCCGCTCGGCGCTCGAGTGGGAGATGTCCCGCTCGTGCCAGAGCGCGACGTTCTCGAGCCCGACGGTCGCGGCGGCCCGCACGACGCGCGCGAGCCCGCAGATCCGCTCCGCGACGATCGGGTTGCGCTTGTGCGGCATCGCGGACGAGCCCTTCTGGCCGCGGCGGAACGGCTCCTGGACCTCGCGCACCTCCGTCCGCGCGAGGTGACGGATCTCGGTCGCGAACCGCTCGAGCGACGCCGCGCAGAGCGCGAGCGCCGAGAGCAGCTCCGCGAGCCGGTCGCGCGGCACGACCTGCGTCGCGACGGGCTCCGGCACGAGACCTAGCCGCTCGCAGGCGACGCGCTCCACCTCCGGGTCGCCGCCCCCGTACGTCCCGACCGCGCCGGCGAGCTTGCCGTGGCGCATCCCCTCGAGCGCGCGCTCGAGCCGGGCCCGGTCGCGCTCGAGCTCGAACGCCCAGCCGGCGAGCTTCGCGCCGAACGTCGTCGCCTCCGCGTGGACGCCGTGCGTGCGTCCCACGCACGCCGTGTCGCGATGGCGCTCCGCCTGGGCCACGACCGCGTCGCGCGACCGCTCGAGGCCGGCGACGAGGAGCGCGCCCGCATCGCGCACCTGGAGCGCGAGCGCGGTGTCGAGCACGTCCGAGGACGTGAGGCCGTAGTGGAGCCACCGCCCGGCCGGCCCGAGCCCCTCCGCGACGGCGTCGACGAACGCCGCGAGGTCGTGCTGCGTCCGCTCCTCGATCTCGGCGACCCGCTCGGGCGTCGGCGGCACGGCGCGCGTGCGGATCTCCTCCGCGTCCTCCCGCGGCACGACCCCGACCTCCGCCCACCCGTCGAGCGCGGCGAGCTCGACCTCGAGCCAGCGCGCGAGCTTGCCCTCGTCCGACCAGACGGCCTGCATGGCCGGACGCGAGTAGCGGGCGATCACCGTCCCGATTCTAGAGGTGGCCTCGGACTCAGAAGACGAGGAGGAAGAAGGCGAGGAAGAGCAGGAGCCCGAGCAGCGCGAGCGCGACGCCGATCCAACCGAGGACGAGCCCGGCCGTCGCCAGCCCGCTACCGTCGAGCGTCGGGTCGCGACGGAGCTCGCCGCGCGCCATCGTCCCGAGCACGACCGCCGCGAAGGACGCGAGCAGCGGGAACACGGTCAGCCCGGCGATCCCGCAGGCGAGCGCCGCGATCGCGAGCGCGCTCGTCCGCCGAGGGACCGGCGGCGGGGCCGGCTCCGTCATCGCGCGGACTGCAGGCCAGGCTGCGAGCCGGGGTAGCCGCCGCCCTGGGCGAGGATCTGCGCCGCGAGCACCGCGGCGTTCTTCGCCCCGTCGAGCGAGACGCACGCGACCGGCACGCCGGGCGGCATCTGGACGATCGAGAGGATCGCGTCGAGCCCGCCGCCCGCCGTCTTCGAGCTCGTCAGCGGGACCCCGATCACCGGCAGGTCGGTGTTCGCTGCGACCGCCCCGGGCAGCGCCGCCGCCATCCCGGCCGCGGCGATGATCACGCGCACGCCGCGCAGCGCCGCGTCCGAGGCGTACTCGGCCACCTCGCGCGGGTTGCGGTGCGCCGAGAGGACGAGAAGCTCGTTCGAGATCCCGCGTGCGTTCAGCTCCTCGACGGCGGGCTGGACGCGCTCGCGGTCGGACTCGGACCCGATCAGGATCCCCACGAGCGGGCCGGGCTCGAAGTCCTCGATCACCGCGAGCGGGGTCGGCTCCTCCGCGCGGCTCACGCCGGGATCAGCCTGCGACACGAACGCCTCCCGCCGCGATGTCCCGCCGGTAGTGCGCGCCGGGCAGCCTGATCCGCTCGAGCGCCGCGTACGCCCGCCCGCGTGCATCCGCTGGGTCGTCCCCGAGCGCCGTCACGGCGAGCACGCGGCCGCCGGCGCCGACGAGCCGGCCGTCCCGGAGCGCCGTCCCCGCGTGGAACACGAGCGCGCCGGCGGCCTCGGCCTCGTCGAGCCCCTCGACGGCGCCGCCGGTCTCCGGCGCGTCGGGATAGCCCGGCGCCGCGAGGACGATCGTGACCGCCGCCTCGTCAGAGGCGTCCACCTCGATGCCGCTCAGGTCGCCGGCCGCCGCACGCGCGAGCGGCTCCGCGAGGCCGCCTGCGATGCGCGGCACGATCGCCTGCGTCTCCGGGTCGCCGAAGCGGCAGTTGAACTCGAGCACGCGCGGGCCGTCCGGCGTCAGCATGAGCCCCGCGTAGAGCAGCCCGACGAAGGGCGTGCCGCGCGCGGCGAGCTCGGCGAGCACCGGCACGTGGATTCGCTCCACGAGCTCGGCGACCTCGTCCTCGGTGACCCCGGGCACGGGCGAGAACGCGCCCATGCCGCCCGTGTTCGGGCCCTCGTCGCCGTCGAGGAGCCGCTTCGCGTCGCGCGCGGCAGGCAGCGGCACGGCGCGCACGCCGTCGCAGAGCGCGAAGACGGAGAGCTCGTCGCCCTCGAGCAGCTCCTCGCAGACGACCTCGCCCCCGAACGCCGCCGCGCGGCTCCACGCCTCCTCCGCCTCCCTCTGCGTCGAGCAGACGAAGACGCCCTTCCCGGCCGCGAGGCCGTCCGCCTTGACGACGCACGGGCCGTGCGGGCCTTCGAGTGGAGCCGCCGTCGGGACGCCGGCCGCGCGCATGACGTCCTTCGCGAACGCCTTCGAGCCCTCGATCCGCGCCGCGTCGGCGCCCGGCCCGAAGACGGCGATCCCGCCGTGGCGGAGGACGTCCGCGATCCCGGTGACGAGGGGCGCCTCGGGCCCGACGACGACGAGGTCGATCCGGCGCGCGAGGCAGAGCGACAGGAGCCCTTCCGCGTCGTCCGCCCGCACGGGGTGGCACGTGGCCGCGTGGGCGATGCCGGGGTTGCCCGGCGCCGCGTGCACCTCGCCGACGGACGGGTCACCGGCCAGCTTCCAGGCGAGCGCGTGCTCGCGTCCGCCGGATCCGACGACCAGGACGTTCATCGCGGGCGAGTCTAAAGCCCCGGTCGGTGGTTCGCGCCGCGGGGTTCGGGGGAATGGTGGCCGCGATGGAGAGCTACGACGACTTGCGCGAGGAGGAGCTTTCGGGTGAAAGTGCAGCCGTGCGCGACCCCGGGCTCGACCGTCACGAATGGGAGACCGCCTGGGAGGGGCTCCAGGAGCAGCTCCACGACGCGCCCGCCGAGGCGCTCCCCGAGCTCGGCGACCTGATCGCCGAGATGCTCGAGGCACGCGGCTACGCGGTCGAGGACCCGGTGGCCGACGACGGGATCGAGCCGGACGTGCTCGTTTCGTTCCGCTCCGCCCGCGAGATCACGGTGATGGTCGACCGCGGCGACGACGTCGACCCGTCGGACCTCGGCGAGGCGATCCACGCGTACCGCGAGATCTACGAGCAGCTCATCGACCGTCCGGACAACTAGTCGTCGTCGGAGGCCGCGTCGTCGGGCTCGAGGGCTTCCTCGCGCTCGCCCTCGTCTTCGCCGTATCCCGTGCCCTCCTGCGCCTCGAGGAGCTTCTCGTCGCGCTCGTCGTGCTCGTCGTGATGCGTCATGGCAGGATGCTGCCCCGGGGGCGCGCCGCTCAACCGCGCGACTCGACCGCCGCCCGGAGCCGCGCGAGGTCGCCCGCGATCCCCCGGCGCACGGCGCGACCGAGGAGCGGCGCGGCGAGCCGGTAGAAGGCCGACGCGTCGCCGGACGCGCGGATCCGCATGATCGACCCGCCGCCCGCGTCCTCCCACTCGTAGACGACGCGCATCGGGAACGGCCCGGCGACCGAGCGCATCCCGAGCCGCGTGCCCGGCTCGAGCTCGGTCACCTCG
>JAICNY010000128.1 GCA_025930955.1 Thermoleophilia bacterium
GCACGACCTCGCGCTCATCGCGTTCGGCCTCACGCTTCGCTCGCGCGGCTGGCGCGTCACGTACCTCGGCCCCGACACGCCGCTCGACACGCTCGCCGACGCCGCGGAGGAGCTCGGCCCGGATCTCGTCGTCGTCAGCGGCTCGACGAGGGAGGCGTTCGACGGCGCCGTCGGCGGGCTCAAGAAGCTCGCGAGGGCACATCGCGTCGCGCTCGGCGGACAGGGCGCGTCGGCCCGCCACGTCGAGGCGACCGGCGCCGACCTGCTCGGCGGGAACGCGGTCGCCGAGGCCGAGCGGCTCGCCGCCGCCTGACCCGGCCGAGGGGACGCACCGCCTCTAGGCTTCCTCGCGTGACGGACTTCCGCTACGTCGTCGCCGACGTCTTCACCGACCGGCCGCTCGCGGGGAACCAGCTCGCCGTCTTCACCGACGCGCGCGAGATCCCCGACGACCTCCTCCAGCCGCTTGCGCGCGAGGTGGACTACTCGGAGACGGTCTTCGTCTATCCGCCGGCCGGCGAGGGGCACGCGCGGATCCGGATCTTCACGCCGATGTCGGAGATGCAGTTCGCCGGTCATCCCGTGCTCGGCACGGCGTTCGTGCTCGCCGGCCCGCTCCAGCTTCCGGAGATCGTGCTCGAGACGGGCGCCGGCCCGGTCCCGATCCGGCTCGAGCGCGAAGGCCCGCGGATCGTCTTCGGCCGGATGAGCCAGCCGATCCCGCGGATCGAGGCCTACGAGCGGGAGGCGGAGCTGCTCGCCGCGGTCGGAATCGAGCGCTCGGACCTCCCGGTCGAGCTCTACGACCTCGGCATCCGCCATGTCCTGGTCGGCCTGCCGACGCCCGACGACGTGGCGCGCCTCGAGCCGGACTACGGCGCGCTCGCCGCGCTGACCGGGTACGTCGGGACGTACTGCTTCGCCGGCGAAGGCGGCCGCTGGAAGTCGCGCATGTTCGCGCCGGGGGACGGCGTCCCCGAGGATCCGGCGACCGGGTCGGCCGCCGGGCCGCTCGCCTGCCACCTCGCGCGCCACGGCCGGATCGCGTTCGGCGACGAGATCGAGATCTCGCAAGGCGTGGAGATCGGACGCCCGAGCACGCTCTTCGCGCGGGCCGAGGGAACGGCCGAGCGGATCGAGTCGGTGGCCGTCGGCGGCTCGGCGGTGATTGTCGCGCGCGGCGCGTTTCGCCTGTAACGACGCGGATTTTCCGCGCCGAATAGGTGCCGCCTTCCTCGTGAAATACACGGTTCCCTCCATGCCGTCGGCTGAGCGGTTCATGGACGATCACGAGGACGTGCCGGCGCGTGGAATTTCGCCCTGACTTACGCTTGGGACGTTCGTCTATATATCCGGGCGGCGTTGGCCACCAGGGTCCGCTGCCGTACTCAAGGAGGTGACACACGTGAGATTCAGGTATCTGGCGGTCTTCGTGACCTTCGTTGCCGCTCTCGCGTTCCTCGCGGCAGGCTGCGGCGGGGACGACAACGGCGATGACGACGGCGCGACCGCTGCCGAGGAGGAGGGTGGCGAGGAGCGCGACGTCTCCTTCGATCTCCCGATCGGCGTCATCACGTCGTTCACGGGCGACCTGTCGTCGTTCGGCGAGCCGATCGACACCGCGGCGCGGATCGCCGTGGACATCATCAACGAGACCATCGAGGAAGAGGGCTTCGAAGGGATGTCCGTCGAGATCGTCGCGTCGGAGGACGACCAGACCGACCCGACCGCGGGCGTCGAGGCGGCGACGAAGCTCGTGCAGAGCGACAACGCGACGGTGATCGTCGGCGCTCTCGCGAGCTCGGTCACCACTCCGATCGCGGAGTCCGTGACCGTGCCGAACGGCGTCGTGCAGATCTCGCCGGCGTCGACCTCGCCGGCGCTGACCGACCTCGCCGACGACGGGTTCTTCTGGCGCACGCCGCCGTCCGACGCGCTCCAGGGCCAGGTGCTCGCGGAGGCGATGGCGGAGGAGTTCGGCGCCGACGCGACCGTCAACACCGGTACGCGGAACGACGCCTACGGCACCGCGCTCGTCGGCGTGTTCGAGGAGGCCTGGGAGGCGAACGGCGGCACCATCGGCGCCTCCGTCTCGTGGAACCCCGAGGCCTCGACGTTCGACACCGAGGCGCAGCAGCTCGCAAGTGGCGAGCCCGACGCGTGGCTCATCATCGACTTCCCCGAGACGTTCGCGAAGGTCGGCCCGGCGCTCGTGCGCGCGGGCGGCTGGGATCCGACGCGGACGTTCACGGCGGACGGTCTCCGCTCGAGCGACCTGCCGGGCGACGTCGGCGAGGAGGCAACCGAGGGCATGCGGGGCACCGCCCCGACGTCCGAGGGCGCGCCCGCCGGTGACGCATTCGCGACCGCGTACGAAGAGCGGGCCGAGGGCGTCTCGCGCCAGACGTTCGACGCGCAGGCGTTCGATGCCGTCATGGTCGCGTTCCTCGCGGCGGTCCGCGGCGGTGCGTCCGACTCGGAGACGATCCGCGACAACCTCCAGGCCGTCAGCGGCGGCGACGAGGGAGGAGACCAGTACACGTTCGAGCAGCTGGGCGAGGCCATCCAGGCCCTCCTGGACGGCGAGGACATCGACTACGAAGGCGCGTCCGGCCCGATCAACTTCGACGAGAACGGCGATCCGGGCGCGGCGCTCTACGAGGTCTGGCAGTTCGAGGGCAACGACATCACGACCCTCGACAGCTTCGAGTTCGAGCCCGAGGGCGGGTAAGCAGGGAAGCAGCCTCAGTAGGAGGGGGCGGGACGACCGGTCCCGCCCCTCCTACAGCTCTCGGAGGGCGAGGGCGGGCAGGGCTCCGGCTCGCCGTGCCGTCTACGACGGCGAGCGATCACCGGGACGACGCCCGGAGGAACGCAGCTCGACGGCCCAGCTCCTCGAGGAGGGCGAGCAGCCGCGGCCCGTCGGGCCTCTACTCGTGACGCTTTTCCTTGTCCTGCTCGTGCCGGAAGCGGCCCTGCCGCCTCGGCGCGTCGCCAGGCTTCGCCTCGTAGTCCTCGTCGGCGATGAGCTGCGCGGCGGCGAGGCGGCCGCGGCCGCCGAGGTAGAGCTCGACGACGGACTCGTCGTGGAGGAGCTTCGAGCCGGCGCCCTCGAAGTGGTTCCGGCCCATGTCGAGCACGTAGCCGTAGTCGCTCATCTCGAGCGAGCGGCGGGCGTTCTGCTCGACCATGACGATCGAGATCCCTGCCCCGTTGATCTCCTGGAGCTTCTCGAAGATCACGTCGACGACGGACGGCGCGAGGCCGGCCGACGGCTCGTCCAGGAGGAGGAGCTTCGGGTCGCTCATGAGCGCGCGGCCGAGGGCGAGCATCTGCCGCTCGCCGCCGGAGAGCGTCCCCGCGCGCTGGCGCCGGCGCTCGTCGAGTCGCGGGAACCAGCCGTGGATCCGTTCGAGGATCTCCTTGTCCGGCTTGCCGCCGCGCAGGTACGCGCCCATCTCGAGGTTCTCCCGCACGGTCATGTTCGGGAAGACGTTGTCGAGCTGGAACACGTAGTTCATCCCGAGCTCGGTCAGCTTGTTCGGCTTCATGCCCGTGATGTCGTGCTCCGCGCCGTCGGGACGGAAGACGACCGTACCGCGGCGCGGCTTCAGGAAGCCGTAGATCGCCTTGAGGAGCGTCGACTTCCCGGCGCCGTTCGGCCCGATCACGCTCACGATCGCGCCGCGCGGGACGGCGATCGAGAGCCCGTGGAGGATGTTGACCTCGCCGTAGCCTGCGTCGAGGTCGGCGGTCTCGAGGAGCGGTCTGTCGGTGCTCATGCGGTGTCCCCCTCGCTCGGCGGCGTCTCCTCGGCCGGCGCGGACGGCTCGCCCGCGCCGCGGCCGGTACCGAGATACGCGTCGATGACGGCCTGGTCCCGGCGTACCTCGTCCGGCGGGCCGGCCGAGATCACGCGGCCCTCGTTCATGACGATCACGCGCTCGCTGACGTTCATGACCACCTCCATGTCGTGCTCGATGAGGAGGAACGTCGTGCCGCGCTCGTCCTGAAGCCGCTTCATGTGGTCGAGGAGCTCCAGCCCGAGCGACGGGTTCACGCCCGCCATCGGCTCGTCGAGCATGATCATCGTCGGGTCGCGCATGAGCGCGCGCCCGAACTCGAGCAGCTTGCGCTGGCCGCCGGAGAGCGTGCCCGCGTAGTCGCCGGCGAGCCGGTCGAGGCGGACGAGCTTCAGGAGCTCGTGGGCCTTCTCGTGCACCTCCCGCTCGCGCGCGCGGGCGGAGCGGGGGGTGAAGACAAGGCGCCAGAGCTGCTCGCCGGGCTGGTGCGGCGCCGCGAGCATCATGTTCTCGAGGACGCTCATCTTCGTGAGCGCCTTCGTGATCTGGAACGTCCGGACGAGGCCGCGCTGCGCGATCGCGTGCGGCGGCTTGCGGTCGATTCGCTCGCCCTCGAACGAGATGACGCCGCGCTCCGGCTTGTAGAAGCCCGAGACGATGTTGAAGAGCGTCGTCTTGCCGGCCCCGTTCGGCCCGATGAGCGCCGTGATCGAGCCGCGGCGGACGTCGAGCTCGGCTCCCGCGACCGCCGCGACGCCGCCGAAGTGCTTGACCACGTCGGAGAGCTCGAGGATCGTGCCGTTGCGCTCGGGGACGCTCATTCGAGCACCATCTCCTCCTTCTTGCCGAAGATGCCCTGCGGGCGGAAGGCCATGAGGCCGATGAGGATCAAGCCGACGACGATCAGGCGCAGGAACGCGCGGTCGGCCGACGTGAGCTCGCTCAGCGGCCAGAAGTCGAGGAAGCGTGTCCCCGCAAAGATGAAGGCGAAGATCAGCGCGCCCACGGGGACGCCCCAGTTCTTCGCCGTCCCGCCGAGCAGCACGATCACGTACGCGAAGAAGGTCGTCAGCGGGTCGAAGTCCTGCGGGCTGAAGAAGGAGAACTGGAAGGCGAAGAAGAGGCCGGCGATCGCGCCGATCGCGGCGCCGACCGCGAGTGCCTGGAGCTTGTACGAGAAGACGTTCTTCCCGAGCGCCGAGGTCGCGTCCTCGTCCTCGCGCACGGAGCGGAGAACCCGGCCCCACGGGGAGTGCACCATGAACTGGAGCAGCACGATCAGCACGACGGCGACGATCCAGACCAGGACGAGCATCGTCAAGTCGCGGGTCGCGTGGTCGCCGAGGATCACCTCGAGCTGATCCTGCGCCCACCCCTGGAAGTCGAGCCACTCGCGGTTGTACGACGACGCCCGCCCCGCGCCGGTCAGGTTGATCGTGCCCTGCGGGCCGCCGGTGAGCGTCTGCTGGTTCACCGCGATGAATCTGATGATCTCCCCGAAGGCGATCGTCGTGATCGCCAGGTAGTCGGCTCTGAGCCGCACCGTCGGCAGGCCGATGATGAGCCCGAAGAGCATCGAGACCGCGATCGCGACGAGCGCCGAGAGCCAGAGCGGCCACTCGACCTTCACGACGAGGATGGCCATCGTGTACGCGCCGATCGCCATGAACGCGACGTGCCCGAAGTTGAGCAGGCCGGTGAAGCCGAACTGGAGCTGCAGCCCGAGCGCGAAGATCGTGTAGATCCCGGCCACGACCCCGACGAAGGCCCAGAACTGGACGTTTGCGAGCCCGCTCATACGGTGCGCGCCCTTCCGAAGATGCCCTGCGGGCGGAAGATCAGGACGAGGATGAGCACGACGAACGCGACGACCGGCTTGTAGACGGAGTCGACGCCGCCGGCCGGGAGCGCGCTCCACGTCGACACCTCCATCATGAGCCCGAGGACGAGGCCGCCGACGAGCGCGCCGTACGCGCTGCCGACGCCGCCGAGGATGACGGCGGCGAAGATGAGCAGGAGGAGCCGGAAGCCCATGTTGGGCTCGAACGCGTTCTGCACGAGGCCCTGGAGGACGCCGCCGAGGCCGGCGAGCGCCGAGCCGACGATCCACGTGTACGCGGTGATCCGGTCCGTGTCGATCCCGGAGACCGACGCGAGGTCGCGGCTGTCCGAGAGCGCGCGCATGGCCTTCCCGAGCGTAGTTCGCGCGAGGAGCAGGCCGATCCCGACGATCACCACGCTCGCGACGACGATGACGACGATCTGGCTCAGCGAGAGGCGGATCGGGCCGAGCTCGTAGACCTGGAAGACGTCCACGTCGTAGCGCCGCGGGGCGCCGCCCTGCCAGAGCAGGATCGAGTTCCGGAGGACGAGCGCGAGGCCGATCGAGACGATGAGGAGGCTCACGATCCCGGCGCCCCTCCTTCGGATCGGACGCCAGAGGCCGAACTCGAGCGCGATCCCGAGGAGCGCCGTCATGATCATCGCGAAGAGCGCGCCCAGGACGAGGCTCTGCCCCCACGTCACGTTGACGACGAGCGCCATGTACGCGCCGAAGACGAGGTACTCGCCGTGTGCGAAGTTGACGATCTTGAGGATTCCGTAGACGAGCGAGAGGCCGATCGCCGCGATCGCGATGATCGATCCGGTCACGAGGCCGTTCGCGATGAGCTGGAGGAGCTCGTTCACCGAAGCGCCGTTTCGGAGGGGGAGCGTCCGTGCGAAGGCAGGCGGCGCCGCATGGGCTTAGAGAGGTAACGTGCTGCGCCCGCCCGCGCCATGGGTGGCGTCATGTATTCGGGTGGCGTTCGCCGGTCATCGGAGGCTCGCTCCCAGCTCGCGGATCGTGTCGACGAGCAGCTCCACGTCCTGGTCGCGCGTGCGCCAGTTTACGAAGGCTGGGCGGAACGCGACGTGACCTCGGTACCGGGTCGTGCCGGCGTAGACGCGCCCGTCGGCGAGCAGCGTCTCTCCGAGCCGGGCGTTCAGGTCGTCGAGCGCGTCGTCCGGGAGGTCGCCGGGGCGGTAGCGGAAGCAGACGATGTTGAGCAGGGCCGGAGCGAGCAGCTCGAGATCGGGCGCCTCGTCCACGAGCCGGGCCGCGAGGCGGGCATGACCGAGGTTCCGCTCGACGAGCTCGCGGTACCCGGCTCGCCCGTAGGCGGCGAGCGTCGCCCAGACGGCGAAGGAGCGGCCGCGCCGCGAGCTCTCGGGCCCGAGGAGCCCGTAGTTCGGCCGGTCGGGGTCGTCCTGCGGGAGGTACGCGGCGCTCGCGTTGAAGACCGGCAGGAGGCGAGACGCGTCGCGGACGAACGCGAAGCCGCAGTCGTACGGGACGTTCAGCCACTTGTGGCCGTCCGCGATCACGGAGTCGGCGCGCTCGGCGCCCGCGGCGAGCGGCGCGGTCTCCGGGCTGACGCGCGCGAAGAGGCCGAATGCGCCGTCCACGTGGAGCCACGCGCCGTGCGCGTCCGCGAGGTCGGCGAGCTCGTCGAGCGGGTCGAAGTCGCCCGCGTTCACCTCGCCCGCGTTCCCGATCAGGATCGCCGGGGCCCCGTCGAGCTCTTCGAGCGCCCCGCGGAGGGCGTCGCGGTCGAGCCGGCCGGCGTCGTCGGCGCCGAACGTCCGGACGCTCGCGCGGCCGACGCCGAGCATGCCGAGCGCCTTGATCGCGGTCGCGTGGACGTACCCGCTCGAGAAGACCGGAACGGGCGGCAGGCCGGCGAAGCCGTCGCGGTCGACGTCCCGGTCGTGGCGCTCGCCCCACCAGCGGCGGGCGGCGGCGAGGGAGACGAAGTTCGCCATAGTAGCCCCGGTCGTGAGGACGCCGCCCCACTCCGCGGGCAGGTTGAAGAGCTCGCGGAGCCAGCGGAGCGCCACCCGCTCGAGCTGCGCGCCGAGCGGCGACTCGATCCACGCGAACGAGTTCTGATCGAGGAGCGAGGCGAGCCAGTCGGCGCCGAGCGCGGCGGGCGTCACGCCTCCGGTCACGAAGTGGAAGTTCCGAGGGCCGGCCGACGCGATCGTGCCGTCGAGCCCCTCGTCGAGGAGCCGCGCGAGCGTCGCCTCGGCTCCCGAGCCCTGCTCCGGGAGCGAGCCGTCGAAGCTCCAGGCCGCCTCCTCGACGTTCCGCGCGTGAAGGGGAGCGTCGTCGAGCCCGGCGAGGTAGGCGCGCGCTCACTCGGCCACGAGCGCGAGGGCCGGTTCGAGCTCGGCGCGGTCCACGTCGGGAGCCTACGACGCGGCCACCCGCCCGGCATGACGAACCGCGAGGCAAGACGCTCGCTGGACGGCCTCAGCGTCGGCCGTTGCGCACCTGAGCGAGCAGCTCTGCTCCGTCGTTGAGGCTGCGTACCGCCTCGGCCAGGCCGTCCCCCGCCGCGAGCGGGGAGGCTCGTGTCGTGATCGCGCTCGGCATGAGCACGACCGTTGCATCCAGCCGCAAGAGCGGGATGCCCAGCAGGCGCGCACGGATCGAGGTCTGCACGAGCGCGCCCTCCGAGAGGCGCCTGCTGGGATCGACGGCGGCGGTCAGCGCGACCGGAGCGTGCGTTCCCATGCCCCGAGCGGCCCGCCGCCGCCTCATGACTCGGCTCCCTCCGTTCGGCGGCGGATCGACGAGATGGCAGCACTCCCCGCCGTGAGGGCGGCTAGCCCGCCGGCCACCAGGGTCGCCTTCAGGAGCTTGCTCCGGCTCATGCCGCCCCCCAGAGCGGCGACCGAGCCTCCGACCGTGTCGAGAAGCCGATCCGGCTTGCTCTTCGTGCGCA
>JAICNY010000048.1 GCA_025930955.1 Thermoleophilia bacterium
ACAAGCAAACGAAGCCGTTGCCCGGAGACCCCGTCAATGCTCGTGACAGAGTGTCACGAGAGTTTCGGCACGCTTTCGGCACACGGCGCCGGGAAGCGGGCGGCAAGGTGATTCCATGCGGATCGAGCGGCTGCCGCTTCTCGACGCGCGGCGGGTGCCGCGGCTTGCGTTCGCGCCGCGGCTTCACCCCTCGCTCCACGACGCGCTCGCGGCCCTCGACGATCCCGACGTGCCGATCGCCGAGACGTACCGCCGTCTCACCGCGTTCGCTCGTCGGGAAAGGCTCTTCCGCCCGTCGTACGAGCACGTGCGCCGGTTGATCCACGCGCTTCGTCGCCTCCGCAAGGCGAAGGGACGCGGAGGCACCGCGCACGTCCTTCTCGAGGTCGCGTACAACATCCGTCCCCCGACGGCGCTCGTCGACCATCTGCTCGACGTCGGGCCCGCCGCGCCGACCTGACGCCGCCGCACGGGACGGCCCAGCGGCTAGAGGACGTAGGCGGCGGCTCGGCGGTCGACCGGGCGCTCGCGGATCCGCCTGCGCATCGGCTCGCTCAGCGCCGCCGAGGGCGCCCAGCCGACGTAGCCGCACCGGTGGCACTCACCGGGGTGAAGCTGCCGTCCCGGCTCCGCCGCAGGAACCACGCGCGCCTCGCCGCAGCCGAGGCACTCGATTCGAAGCTTCGACTCCACCTCCCAGTTGTCGGGCGTCGCGCCGCACGCGCTGAACCCCGAACGAGTGAAGCGCGGCCGGCGCCGTCAATCGGTGGAGTACTTCGGCTGGACCTTCTCGCCGCGGATCTTCGCGATCGCGTTGTTCGCCGCGATGGCCGCCTCGCCGAAGCCGATCGTGATGAGCGTGATCTTCCCCTCGTAGCCCGCCACGTCCCCCGCCGCGTAGACGCCGGGGAGCGAGGTCTCCATTGTCGCGGGATCGACGAGAATCTGCCGCTTCCCGTGCAGCTCGAGGCCCCAGTCGGCGATCGAGCCGAGGTGGGAGTGGAACCCGAGCAGCGTGATGAGCGCGTCGCACGCGATCTCCTGCGTCTCGCCGGTGGAGGTGTTCTCGACGAGCACGCGCTCGACCGTTCCGTTCCCGTCGATCTCGCGCACCTCGGCGGGGACGACGATCCGGACCTTCCCCTCCTCCTCGAGCCGCCGCGCCGCGGTGACGCTCGACTCGAGCGCGCGGAAGCGCTCGCGCCGGTGGATGAGCGTGATCGGCAGCGCAGCCGTATCCTGCAGGCCGAGCGTCCAGTCGAGCGCCGAGTCGCCGCCGCCGACGATCACGCAGCTCTTGTCGCGGAACGCGTCCTTCTGCCGCACGAAGTAGTGGAGGCCCTTGCCCTCCCACGCGTCCACGCCGTCGACACCGAGCTTGCGCGGCTCGAAGGCCCCGTGGCCCGCGGTCACGATCAGCACGCGCGATTGCACGGCCTTCCCCGAGTGGGTCGTGAGCTGGAGCACCTCCTCGCCGTTCTGGCCGATGCGCGTCAGGTCCTTGACCTCCTCGCCGAGCAGGACGTCCGCGCCGAACTGGAGCCCCTGCTCCGCGCAGAGGTCGGCGAGCGCCTGGCCCTGCACCTTCGGGTGCCCGGCGACGTCGAAGACGTGCTTCTCCGGGTAGACGGCGGCAACCTGGCCGCCGAGCTGCTCGAGGCTCTCGACGATGCAGACGGTCGCCTCACGATGGCCGGCGTAGTACGCCGTCGCGAGCCCGACCGGGCCGGCGCCGATGATCGTGATGTCGTAGACCTGGCTCACGCCGAGAACGCTACCGCCTCGTGCGCGTCGGCAATCCGGGCTAGTGCGAGCAGCCGGAGCCGCACGCCCCACCGGCATGCGTCGTCGCGCCGGCCGGCTCGCCCTCGACACCCTCCTTCGCCTGGAAGGAGGAGCCGCAGCCGCAGGCCGCCTGGACGTTCGGGTTGTTGATCGCGAACCCGGCGCCCATGAGCGCGTCCACGTAGTCGATCTCCGAGCCGGTCAGGTACGGCGCGCTGAACGGATCGATCACGACCTTGACGCCGTGCATCTCGATCTCGTTGTCGCCGTCCTGCGGGCCGCGGTCGAAGCCGAGCGCGTACTGGAAGCCCGAGCAGCCGCCGCCCTGGATGGCCACGCGGAGCACGTTCGCGTCGCTCTCCGGCTCCTCCGCGAGGAGGGCCTGGATCTTCTGCGCGGCGCTTTGCGTGATCGTGATCATCCTGCTTCGGAGTGTAGCAGCGTCCTTCCCGGTCGCAGGCCACCGCTTGTGACGCCTGTTGCGCCACAAAAAAACCCTGCTCAGCCGCGTATTTGCCACCGGCGGCCGTACTCCTTTGTGACGGGTTAGTATGCGGGCGGTTGCCGTGCCGCTCGCAGCGCTCTCAGACTGGTTTCCGTTCCTCGTCTACGCGCTGATCGCGTTCGCGATCCCCGCGTCGATGATCGTGATGTCGTTCGTCTTCGCGGCACGGGCGAGACGCAGCCGCGCGCGCGCCATGCCGTTCGAGTCCGGCGTGTCCCAGGGACCGCCGCCCGAGCAGCGGTTCACGGTCAGCTTCTACCTCACGGCGATGCTCTTCATCGTCTTCGACATCGAGATCGTGTTCCTCTTCCCGCTCGCCGTCGTGCTCGGCGACGTCGGCTGGCTCGCGGTCGGGGCGTTCGGGTTCTTCATCGCGATGCTCGTGATCCCGTTCGTCTACGACTGGAAGAAGGGAGCGCTCGAGTGGCGGTAGGGAGGAAGCGCCTCGCCGACTACGGGCTGAACACCGAGCGGATCCTCATGGAGAAGCACGGGCCGAAGCGCGACGAGCCGCCCGCGTTCGAGGCCGAGCTCGGGAACCTCGAGGAGCGCCTCATGCTGACCACGGTCGAGAAGGCGCTCGCGTGGGCGCAGCGCGGCTCGATGTGGCCCGACACGTTCGGCCTCGCGTGCTGCGCGATCGAGATGATGTCGATCGTCTCGTCGCGCTACGACGTGTCGCGCTTCGGGATGGAGGTCTTCCGCTCCTCGCCGCGCCAGGCCGACCTCCTGATCGTCTCCGGCCGCGTGTCGCACAAGATGTCGGCGCCGCTCCGCCAGATCTACGACCAGATGCTCGAGCCGAAGTGGGTCATGGCCATGGGCGCCTGCGCGAGCTCGGCCGGAATGTTCAACAACTACGCCGTCCTCCAGGGCGTGGACAAGATCTGCCCGGTCGACATCTACGTGCCCGGCTGCCCGCCGCGGCCCGAGGCGGTGCTCGAGGGGATCGTCCGCCTGCACGAGCGCATCAAGGCCGGCGTGCCGCCCGCATACGAGCTGCGCAAGGCGGCGCAGGGATGACCCGTTACGCCGACGCGCCCGGCTTCGTCGAGGAGCGGGAGGCGCTCGGGGAGGTGACGGTCGTCGTCGAGCGCGAGAGCCTGCGCGGGGCGGCCGAGTGGTTTCGCGACGAGCAGGGGTTCAACTTCCTCGCCGACCTCTCGACCGCCGACTACCTCGGCTGGGGCGCGAAGGGCGTCGCCGGCTACTGGGGCTCGCCGCCGCCCTCGCCGCAGACGCGCGACTGGACGCCGCCCGCGCGCGACCTGAACGCGCCCGGGTCGTGGGGGCTCCAGAAGCTCCCCGAGCCGAAGCCGAAGCGCTTCTCGGTCTCGTACCACCTGCTCGCGCTCGGGCCGGACCCGCGCCGCCTCCGCCTCCAGGTCTGGTGCGACGACGGCGAGCCGGTCCCGAGCGTGATCCGCGTCTGGCCCGCGGCCGACTTCTTCGAGCGCGAGGCCTGGGACATGATGGGCATCGCGATCGACGGCCACCCGTACCTGAAGCGGATCCTCATGGACGACGACTGGGAGGGTCACCCGCAGCGGAAGGACTATCCGCTCGGCGGCGAGCCCGTCCGCTTCTCGGACGAGGACTGACGGCATGGCCATCGCCCCCGCCCGCGACCCGCTCACGAACCGTCCCCGGATCTACGAGGGAAGCCGCATCCCCGAGCGCGTGCCGACGATCCTCGAGGTCGACCCCGTCCTCCGCGAGGAGGGTGACATCCTCGAGATCAACTTCGGGCCGAACCACCCGTCCACACACGGCGTCCTCCGCCTCATCATCCAGCTGAACGGCGAGCGGGTCGTCGGGCTCGAGGCGGTGATCGGCTACCTCCACACCGGCTTCGAGAAGAACATGGAGGCGAAGACGTACTGGAAGGCGATCACGTACGCGCCTCGCATGGACTACGTCGCGTATCAGGCGAACGAGTACGTCTTCGTCGCGGCGATCGAGAAGCTCCTGCAGATGGAGATCCCGCCCAAGGCCACGTGGATGCGGACGCTCATGCTCGAGCTGAACCGGCTCCACTCGCACCTCGTCTGGCTGGGCACGGGGGCGCTCGAGCTCGGGGCGGTCTCGATGTTCTGGTACTGCTTCCGCGAGCGGGACGCGATCCTCGACCTCTTCGAGATGGTCGGCGGGGCCCGCATGCACACCCGCTACTTCCAGGCCGGCGGGCTCGCCGAGGACATCCCGATCGGCTTCTACGAGGAGTGCCAGCGCTTCTGCGACACGATGCCCGCCCGGATCGACGAGTACGAGGGGATGCTCGACGGCCAGGCGATCTTCCTCGAGCGGACGAAGGGCGTCGGGCTCCTGTCCGCCGCCGACGCGGTCGCGCTCGGGCAGTCCGGCCCGGTGCTGCGCGCGTCGGGGGTCGACTGGGACATCCGCCGCAGCGAGCCGTACCTCGCCTACGACGACGTGGACTTCGACGTGCCGGTCGAGGCCGACGGCGACGTCTACGCGCGCTACCGCGTCCGCATGCGCGAGATGCGCGAGTCGGTGAGGATCGTCCAGCAGTGCCTCGACGGGATGCCCGAGGGGCCGTGGATCGCCGACGAGCGCAAGGTCGTCCTCCCGCCGCGGCACGAGCTGCACACGTCGATGGAGAGCCTCATCCACCACTTCAAGCTCGTCACCGAGGGCTACCGCGTGCCCGAGGGGGAGGTCTACGTGCCGATCGAGTCGCCGCGCGGCGAGCTCGGGTGCTACCTCGTCTCGGACGGCGGGCCGAGGCCGTGGCGGGTGCGGTTCCGGACGCCGTCGTACGTCGTCCTCCAGGCGGCCCCGACCGCGATGTCGAACGCGCTCATCGCCGATCTCATCGCGATCGTCGCGTCGCTCGACAACGTCATGGGGGAGGCCGACCGCTGAGCGCCCGCACGCTCTACGACGAGATCCAGGAGGTCGCGGCGCGCTACCCGTCGAGCCGCTCCGCGATCATGCCCGCGCTCCACCTCGCGCAGGACCGCTACGGCTGGCTTCCGCCCGAGGCGCTCCGCGAGGTGGCGGAGGCGCTCGACCTCACGCCGGCGTACTGCTACGCGGTCGCGAGCTTCTACGACATGTACCACCTGGAGCCGGTCGGGCGGTACGAGATCGCGGTCTGCACGAACGTCTCGTGCGCGCTCGCGGGCGCGCAGGACGTCCTCGCCGCGTTCGAGCGCGAGCTCGGCGTCCAGGCCGGTGGGACGACGGAGGACGGCGAGTTCTCGCTCTCCTCCTTCGAGTGCCTCGGAGGCTGCGGCTGGGCGACGGTCGTCGCCGTGAACTGGCGCTACCGCGAGCACGTGACGGCGGGCGACGTGCCGGGGATCGTCGCCGAGCTGCGCGGCGGGGAGGGGGCCGGCGATGACGCCTAGCGGGCTCCACGAGGTCTTGCTCCGGCACGCGGACGAACGCGACCTGACGAAGCGCGCCGAGTACGAGGCGGTCGGCGGGTACCGGGCGCTCACGACGGCCCTGCGCACCGACCCCGGTGAGCTCGTCGAGAGCCTGCTCGCCTCCGGCCTGCGCGGCCGCGGCGGCGCCGGCTTCCCGATGGGCCGCAAGGCGAGCTTCATCCCGAAGCCCGACCAGACGCCGAACCCGATCTACCTCACGGTCAACGCCGACGAGTCCGAGCCGGGCACGTTCAAGGACCGCGAGCTCATGCTCCGGATCCCGCACGCGGTGATCGAGGGGATCGTCATCACGTGCCACGCGATCGGGGCCGAGACGGCCTTCGTCTATCTGCGCGGCGAGTACGCGACGGAGTTCGACGTGATGGCAGCGGCGCTCGACGAGGCGCATGAGGCGGGCTACGTCGGCCCCGGGATCGCCGGGACGGACACGAACGTCACGATCGTCATCCATCGCGGCGCTGGGGCGTACATCTGCGGGGAGGAGACAGCACTTCTCGAGTCGCTCGAGGGGAAGCGCGGCCAGCCGCGTTCGAAGCCGCCGTTCCCGGCCATCTCCGGCGTCTACGCGAGCCCGACGCTCATCAACAACGTCGAGACGATCGCAACCGTCCCGACGATCGTCGGCATGGGCGGCGAGGAGTACGCGAAGCTCGGCGTCGAGAACTCGGCCGGCACGCGGCTCTTCTCGCTCTCCGGCAACGTCGTGAAGGGCGGGAACTACGAGCTCGAGCTCGGGACGCCGCTCCGCGAGCTCATCTACGACCTCGGCGGGGGGATCCCGGACGGGCGGGCGCTCAAGGCGGTCATTCCGGGCGGCTCCTCGGTGCCGGTGCTGACGGCGGACGAGGTGGACACGGCGCTCGACTTCGACGCGATGGCGCAGGCCGGGACGATGCTCGGCTCCGGCGCGGTGATCGTGATCGACGAGCGCGCGTGCATGGTGCAGCTCGGCCTGCGCGTGGCGCAGTTCTACATGCACGAGTCCTGCGGGAAGTGCACGCCGTGCCGGGAGGGGACGCGCTGGATGGTGCAGATCCTCCGCAAGCTCGAGGCCGGCGAGGCGGAACAGGGAGAGCTCGACCTCCTGCTGAACGTCTGCGACCGGATCCTCGGCAACTGCCTCTGCCCGCTCGGCGACGCGGCCGCGATGCCGATCGCGAGCTACGTGGCGAAGTTCCGCGAGGAGTATCAGCGCCACATCGACGAGGGCGGCTGCCCGTTCGGCGGCGAGTCCTCGCTCGAGGGCGTCGTCGCGCCGGTCGACCAGCACCACGCGCACCTGCGCGGCCAGATCGAGGTGCCGATCCATGCGTAGGGGGTCGCTTCGGGGCGTGTCGAGCCTCGTAACAGAGTGTCACGAGCCGGCGAGCGCGCGCCCTCCGCGCGTGCGGGTGCTTGTAACAGTGTGTCACGAGCCGGGGGCGGCCCCGTGAGCGCGCCGGCGGTCGAGCTGGTCACGGTGAACGTGGACGGCCGGGAGGTGCAGGTTCCGAAGGGCACCGGCATGATCGAGACGGCGCTCGCGGCGGGGGTCGAGATCCCGGTCTTCTGCTACGAGCCCCGGCTCGGGCCGCCGGTCGGCGCGTGCCGCATGTGCCTCTGCGAGGTCGAGGGGATGCCGAAGCTTCAGGCCGCCTGCACGCTCACAGCGCAGGACGGGATGGAGCTCCGCAGCGCGCAGACGAGCGCGAAGGCGGCCGAGGGCCAGAACGCGGTGCTCGAGTTCATCCTCCTGAACCACCCGCTCGACTGCCCGGACTGCGACAAGGGCGGCGAGTGCCCGCTCCAGGACCTCACGTTCCGCTGGGGCCCGTCGAACACGCGCATGCACTTCCCGAAGCGGACGTTCGAGAAGCCGATCCCGATCTCGCCGACGATCTCGCTCGACCGCGAGCGGTGCATCCTCTGCTACCGCTGCACGCGCTTCTCCGAGGGAGTCTCCGAGGACCTGCAGCTCGTCGCCGCGCATCGCGGCGCCCAGTCGATCATCACGACGTTCGAGGAGGAGCCCTACCGCGCGCACTTCTCCGGGAACGTGACCGAGCTCTGCCCGGTCGGCGCGCTCCTCCCGTCCACGTACCGCTTCCGCGCGCGCCCGTGGGAGATCGACAACACGCCGACGGTCTGCGGTCTCTGCCCGGTCGGCTGCAACACGTGGGCGACGACGCGCGAGGGGAAGGTGCAGCGGATCCTCTCCCGCAACCACCCCGAGGTGGACGACGGCTGGCTCTGCGACAAGGGGCGCTTCACGTTCGACCACCTGCGCGCCGAGGACCGGCTGCGCGAGCCGCTCGTACGCGTGCGCCGGCGCGGGTTCGAGGCGGTCGGCTACGACGACGCGGTGCGCGAGGTCGCGCGCGGCCTGCGGGAGGCAGGCGGCTCCGTCGCGATCGCGTTCTCGGGTGGCGAGACGGTCGAGCAGGCCTCCGCGCTCGCGCGGCTCGTGCGCCAGGGGCTCGGCGGCGACGCTGCCATCCTCCCGGACGACCTCGATCCGGCCGTCGACGCGTTCCGCGCGCCGCTCTCGGCGATCCGCGACGCGGAGATCTGCCTCGTGCTTGGCGACGAGCCCGTCATGGAGCGCGCGCCGATCGTCGACCTCTGGCTCCGCGCCGCCCGGCGCGCGGGCGCCGAGGTCGTCACGGTCGGCCCGGCCGGCTCGGTCTCGACGCCCCCAGGGAGCGCCGCGGCGACGTCCGCCGAGCTCGCGGGCGGGGGCGGCTCGGACGAGCTTCGCGACGCGGGCCGGCGGCTGCGCGAGGCTTCCCGCGTCGCGATCGTCTGGTCGGGCGACGACCACGACAGCGGCCGGCGCGCGGCGACGCTCGCCGCCTCGCTCGGCCTCGGCGACGGCTCCGGCCTCTACGTCCTCCCCCGCTCGCCGAACGGCCGCGGGGTCGCGCAGGCCTGGTACGAGGCGGGCGAGGGCCGTGGCTTCGATCCGAGCGGCGAGGAAGAGCTCGGCGCGCTCATCGTCTCCGGCGACGAGGCCGCATATGACCCGCGCGTCGCGCAGCTCGCCGAGCGGGCCCGCTTCGTCTTCGCGACGAGCATGTTCACCGGCGACCACACGCTCTGGGCGCACGTCGTCGCGCCCGGGACGAGCTACCTCGAGCGCGACGGCACCGTCGTCAATCTCGAGGGGCGCGCGCAGCGCCAGCGGCGCGTCGTCGACCCGCCGCACCTCGACGAGCTCGAGCTCCTGGCCCGCGTCGGCACCGAGCTCGGCGTCCCGATCGCGCCGTGGGCGGCGGAGGCCACCGTCGACGACCACGCGGAGCTCGCTCCGCGGGCGCAGCTCGAGGCTCCGCCCGAGTTCGCGCCTGCGGCGTCCACGAACGGCGCCGGCCCCGGCCTCGAGCTCGTCGTCTACCGCCCGCTCTTCAGCGGTCCCGGCGTCGAGCGCGTCGAGTCGCTCGCGTTCCAGCGCCCTGCCCCCGAGATCGAGCTCGCGCACGCGGATGCGCAGGCCCGCGGGATCGCGACCGGCGATACGGTGACCGTCGGGCTGAACGGCTCCGGCCGGGCGCTCCGGGCGGCCGTCCGCCGCAAGCTTCGCCCCGGCGTCGCGCGCATCGCCGCCGAGCACGCCGACGGCCTCGGCTCGCACGTCGAGGTGACGAAGGCGTGACGCCGGCACTCGCCCAGGCGCTCGTGGAGCCCTGGTGGATCAGCGTCATCAAGGCGTTCGTGATCGCGAACCTCGTCCTCGGCACGTTCGCCTACCTGACCGTCGTCGAGCGGAAGCTCCTCGGGCGCATGCACCTGCGCTACGGGCCGAACCGCGTCGGGCCGTTCGGGCTCCTCCAGCCGATCGCCGACCTCATGAAGCTGCTGCGGAAGGCGAGCTTCTTCCCGAAGGGCGCCGTCACGATGCTCTACATCCTCGCCCCGATCCTCGCGGCGTTCACGGCGATCAGCGCGTTCGCCGTGATCCCCTTCGGGCCCGGTTGGGAGATCGGCGGCTACTACGTCGCGGGGCAGATCGTCGACGTCTCGATCGCGCTTCTTCTCATCCTCGCGCTGAGCGCCGTCGGGATCTACGCGTTCGTCGTCGGCGGCTGGGCGAGCGACTCGAAGTACTCGCTCCTCGGCTCCATGCGGACCTGCGCGCAGCTCGTCTCGTACGAGGTGTCGTTCGGGCTCGCCGTGCTCGGCGTGGTCATCATGGCCGGCTCGCTGAGGCTCACGGAGATCGTCGCCGCCCAGCAGGAGCAGATCTGGTTCGTCGTCCCGCAGCTCGTCGGCTTCCTCTGCTTCTTCGTCGCCGGCGTCGCGGAGACGAACCGCGCTCCGTTCGACCTCCCCGAGGCGGAGCAGGAGCTCGTCGCGGGCTACCACACCGAGTACGGCGGGATCCGCTGGGGGATGTTCCAGATGTCCGAGTACATCAACATGCTGACGTTCTCGGCGCTCGGGGTCACGCTCTTCTTCGGGGGCTGGAGCGGGCCGATCCTCCCCGCGCCGATCTGGTTCCTCCTGAAGCTCGGCGCGCTCATCTTCGTCTTCATGTGGCTGCGCGCCACGCTGCCGCGCCTGCGCTACGACCAGCTCATGAAGTTCGGCTGGAAGGTGCTCCTTCCGGTCGCCACCCTCAACGCGATCGCCACCGCCGTTCTGGTCACGATCTTCTAGCCTGCCGCCGATGTCGCCTCAGCCGCTTCCGTCGCTCAAGGGATTCGCCGTCACGTTGCGGCAGATCTTCCGCAAGCCGATCACGCAGGAGTACCCCGAGTACAAGCGCCCGGTCTACCCGCGCTTCCGCGGGCGGCACCGGCTGAACCTGCACGACAACGGGCTCGAGAAGTGCGTCGGCTGCTCGCTCTGTGCCGCCGCGTGCCCGGCGGACTGCATCCGGGTCGTGCCGGCCGAGAACACGCCCCAGAACCGCGTCTCGCCGGGCGAGCGCTACGCCCGCATCTACGAGATCAACATGAGCCGCTGCATCTTCTGCGGCTACTGCGAGCTCGCCTGCCCGTTCGACGCGATCACGCTCGGCAACGAGTACGAGCTCTCCGAGTACCACCGCGACGACCAGATCTACACGAAGGAGATGCTCCTCGCGCCGCCGATCAAGCAGGTCCCGGTCGCCGACCGCGAGCGCTACGACACGCCCGAGCCGGTCTGGAAGACGGAGTCGTGAGGCGCTGGTCGGCGGCCCCCTTCCTCACAGCTCGCACGCTCGGCGCGGCTGCAAAGCGGCGCCCTACGGCGGCCTCGGTTGCGCCCGTAGCCTCCGGCTACGAACGCGCCCTGCGTCCTTGCATGGCTCGCTTTTCGCCGGCCGCGTGCACGATCTGCTGCGGAGGTGACCGCTAATGGACGCCGGGGAGATCCTCGTCTGGCTCGTGTGGATCGGCGCGGCGACGGCGCTCTTCGCATCCGGGCTCGCGGTCGTCCTCTTTCAGAACCCGTTCTACTCGGCGCTCTCGCTCATCGTGAACCTCGCGTCGCTCGCGGTGCTCTTCCTGCTCCTCTCGGCCGAGTTCGTCGCGGCGGCGCAGGTGCTCGTCTACGCGGGGGCGGTCGTCGTCATGTTCCTCTTCGTGACCGCCTATCTCGGCGGCCGCGCGGATGCGCCCTGGGCGGGCGGGCCGACGCTCCAGAGCTTCTTCGCCGTCCTTGCCGCCGGCGCCATCGCCGTCGAGGTCGTGGTCGTGATCGCGCTCACCGCGGGCGACCGCCTGACCGACCCGGCGGAGATCTCCGACGCGTTCGGCTCCCCGGCCGAGATCGGGCGGCTCTTCATCTCGGACCACCTGCTCGCGTTCGAGGCGACCTCGATCGTGCTGCTCGTCGCGGCGGTCGGCGGCGTCATCCTCGGGACGACGGCGCCGAGAACGGTGCGCGCCGAGGGTCGCGCGGAGGTGCCGGAGCGATGATGGGCCCGGGGATCGCCTCGTACCTGGTCGTCTCCGTCGTCCTGTTCTCGATCGGGGCGTTCGGTGTCCTCATTCGCCGCAGCCCGCTGATCGTGCTCCTCGCGCTCGAGATCATGCTGAACGCGGGGAACCTCGCCCTCCTCGCGTTCGCGCGGCATCTCGGCGACGGCGACGGGCACGTGTTCGCGCTCGCCGTGATGGTCGTCGCCGCGTCGGAGGCGGTCATCGGGCTCGGCCTGATCGTCGCCATGTCGCGCCTCCGGGTCGAGCTCGACGTCGACAAGCTGACGACCCTACGCGGGTAGCGCATGGACGTTGCCGCCTGGATCGCGCTCTTCTCGCCGGCCGTCGGCGTCGCGGCGATCACCCTGCTCGGGCACCGGATCACGGGAGCTCAGGCCGGGATCCTCGCGTCGGGCTCGGTGCTCGTCTCGTTCGTGGCGAGCGTCGTCGCGTTCGTCACGCTCGCGGGCCGCGCGGAGGAGGACCGGAGCGAGGTCTCGACGCTCTGGACTTGGCTCTCGGCCGGCGACCTCGAGGTCGGGCTCGAGGTGCTCGTCGACCCGCTGAGCGTCTTCATGATGCTCGTCGTCTCCGGGGTCGGGTTCCTGATCCTGACCTACGCGACCGGCTACATGCGCGGCGACGCCGAGGAGCGGCGCTACCACGCGTACAAGGCGCTCTTCGTCTTCTCGATGCTCCTCCTCGTCGAGGGCGGGAATCTGCTCCTGCTCCTCGCGGGCTGGGGGATGGTCGGGCTCTCCTCGTACCTCCTGATCAACTTCTGGCACGAGCGGCCGGCCGCCGTCGCGGCGGGCAAGAAGGCGTTCGTCATGAACGCGATCGGCGACGCGACGTTCGTGCTCGCGCTCTTCGTCATCGTTGCGCAGACCGGGGTGCTCGGGTTCGCGCCGGTCTTCGAGCGGGCCCCGGAGGCCCTTGGCGAGTCGACCACGCTCTCCGTGCTCGTGGCGCTCGGGCTGCTCGGCGGCGCCGTGGCGAAGTCCGCGCAGATCCCGCTCCACACGTGGCTCCCGGACGCGATGGAGGGCCCAACGCCGGTCTCCGCCCTCATCCACGCTGCCACGATGGTGACGGCCGGCGTCTACCTGATCGCGCGCACCGCGCCGCTCTTCGAGCTCGCGCCGGCGATCCACGACCTCGCGGCGATCCTCGGCGGGGTCACGATCGTCTTCGCGGGGCTGATCGCGCTCGTCCAGACGGACATCAAGCGCGTGATCGCGTACTCGACGATGAGCCAGATCGGCTACATGTTCCTCGCCGCGGGGCTCGGCGCCTACGGGGCCGGGATGTTCCACCTGATGACGCACGCCTTCTTCAAGGCGCTCCTCTTCCTGGCGGCCGGCGTCGTCATCCACGCGCTCGCGGGGGAGCAGGACATCCGGCGCATGGGCGGGCTCGGGCGCGAGCTGCCGTGGACGACGCGGTTCTTCGTGATCGGCGCGCTCGCGCTCGCGGCGATCCCGCCGTTCGCCGGGTTCTTCTCGAAGGACGCGATCCTCGCGAGCGCCGCGAACGCCGGGGCGCTCGGGTGGATCCTCTGGACGCTCGGTGCGATCGGCGCGTTCCTGACGGCGCTCTACACGTTCCGGCTCGTGTTCGTCGTCTTCGGCCCGCCGATCACCGACTTCGCGCGCGACCACCTCCACCGGGAGCGGTTCGAGGGGCCGCTCGCGATGATCTGGCCGGTCACCGTCCTCGCCCTCCTCTCGGTCGTCGGCGGGTTCCTCCAGGTGCCGGGGCTCTGGCACCTCGTCGACGACTGGCTCCATCCGGTCGTGGAGTCGATCGAGGAGGCGCACGGCTGGGTCGCCTGGTTCTCGGCGCTCGTCGCGCTCGGCCTGGCGCTCGCCGGGATCGCGCTCGCGTGGCTTCTCTGGGGGAAGCGAAGCGACGTGCCGGACCGGGTGCGCGCGGGCGCTCCGTGGCTCGCTGCGGCGCCGGAGCGGAAGTTCTGGTTCGACGAGGCCTACGACGGCCTCTTCGCGTGGCCCGTACGGATGGTCGCGAGCGGCCTCGGGCGCTTCGTCGAGCGGCCGCTCTTCCTCGAGCCGCTCGGCGACCTCGGCACCGGGATGCGCGGCCTCTCGGGCCGGCTCGGCGCCGTGCAGACCGGCGGCGTGCGGACGTACGTCCTCATGCTCGCGCTCGGGCTCGCCGTCCTCACCGTCGTCTTCCTGGCGGTGTCCTGATGCTGAGCACTGCGCTCGTCTTCCTCCCGATCGCCGGCGCGCTGCTCACGTGGCTCATCCCGTGGGCGAGCGCGCGTGCGGCCGGTGGGTTCGCGCTCCTCGTCGCGCTCGCGCAGCTCGGCCTCTGGACGGTCGCGCTCGGTCGGATGGACTTCGGGTCGGGCGCCCTCCAGGAGGCGACCGAGACGCCCTGGTTCGAGGATCTCGGTGTCGCGTACAAGGTCGGGCTCTACGACTTCTCGCTCTGGCTCGTCGGGCTGACCGCGGTCGTCACGGTCGCGGCGATCGCGTACGGAACCTGGGCCGGGCGGGAGCGGCCGCGCGCGTACTTCGGCTCGCTCCTCTTCCTCGCCGGCGCGACCACCGGGGTCTTCGTGGCGCAGGACCTCCTGCTCTTCTACGTCTTCTTCGAGGCGATGCTGATCCCGCTCTACGTCCTGATCGGGGTCTGGGGCGGCGCGCGGCGGGGCGCCGCGACGCTCAAGTTCATCGTCTACACGATGGCCGGCTCGCTGCTCATGCTCGTCTCCGTCATCGCGCTCGGGCTCGGGAACGGGACGTTCGACCTGACCGAGCTCTCGGCGAGCACGAACCACTGGATCTTCCTCGGGTTCATGGCCGCGTTCGCGGTCAAGGCGCCGCTCTGGCCGTTCCACGGCTGGCTGCCGGACGCCTACCGCGAGGCGCCGGCCGAGGTCTCCGCGCTCCTCTCCGGCGTCATCTCGAAGACCGCCGCCTACGGCATCCTCCGGATCGTCCTGCCGACGTTTCCCGAGCCGGTCGACGACTGGCGCGTCGTCGTCCTCGTGCTCGCCTCGATCGGGCTCGTCTACGGCTCGCTGCTCGCCTTCCGTGCGCCGGACGTCCGCGGCGTCGTCGCCTATTCGAGCCTCGGCCAGATGTGCCTGATCGTGATCGGGCTCTTCGCGTTCAACGACTCGGGGCTCACCGGCGCCGTGCTCCACATGGTGAGCCACGGGCTCGTCTCGGCCGGGCTCTTCCTCCTCGCGGGCGCGATCGAGCGGCGAACGGCGACGGACGAGCTCGCGCTCCTCGGCGGGATGGCGCGCGGGCGGCCGCGGCTCGCGACGCTCCTCATCACGCTCTCGGTGATCGCGCTCGCGGTGCCCTTCTCGGTCGCGTTCGCGGGCGAGTTCCTGATCCTGAACGGGATCTTCGCGGTCGGGTGGGGCTGGGCGGTCGTCGGCGCGGCCGCGATCGTCCTCGCGGCGCTCTACATGCTCCGGCTCGTCTCGGCCGTCCTCCACCTCGGGCAGGGCGAGGCGGTGAACGAGGTGCAGCTCGACCTGCGCCCGGCCGAGGTCGCCATCGTCGGCACGCTTGCCGTCGTGCTCGTCGCGCTCTCGTTCTGGCCGGCGGCGATCACCGACCGCGTTTTCGGCGGCGAGCCGGCGCGGGCGGTCGAGACCGGCTTCGCGGGGCGGGGCGGTGAGGCGTCGCCGTGACGGAGCCGCTCCGGCACCCGGACATCGACTGGGCCGCGCTCGCGCCCGTCCTGACGCTGCTCGGCACCGCGTGCTTCGTTCTCCTCGTCGGCGTCTTCCTCCCGCGCGGCGTGCGGCGGCCGTTCGCGGCGTTCTTCGCCGCGGCGGGGCTCGTCGCGGCCGGGATCGTCTCCGGGATCCTCTTCGCGCTCGACGACGAGGCGACGACGCTCGTGCGCGACTCGCTCGCGCGCGACCGGCTCGCGGAGCTCGGGCAGATCTTCGTCGCGGGCGCAGGGCTTCTCGCGGTCGGCGTCGCGTACTTCGAGTCGCGCGGCCCGCGCGGCGACGATCCGCGCGTCGCCGAGGACGACTGGCGCGAGCGCGTCGTCGAGGGGTACGTGCTCCTCCTCACCGCCGTCGCCGGGATGGCCTTCTTCGTCCAGGCGAACTCCCTCATCACGCTCTTCCTGGGGCTCGAGTGGTTCTCGATCGCCCTCTACGTTCTCTGCGCGATCAACGTCCACCGGATCGCCGCGCTCGAGGCCGGGCTCAAGTATCTGATCGTCGGCAGCTTCGGCTCGGCGATCTTGCTCTTCGGCTCCGCGTTCGTCTACGGCGGCTCCGGAGGCCTGACCTTCGGGGAGATCGCCGCGGGCGCGGCCGACGGCGAGCGGCTGTTCTTCGCGGCGGGCCTCGCGATGATCCTCGTCGGGCTCGCGTTCAAGGTCTCGGCCGCGCCGTTCCACATGTGGACGCCGGACGTCTACGAGGGCGCTCCGACGCCCGTGACCGCGTTCATGTCCGCGGCGACGAAGATCGCGGCGCTCGTCCTGACGCTGCGGCTGCTCCTGACCGCGTTTCCCGGGGAAGAGGAGCTCTGGACGATCGCGATCGCCGTGATCGCGACCATCTCGCTCGCGTGGGGGAACATCGCGGCGCTGACGCAGCGGAGCGTGAAGCGGCTGCTTGCGTACTCGAGCGTCTCGCACGCCGGCTTCCTGCTCATGCCGATCGCGGCCGGGAACGCGCTCGGCGGGCGCGCCCTCCTCTTCTACCTCGTGCCGTACGCGGCGCTCTCGATCGGCTCGTTCGCCGTCGTCGCGGCGCGGGAGCGCGAGCTCGCGGCCGACGTGACGCTCGACAACCTCGCCGGCTTCGGCTGGGAGCGGCCCTTCCACGCGATCGCGATGGCCGTCTTCATGTTCGGCTTCATCGGGCTGCCGCCGGCGGGGCTCTTCCTCGGGAAGTTCTACGTCTTCACGGCGGTGTACGAGCGCGGCTGGACGTGGCTCGTCATCGTCGGCGTCGTCGCCACGGTCGTATCGGTCGCGTACTACCTCGCCGTCGTCCGGGCGATGTACTCCGGCTCGGCGGAGCTCCGCACGGCGCCCGCCGGCGGCTCGCCGCCGCGGGACTGGCCGCTCACGACGACGGTGTTCGGGTGCCTCGTCCTCGCGGTCGCGACGCTCGTCGTACCGGATCCGCTCGTCGACCTCGCGCGCGACTCCCTCGCCTTCCTCAGCTTCCCCTTCTGAGTGGGCGGCTCATTGCTCCCCCCGGCATTGATCAGATCGTCTCCGCCGGCGTCCGGGCCCGCCATGCCGCGTCCTCAGTCGCCCCGATATGCCCTCAGACCGAGGCTCCCTGCGTCCTTGCCTC
>JAICNY010000031.1 GCA_025930955.1 Thermoleophilia bacterium
CGCGGTCGCGGCCTATCTCGCCCGCGAGGATCCGCGCGACGCGCTCTGCGGGGCGGACGGCGTGCGCGCCGGAATGCGCGTCGGGACGGCCTCGGCGCGGCGGAAGGCGCAGCTCCTCGCGCTCGAGCCTTCCCTCTCGATCGAGCCGCTGCGCGGGAACGTCGACACGCGCCTGCGCAAGCGCGACGAGCGTGGTCTCGACGCGATCGTCCTCGCGGCGGCGGGCCTCGTCCGGCTCGGCCGAGAGGACGAGATCGGGCACCGCTTCGACCCGGAGGAGCTCGTCCCCGAGGCCGGGCAGGGCGCGGTCGCGCTGCAGACGCGAACGGGAGACGAGGGACGCGTCGCAGAGGTCGACGACCCGGAGACGCGGCGGCGGGTCGCGGCCGAGCGTGCGTGCGTCGCCGCGATCGGCGCCGGCTGCCTCGCGCCGGTCGGCGCGCACCACGACGGCTCGGAGCTCGTCGCCCTGATCGCGGCCGAGGACGGCGCGTGGGTCGAGCGCCGGCGCGGCGACGACCCGCTCGCGCTCGCAGAGGAGCTCCTCGCCGCGACCGCCGGCCGATGAGAGTCGCGCTCACGCGGGCGGCGGGCGGGAACGCCGCGCTGGCCGAACGGCTCCGCGCGGCCGGTCTCGAGCCGGTCGAGTGCCCCCTCGTCGCCGTAGAGCCGCTCCCGGGCGGGCCGCTCGAGGTCTCGGGCTACGACCGGCTCTGCCTCACCAGCCGTCACGGCGTCGAGGCGCTCTTCGCGCGCGGCTTCGAGGGCGAGCTGCCGCCGGTCGCGGTCGTCGGGCCGGGCACCGCCGAGGCGCTGCGTGCGCACGGGGTCGAGCCGGAGATCGTCGCCGAGGTCTCGACCCAGGAGGGGCTCGCGGCGGCGCTCCCCAGGCCGGTTGGCCGGGCACTCTTCGCCGGCGCCGCGGGCGCGCGCGACGTGCTCGCCCGCGAGCTCGGCGCCGACTTCGTCCCGCTCTACCGGACGGTCGAGCTCCGGCCGGAGCGCTTCCCCGACGCCGCCCTCGTCGTCCTCGCGTCCGCCTCGGCCGCGCGGGCGTTCGCGGCGCTCGGGCGTGCCGCCCCGGTCGTCTCGATCGGTCCGGTCACGTCCGCGGCCGCCGGCGGGCTCGGCCTCGAGGTCGTCGCCGAGGCGGAGACCCACGATCTCGACGGGCTGGCCGAAGCCGTTAAGCTCGCCGCATCGCGCACCGGTTCATCACGTTCCTGACCGACTTCGGGCTCGAGGACGATTTCGTCGGGACCTGCAAGGGGGCGATGAAGCGGCTCGCGCCGGACGTCGAGATCATCGACGTCACGCACGGGATCGAGCCGCAGAGCATCCTCCAGGGGGCGCTCGTGCTCGCGAGCACGCTCCCGTACATGCCGGCCGGCGTGCACCTCGCGGTCGTCGACCCGAAGGTGGGGAGCGAGCGGAAGGCGCTCGCGCTCCGCGGGCCCGACCACGTCTTCGTCGGCCCGGACAACGGGCTGCTCCTCCCGGCCGCCGAGCGGCACGGCGGCATCGAGGAGGCGGTCTCGATCGAGAACCCGGCCTACCGACTCCAGCGCGTCTCGAGGACGTTCCACGGCCGCGACGTCTTCGCCCCGGCGGCCGCACACCTCGCGCTCGGCGTCCCGCTCGCGGAGCTCGGCCCGTCCGTCGACCCGGCGGGCCTCGAGCGGCTCGACATCCCGCGTCCCGAGGTCGGCGACGGGAAGCTCCGCGTGAAGGTGCTCTACGTCGACCGGTACGGGAACGTCCAGGTGAGCGCGACGGCCGACGACCTCGCCACGGCCGGGATGGAGGAGGGGACGCGCGTCGAGCTCGACGTGGGGTTCGAGTCGTATTTCGCCACCGTCGCGGGGACGTTCGCGGACGTGCGGAACGGCGACATCCTCCTCTACGAAGATTCGTACTGGAACGTCGCGCTTGCGATCAACGGGGGGAACGCGGCCGAGACGCTCGCCGTCCGGCCGGGCGCCGACCTCCGGGTTCGCCGCGCGACGTGAGCGAGCGGCTCGTCGCGGCCGGGCGGCGCTTCGCCCGTCTGTCGACGCGGGCGGTCGTGGGCAGGCCGTGGGCCTGGCGGCTCTTCCGAGCGCCGCTCCGCCGCTACTTCGACTGGCTCGCTCCGCAATGGGAGAGCATCCGCGGGCCGGAGGGCCTGCTCCCGCTCGCGGCCGCGCTCGATCGGCTCGACGCGCCGCCCCGCCGCGTGCTCGACGTCGGCACCGGGACCGGCGCGGCGCTCGCGCTCGTCGCCGAGAGGTTCCCGGGCGCGGAGCTCGTCGGCGTCGACCTCGCGCCGTCGATGCTCGCCGAGGCGCGGCGGGTGCTGCCGGACGACGTGCTCGCGCGCGCCAGGCTCGAGGTCGCGGACGCCGCCGCGCTGCCCTTCGCGGAGGGTGAGTTCGACCTCGTCACGCTCCAGAACGCGATCCCGTTCCCGGCCGAGCTCGGGCGCGTCGTCGCGCCGGGCGGGACCGTCGTCGTCGCGTTCTCCCGCGGCGCGGAGACGCCGATCTGGACACCGCCGGAAACGCTGAAGCGTCTCCTCGCCGAGGCCGGCTTCGAGCGCTTCGAGGAGGTCGCCGCCGGCGCCGGGACAGCGCTCCTCGCCCGCAGGGCGTAGCTCCGTCGCCGCGACCGACAGGGCGGGCGCGGCTCGTAGGCGTCCTTGGACGATCAAAGCCGATCGAAGTCGTCATGCCCGCGAAGCGGGCGGACTTCGGTCGGCGATGGCGAGGGCCGGAATCGAACCGGCGACACCACGGTTTTCAGCCGTGTGCTCTACCAACTGAGCTACCTCGCCGCGCGAGTGCGCAGTGTAGCCGAGTAGATTCGGCCCGATGCCTGCGGGACGCGTGGCGATCATCGGGGCCCCGCTCGACCTCGGAGCGGGCCGGCGCGGCGTGGACATGGGCCCGTCGGCGATCCGCTACGCGGGCCTCGGCGAGCGGCTCGAGGGGCTCGGGCTCGCCGTCGAGGACCGCGGGAACGTCGGCGCGGCGCTCCCGGAGACGATCGCCACGGGCAACGAGTGCGCCCGCTTCCTTCCGGAGATCAAGGCGACCTGCGAGCGGATCGCGGCGGAGGTGTCGCGCGCCGCCCGCGAGGGGCTCATGCCGCTCGTCCTCGGCGGCGACCATTCGATCGCGCTCGGCACGGTCGGCGGAATGGCCGCCGCGCGGGGCGTGGGCGCGGCCATCTGGCTCGACGCGCACGGCGACCTGAACACGCCGGAGACGACGCCGAGCGGGAACGTCCACGGGATGGCGCTCGCGGCCGCGCTCGGGCTCGCGCAGGACTCCTTCGCGAGCGAGGCGTGGCCGTTGCCCGCGCTCGATCCGGCGCGGACCTCGATCATCGGCGTGCGCTCGCTCGACGAAGGCGAGCGGAGGGTCGTTCGCGAGCTCGGGCTCGGCGTCTTCACGATGAGCGAGCTCGACCGGCGCGGCGTCCAGGCCGTGCTCGCGGATGCGCTCGAGCGGGCGCGCGGCTCCGCGTTCGTCCACGTCTCGCTCGACATCGACGTCGTCGACCCCGAGACCGCGCCCGGCTCGGGCACCCCCGTGCGCGGCGGCCTCTCGTACCGGGAGGCGCACCTGGCGATGGAGCTCGTGGCCGAGTCCGGCCTCCTCGACTCGCTCGAGATCGTCGAGGTGAACCCGATCCTCGACGTGTCGAACGAGACCGCGGCGCTCGCGGTCGAGCTGGCAGCGAGCGCGCTGGGAGCCCGGATCCTCTAGCTCTCCGTCGCGGCGAGGAACGCCTCGATCGCGTCCGCCGTCTCGGCGAAGGCGTCCCAGAGGACGATGTGGCCGCCGGGGACGCGCGCGATCGTCAGCTCGCCCACCGTGTCTTCGAGGCGCGTGACGGCCTCGGGCGTCGTGATGTCGGTCGTCTCCGCGACGACGAGCAAGGTCGGACAGCGCGGCGAGGCGGGCGGGTTGCCGGCGAGCTCGCCGAAGATCGTCGCGGCCGCGAGCGGCGAGTAGCGGAAGCGCAGCTCGTCAGTCAGGTGCGCGTCCATCTCCTCCTCGAGGAACTCGCGGGGTGCCCGCTCGGCCTCGGCGGAGCGGCTCTCGAGCGCCGCGTCGCGGCTTGCGAACGGCTTCCGTGCCGCCTCCTCGGTGGCGTACGCGACGGCTACGTCGCGCGGTACCTGTACGGCCGGGTCGAGCAGGATCGCGCGCGGCACGCGCCTCGGGCTTCGCGCGGCGAGCTCGAGCACGAGCCGCCCGCCGAAGCTGTGTCCGAGCACGACCGCGGGCGAGAGGTCGTCCTCGAGCTCCTCGACGTCGTCCACGTGGGCCGGAAGGCTCCACGGCGGATCCCACGGCGAGCGCCCGTGCCCGCGCAGGTCGGGGGCGACGACGTGGAAGCGGTCGGTCAGCCGCTCCTCGGCGAGCCGCCGGAACCGCGCGCCGTGCGCCTTCACGCCGTGGAGGCAGAGGATCGTGGGGAGCGTCCGGTCGCCCCACTCGTGCAGGTGCAGCCGCATCGCGGACGACCCTAACGGCCGTGTCCGGTGCCAGGCACCGGCCGTGGCCGCGGGGGACAGCCGCTCGCCGGGCAGATCTCACACGCGGCCGTCGTTTGCCGTTCCAACGTCCATGAGCAACCGCGCCCTCGTCCTCGTCGCCGCCGTCGCCGTCCTCTGGGGCATCCCTTACCTCTTCATCGCGGTTGCGCTCGAGGAGCTCTCGCCGGCGGTCATCGCGTTCGCCCGCACCGGGCTCGCGGCGGCGATCCTCCTGCCGCTCGCGCTCGCTGCGGGCGCGCTCGCCGGCCTGCGGGAGCGCTGGGCCTGGCTCGTCGTCCTCGCGGCGACGCAGATGGCCGGGCCGTTCCTGCTGCTCGGCTTCGCGGAGGAGCGGATCTCCTCGTCGCTCACCGGGATCCTCGTGTCGGCGACTCCGCTCCTCGTCGCGCTCGTCGCGCTCGGGATCGACCGCTCGGAGAGCGCATCGGGCTCGCGGCTCGTCGGGCTCGGCGTCGGCCTCGCGGGCGTCGCGCTCCTGCTCGGCCTCGACGTCGGGCGCGACGCCGGAGCACTTGTCGGCGCGCTCGCCGCGCTCGGGACGGCGCTCGGCTACGCGATCTCCGCGCTCCTCCTCAAGGCGCGCTTCACCGGCTGCGACGGCCGCGGGGTCGTCGGCGCGACGACGGCCCTCGCCGCCGTCCTGCTCCTGCCGGCCGCGCTCGGCACGTTCCCCGGCGCGGCGCCGTCCGGGGATGCGCTGGGCTCGCTCATCGTGCTCGGCGTCGCCTCGACCGCGGGCGGGTTCCTGCTCTTCTTCCGCCTCCAGGCGGAGATCGGCCCGGGCCGCGCCTCGGTCGTCGCCTACCTCGCGCCCGGTGTTGCGGTCGTGCTCGGCGTCGTCTTCCTCGAGGACCCGTTCGGCCCGGCGACGGTCGCGGGTCTCGCGCTCATTCTCCTCGGGTCGTTCCTGGCGGGTCGCCGGGCGGGCGCTCGGCTTCGCCTCCGTCCGGCCGGTAGTACGTCCGCCCCTTGAGCTCGTCCGGGAGGTGGTCGAGCTCGTACGCCGACGGATCGTCCGTGGGGAGGACGTAGCCCTCGCCGTGCCCGAGCTTCTTCGCGCCGCGGTAGTGGGCGTCGCGGAGCGCCTTCGGCGGGCGCACCGTCCCGTGTTCGCGTAGGTCGCTCGTCGCCGCGCCGATCGCGTCGATCACCGCGCGTGACTTCGGCGCCGTCGCGAGGTAGATCGTCGCGTGGGCGAGGTTGAGCTTCGCCTCCGGGAGGCCGACGTGCTCCACCGCGTGCGCCGCGGCGGTCGCGACGAGGAGCGCCCGCGAGTCGGCCATCCCGACGTCCTCGGAGGCGTGGACGATCAGCCGTCGCGCGACGTAGCGCGGATCCTCGCCCGACTCGAGCATCGCGGCCAGGTAATAGAGCGCCGCGTCGGGATCGGAGCCGCGGATCGACTTGATGAACGCGGAGATGAAGTCGTAGTGCGCGTCGCCGCCCTTGTCGTAGACGAACGGGCGCTTGCGGGCGGCGTCCTCCACGTGGCGCTCGTCGAGCGGCTGTCTCTCCGCGGTCGCCGTCGACCACGCGAGCTCGAGCGTGTTCAGCGCCGCCCGCGCGTCGCCGCCGGCCTTGCGCGCGACGAGCGCGACGAGCTCGTCCGGCACGTCGGCACCGAGCTCGGCCGCGCCGCGGCGCACGATCTCCGCCACGTGCTCGTCCGAGAGCGGCTCGAGCTCGTAGATCTGCGCCCGTGAGAGAAGCGCGGAGTTGACCTCGAAGTACGGGTTCTCTGTCGTGGCCCCGATGAGCGTCAGGAGCCCGCTCTCGACCGCCGGCAGGAGCGCGTCCTGCTGCGCCTTGTTGAACCGGTGGATCTCGTCGAGGAAGAGGATCGTCCGCTGCCCGGTTGCCCCGAGCCGCTCGCGCGCCGCCGCCAGGACGCCGCGCACGTCCGCGACCGACGCGGAGACGGCCGAGAGCTCCTCGAAAGCGGCGCCGGTCGCACCGGCGACGATCCGCGCGAGCGTCGTCTTCCCGCTCCCGGGCGGGCCGTAGAAGATCGCCGAGGTCATCCGGTCCTCCGCGATCGCGAGGGCGAGCGCGGTGCCGGGCCCGACGACGCCCTCCTGCCCGACGAAGTCCTCGAGCCGCGCCGGCCGGAGGCGGGCCGCGAGCGGCGCGCGCTCGGGCAGCCGCGCCTCGGCCGCGTCGGAGAAGAGATCGGCCATGGCCGAAGTATGCTCGGCCCGGTGCACGCCGAGACCCTCCGCGACGAGGCGACCGAGCTCCTGCGGGAGCTCATCCGGCTCGACACCGTCAACCCGCCGGGAAACGAGACGGCAGCGGCGGAGCTCCTGCGCGACTATCTCGCGGAGTCGGGGGTCGAGGGCGAGCTCTTGGCGCGGGAGCCCGACCGGGCGAACCTCGTCGCGCGGATCCCGGGGACGGGCGGCGGGAAGCGGCTCCTGCTCGTCGGCCACACGGACACCGTGCTCGCCGACCCGGCCGAGTGGACGGTCGACCCCTGGTCGGGCGAGCTCCGCGACGGCTGCGTCTGGGGTCGCGGCGCGCTCGACATGAAGAGCCACGTGGCGGCGAACGCGGTCGCGCTCGCGCGGCTCGCCCGGGAGGGGTTCCGGCCGGCCGGCGACCTCGTCTTCGCAGCGACCGCCGACGAGGAGGTCGGCGACGCGGACGTCGGGCTCTCCTGGCTCTGCCGCGAGCACCCGGAGGCCGTGCGCGCGGAGTACAGCGTCACCGAGGGCGGCGGCGACCGCGCGCTCGTCGCCGGCCGGCCGGTCTACCTCTGCGCGGTCGCGGAGAAGGCGAGCGCTCCATTCCGCCTGCGCGTTCGCGGTCGCAGCGGCCACGCGTCGATGCCCGGGATCGCCGACAACGCGCTCGTCAAGGCGGCGCGGCTCGTCGAGCGGCTGGGCGGGCACCGCCCCGAGCGTCGCATCCTGCCCGAGACGCACGCCTTCCTGACGGCGCTCTTCGGCCGCGTCCCGGGCCCGGAGGAGCTCGACGAGCTCGCGTCGGGTCTCGACGAGCCGCTTGCCGGCCTCGTCGAGCCGATGCTCGGCGTGAGCGTCTCGCCGACGATGATCGAGGCCTCCCGCAAGCGCAACGTGATCCCGGGAACGTGCGAGGTCGTCTGCGACTGCCGGCTTCTCCCCGGCCAGAGCCGGGCGGAGGCGGAGGCGGAGCTCCGCAGGTGCCTCGGCGAGGGCGACTACGAGCTCGAGTGGATCGAGCGCGTCGGCGGCTCGCGCTCGTCCTCGGCGACGCCGCTCTTCGCGGCGATCGCGGACTGGGTCGCGCGCGAGGAGCCGGGGGCGGCCGTCGTCCCCGTCATCCTCCCCGGGTTCACCGACAGCCACTTCCTGAGAGAGACGTTCGGGACGATCGCGTACGGCTTCTTCCCGCTGCGGACGATGAGCTCGACCCTCGCGGCGCGGCTCGTCCACTCCGCCGACGAGCGGATCGAGGTCAGCGACCTCGAGCTCGGCACGCGCTTCGTCTACGAGCTCGCCCGCGCGGTCGGCGAGCGCTGAGCCAGAGCCCCTACACTCGGGGCATGGCCCGGAAGGTTCGCCTCGGAGGGATGGCGCTCGAGAACGGCGTGCTCGTGCACGGGCCGCGCCACTGGGCGTGCGCCGTCCGCACGGACGAGGGGGAGGTCGCGCTCGCGTCGGGGCTCAAGCCGGTACGGGCCGTTGATCTGCCGCCCGCGATCCAGGGGCCGGGCCGCCTTGCCGAGGTCCTCGCGCTCATGCCGACCATCCGCCGCGCGCTCCCCGAGGCGCGCCTCCCGTACCAGCGACCGGGCGTGCTCGGCGGGGTCGTCGGCTCGGCGGTGGCCGTCCGCCGCCTGCGGCGGAGCCGCCGGATCGCGCCGGCGGTGCAGGAGACGGTCGCCGCGCTCGTGTCGGTCGTGCCCGCCGCGGTCGCGATGCGCTCGAGCGAGCTCGCGGCGTACCACGGGGCGGAACACATCTCCATCGGCTCCTACGAGCACGGGACGCCTCGCCCACGCGAGCACGAGCGCTGCGGCTCGCACCTCGTGGGGCCGATCCTCGTCACGTCGGCGCTCGGCGGCCTCGTCGCCCGCGCCGCGCCCCCGGCCGCACGTCCCCTCGCCCGGCTGGTCGCGGCCGCCGGCTCCCTCTCGGCGTCGGTCGAGCTCTTCTCCTGGATGGTGAACAACGAGCGCAACCCGCTGGCTCGCGCACTCGCCCGGCCGGGCCATCTCCTGCAGGAGCACGTCCTGACCGCCGAGCCCACCCCCGACCAGCTCGAGGTGGCCGAGGCGGCTCTCTCGGAGTGCCTCCGCCTAGAATCGCCCGCAGATGGCGGCACCCCCGACGACGCGGAGAAAGCGCCTCCCGCCTGACATCTTCGACCTCCCGGTCGAGAAGATGCGGGACGGCTACTACACCGACGCCTACTTCAACCACGCGCGCGCGGCGCTCCTCGCGGACGGGCGGCACCCGAACGTTCTCATGCAGGTGTTCCAGAAGAAGAACGCCGTGCTCGGCGGGATGGACGAGGCGATCGCAGTCCTCAGGCTCTGCTCGGACGACTGGGAGGCGCTCGCGGTGCACGCGCTCTACGACGGAGACGACATCACGCCGTACGAGACGGTCCTGACGATCGAGGGCGACTACACGCTCTTCGCCCACCTCGAGACCGTGTACCTCGGCGTGCTCGCGCGGCGCACCCTCGTCTCCACGAACGTGCGGAGGGTCGTGGAGGCGGCGAACGGCAAGGAGATCCTCTTCTTCCCGGCGCGGCACGACCATCACCGGGTTCAGACCGGCGACGGCTACGCGGCGCACGTCGCGGGGGCGATCGGCGTCTCGACGGACGCGCAGGCCTCCTGGTGGGGGGGCCGCGGGATCGGCACCGTCCCGCACGCGCTGATCGCGGCCTACGACGGCGACACGGTGCTCGCGGCCCGGAAGTTCGCCGAGTTCGCCGACCCGGAGATGCGGATCGTCGTCCTCGTCGACTTCGAGAACGACTCCGTTCGGACGGCGCTCGAGGTGGCCCGCGCGCTCGGCGACCGGCTCTGGGGCGTACGGCTCGACACGTCCGCGACGCTCGTCGACCAGGCGCTCTGGAGCGAGATGGGCTACTTCGACCCGCGCGGCGTCAACCCGAGGCTCGTGGAGAAGGTGCGCGCCGCGCTCGACGCGGAGGGCTTCCGCAATGTGAAGATCGTCGTCTCGGGCGGCTTCTCGGCCGAGCGGATCCGCGAGTTCGAGGAGCGCGGCATCCCGGTCGACTCGTACGGCGTCGGCTCCTCGCTCATCCGCGGCGACAACGACTTCACCGCGGACATCGTCCTCACCGAGGGGAAGCCGTCCGCGAAGGTCGGGCGGCGCTACATCCCGAACCCGCGCCTCGAGCCGGTCCTTTAGTCCGCGCCCGACGCGGCCGATGGGAAGGCCGTGGACGGGATCGTCGAGCACATCGGGAGGCTGCCCGAGTACGCGCTCACGTGGCTTCCGCTCGTCTTCCTCGGGCTGATCGTCTACCTGATCTGGCGCACGCTGCAGTTCATGCCGCGCGTCAAGCCGACGACGGTCGAGCCGGACTCGAAGTCCTCCGTGCGCTGGGACGACATCGCGGGCGTGGACGAGGCCGCGAAGGAGCTGCAGGAGGTCGTCGACTTCCTCCAGCACCCGAAGCGCTTCGCCCAGCTCGGCGCGCGGGTGCCGAAGGGGATCCTCCTCTACGGCCCGCCCGGGACCGGAAAGACGCTCCTCGCGAAGGCCGTCGCGAACGCCTCCGGCGCGAGCTTCTACTCGCAGAGCGCGTCCGCCTTCGTCGAGATGTTCGCCGGGCTCGGCGCGGCGCGGATCCGCAAGCTCTTCGAGACGGCGCGGAACAATGCGCCGGCGATCGTCTTCATCGACGAGCTCGACGCGGTCGGGATGCGCCGCTCCGGCACGAGCCACAACCGCGAGCACGACCAGACGCTGAACCAGCTCCTCGTCGAGCTCGACGGGTTCAGGAGCCCGGACCAGGTCGTCCTGATCGGCGCGTCGAACCGGCTCGAGGACCTCGACCCGGCGCTCCTGCGCCCGGGGCGCTTCGACCGGCAGATCCTCGTCTCCCCGCCCGACCTCGCGGGCCGCGAGGCGATCCTCGAGGTGCACACGCGCGGCAAGCCGCTCGCGGACGACGTCGACCTGAACGTCGTCGCCCGCCACACGGCGGGCCTCGCGGGCGCCGACCTCGCGAACATCTGCAACGAGGCGGCGATCTTCGCCGGGCGCGCCGAGCGCGGCGAGGTGACGCAGGCCGACTTCGACGCCGCGATCGAGCGGATCGTGGCCGGCCTCCAGCAGAGCCGCGTCGTCACGGAGAAGGAGAAGCGGATCCTTGCCTTCCACGAGGCGGGCCACGCGCTCATGTCGCACCTCGTCGGCGAGCCGATGCCGGTGCAGAAGGTGACGATCGTCTCGCGCGGCCAGGCGCTCGGTTACACGCTGAACACGCCGCAGGAGGATCGCTACCTCCACACGAAGGACGAGTTCCTCGACCTCCTCAAGGTGATGCTCGCCGGGCGGGCGGCGGAGCAGATCGTCTTCGGCGCGGTCACGAACGGCGCCGCCAACGACCTCGAGCGCGTGACGGAGCTCGCGCGCCGGATGGTGTTCGAGTTCGGGATGAGCGACGAGGTCGCCTCCCGCACGATGCGCGCCGACAACTACGCGCTCTCAGAGCACACGAAGCGCGTCCGCGACGAGGAGCAGGCGCGACTCACCGACCACGCGTACGCCGAGGCGGTGCGGCTCCTTGCGAAGCACCGCTCGTCGCTCGACCGGCTCTCGGCGCTCCTGCTCGAGAAGGAGACGCTCCATCGGCCGGAGCTCGAGGAGCTCTTCTCGACGATCGAGCGCGAGTCGAACTCGTCCGAGGCGGTCGGCACCCCCCGCGTCGTCGCGATGCCGAGCGACCCCTCCACGCGCTGACCGGGCCCGCGGCCGACCGTGGAGGGTACGATCGGCGCCGTGCAGCTCGTCGGCGTCCACCACGTCGCCCTCGCGGTCGAGGACCTCGACGCCGCGGTCGCGACGTACCGCACCCTCTTCGACGCGGAGATCGAGCTCGAGGAGCGGAACGAGGAGCAGGGCGTCGACGCCGTCTACCTCCGCGTCGGTGACGGGAGGGTCGAGCTCGTCTCCCCGCTCGAGGAGGACACGCCGGTCGGCCGCTTCCTCGCCAAGCGCGGCGAGGGCATGCACCACGTCGCCTTCGAGGTCGACGACGTGGACGGCGCGGTCGGAGAGCTCGCGAGCCGCGGCGCTCAGATGATCGACGACGAGCCGCGGCCAGGCCTCGCCGGGAAGCGCGTCGCGTTCGTCCACCCCGAGTCGCTCTCGGGCGTCCTCGCGGAGATCGTCGGTGCCTGACGACCGCCTCCACGTCGAGCTTGCGTTCGAGGGCGGCCAGATGCTGCGGGCCGTCGTGCGCGAGGACGGCGTCAGGGCCCTCGAGGCCGGGCTCGCGCGCGGCGACGGCGGCACGCTCGAGCTCGAGGCCGAGGACGGCACGTACGTCATCGCCCTTCGCTCGGTCGTCTTCCTCAAGCGGTTCTCGCGCGAGACGCGCATCGGTTTCGGCGCCGCCGGATAGCCCCGCGGGGCGCCGCGGCGCCGGCTTGCTTTTCGGCCGCTCTCTGCTTAGGTGCGAGTGGAGGCCCTACCCCGTCCGGGGGAGGCGTCCAGAGAGGACAACGGGGTTGGCGAGGACACTGGAAGCGACCGTGGAGCGCCGCGTGCGCGGCGACGCAGAGGAGGCGGGCCCGGACGTGCGGCGGCTCGTCGAGCGCGCCCAGGCGGGCGACCGCGCGGCGATCGAGGAGCTCTACCGGACGCATTTCGACCGGATCTACGGCTACCTGCGGCTCTCCGTCGGCAGCCAGCACGACGCCGAGGACCTGACGAACCAGACGTTCATCCGCATGCTCGAGTCGCTCGACCGATTCGTCTGGCGTAAGGTGCCGTTCTCGGCCTGGCTCTTCCGGATCGCGCACAACCTCGCGATCGACCACTTCCGCGCCGGGCGCCGCTGGCAGCCCGAGGGCGACGTGCCCGAGCGGATCTCCGACGTCTCGCCCTCGGCCGAGGAGGCGGCGTTCCACACGATCGACCGCGAGCGGATGCTCGGGCTCATCCGCGGGCTCTCGCGCGACCAGCAGCAGGTCCTGACGCTCCGCTACGTCTTCGACTTCACGAACGGCGAGGCGGCGGCGATCCTCGGCAAGACCGAGAACGCCGTGAAGCAACTCCAGCACCGCGCGATCGGCTCGCTGCAGCAGCGGCTCGTGCACGCCTAGGTCGCTAGCCTCCGGCCGTGGCGCTCCAGGCCGGCATCGTGGGCTTGCCGAACGCGGGCAAGACGACGCTCTTCAACGCGCTGACTCGCGCCGGCGCCGAGATCACCGCGTACGCGACCGTCTCGGACAAGGCCAACGTCGGCATGGCCCCGATCGCGGACGAGCGGCTGGGCGAGGTCGCCGCGGTCGTCTCCGCGCGGAAGGTGACGCCCGCCGCCGTGCGCGTGGTCGAGGTGCCGGGGAGCGGGCGGCAGCTGCTCGGAGGGCTGCGCGAGGTCGACGCCCTCGTCGCGGTGCTGAACGGCTTCGGGCCGGATGCCGACCCGGACGCCGACCTCGAGACGCTCGAGCTCGAGCTGCTCCTCGCCGACCGGGAGCACGTCGAGCGGCGGCTCGAGCGGGTCGAGAAGCAGGCGAAGTCGGGCGAGGCGGCCCTTCGTGCCGAGGCCGACGAGCTCCGGCGGCTCCTCGCGCATCTGGACGGGGGCGGCGCCCTCCGCGACTACCCGGGCGGCCTGCCGGAGGCGCTCGAGCCGCTGACGACGAAGCCGATCGTCCCCGTCGTGAACGGCCCGGGCGGAATCGACCTGAAGCTCGAGGCCGAGCTCGCCGAGCTGCCGGAGGACGAGGCGGCGGCGTTCCGCGAGGGCCCGTCGGCGCTCGGCGAGATCGTCGCGCGGCTCTTCGCGGCGCTCGACCTGATCAGCTTCTTCACCGCGGGCGACAAGGAGACCCGTGCGTGGACGCTCCGGCGGGGAGAGACGGCGCTCGACGCGGCGGCCGAGATCCACACGGACATCGCACGCGGGTTCATCCGCTGCGAGGTGATCCGCTGGCGGGATCTCGTCGAGTGCGGCTCGGCGGCGGAGGCGGCGAAGCGCGGCCTGCAGCGGCTCGAGGGCAAGACGTACGAGGTCGAGGACGGCGACGTCCTGAACATCCGCTTCAACCTCTGAGGCCGTTCGCGAACCCGCCGTGTGCGGGAATCGGCACGGCTCCGCCACGAAGCCGGCACGAACGTCACCGCTTCGGGCGCGCTCGACCGGTAGCGTCGCACCCCAACCCCCCGGGGGTGGGGTGGGTCTCAGTGTGTTGGGAGGGAAGGCCGGCCGGGCGAGCGCGCGGCTCGAAGGCCCGAGGGCCCGGGGCCCGAAGTCCCGAGATCCGAAGCCCTGGAGCGCCCGCCCGACGACCTAGAGCTGCCAGGCGTCGCCGCGGACGATCGCGATCGCCTCGCCCGACGCCGTCAGCCCGTCGATCTCGACGTCCGGCCCGCCGACCATGAAGTCCGTGTGGAGCGAGGACTGCGAGATCCCGAGCTCCCACTGCTCCTCCGGCGAGAGCTCCGCCGCGCCGTCGACGCACCCGCCGAAGCCCTGGCCGTAGGCGACGTGCGAGCTCGCGTTCTCGTCGAAGAGCGTGTCGAAGAACGTGAGCCCCTCCCGCCCGACGCGGGAGTCCCCGTCGACGAGCGCGATCTCGCCGAGCTCGGCGGCGCCCTCGTCCGTCGTCACCTGCGCCTGCACGACCTCGGCGCCCTCCTCGGCCCGCACGTCGACGACGCGCCCGCCGCGGAGCTCGAGCTCGAGCCCGCGCACGATCCTCCCCTGGCAGACGAGCGGCCGCGTCGAGCGCACGCGCCCTTCCGTCCGCCGCCGGTCCGGCGTCGTGAAGATCTCCTCCGTCGGGAGGTTCGGGACGTGCGGGCGGCCCCAAGCGGTGTCCTCGCCGGCGCTCTGCCAGCGGGAGCCGGCGTGCAGGCCGACGAGGAGGTCCGTCCCCGGCCCGCTGAAGCGGATCGCGTCGAAGCGCCGCTCGTTCAGCGCCGCCGCCCGCGCGTCGAGGCGCCGGATGTGATCGGCCCAGGCGGCGACCGGGTCGGGCTCGTCCAGCCGCACCGTGCGGGCGATCGCGTCCCAGAGCCGTCCGACGTCCGGCTCGCCGAAGACGGTCGCCGCCCAGCCCTCGGTCGGGAACGAGACGAGTGACCAGCTCACGCGCCGCTCGCTCACCTGCCGGAGCCAGATCGCGTCCTCTTCGTGCAGCCGAGACGCGGCGAGGCGCGCGCCGTCGACGTCCTCGAACATCCGGGGGTCGGGATGGCCGCGCACGAGCAGGTACGCGCTGCGGTCGCCGTACGACTCGCGCCGGTCGAGGAGCCACGGCGGCGAGACGCCGAGCGACTCCTCCGGCGCGAGCTCGACCGCCGCCTTGCGGAGGTGCTCGTCGACGTAGCGGACGTCCACGTCCTGCGCTCCCGCCGCCCACGCCGCGCGGGCGACCGCGCGGACGAACGGCGCGTGCTCGACGTACGCCGTCACGCCGAACGCCTGTCCGGGCTCGAGGTTCACGCCGACGCCGACGACGAGCTCGGCGTAGGCGTCGAGCTGCTCCTGGGGAACGGGCACCGCGGGACTCTAGCGGGGCGTCAGCCGACGAACGCCGTGGAGGCCGCGCCGGGCCGGAAGCGGTCGAGCTCGGCCTGCCGCTCGTCCGCCTCGGTCGCGAGCCGCTCGAGGTCGAGCGGAGCGAGTCGCTCCGCGAGCTGCGGAAGCCCGGCCAGCGTCCGCCACGCACGGGCGTTCCAGCCGACGAGCGCGGCGAGTGCCTCGAGCTCGACGACCCGGCTGAGCGGCGAGGGGCTGACGACGTGGCCGTTCAGCTTCAGGAGCCCGAACCGCTCGCCGACGACCGCGGCGGCCTCCTTCGCCCGGTTGCGCCGGTAGCCGAGCGCCTCGATCGCGCGCGCGAAGACGTGCCGCTCGTCGTCCAGCTCCGTCGCGAACCGCTCGAGCGTGCGCCCGAGGTCGCTGCCCGCGTTCGACTTCGCCGACCGGCGCGCGAGCCGCACGGCCGCCGTCGCAAGCGCGAGATGGTCGTTGAGGTAGATCCGCAGGAGCCGTTCGTCGGCCACACGCAGACGCTACCTGCGTGGACGGGTGCTACTCGCCGTCGACCGGCCGCGTCGCGGCGACGGCGTCCAGCTGGTTCGCGTGGTAGAGGACGAGCGCCTCGGCCGTCCTGGCCGCGCGCGGATCATGGTGGACGGCGACCGCGTGGAGGAGCTCGGCCCGCACCTCTGTCTCGAGCTCGGCCGAGCGCTCCTCGATCAGCCGCAGGCCGAGGTGGACGTGGCCGAGCAGCCGCCCCTCCGGCGTCGGCCGGGCGAGCGGCCCGCGGTCGAGCTCGAGCGTCCGGCCCGCGTCGTGGAGCAGCGCGGCGGCGAGCAGGAGGTCGCGCCGCAGCCGCTTGTGCAGGTCGGCCGCGTCGCGGCAGAGCGTCGTCACCGCGACCGTGTGCTCGAGCAGCCCGCCCGAGTACCCGTGGTGCCCGCCCGGCGTCGCCGGAAGCGTCCGCAGCCGCTCGCGGAACGCGGAGTCGCCGACGAGCGCGTCCACCACGCGGCGGAGGCCCGGGTGCGCGAGCTCCTCGGCGATGAACTCGAGGAACCCGTCCAGCTCCTCGAGGTCGCGCCGCGCCTGCGGGACGAGCGAGGCCGGGTCCGCCTCGACGGGCTCGAGCGACCTGACGTCGAGCTGGAGCCGCTCCTTGAACCGCTCGACCCGCGCGAGCACGCGGACCGCGTCACCCTCGCGGAACCGGCGGTCGAGGAGCTCGACGTCGCTCCAGACGCGTCCCTCGATCTGTCCGGTCGCGTCGACGAGCTCGATCGCGATGTACGGGCGCCCCGCGCGGGTCGAGAGCCGCCGCTTGCGCGCGACGGCGAAGACGCCCTCGACGATCCGGTCCTCGACGAGCTCGGCGATCGTCGCGCGCGCCGCCCGGGCCCCGGGCGAAACGGCGTGCTGGAGCGCGACGCTCACCACTCCGAGTGTAAGCCCCTCGGCGGACGCTCATCGGGGCCGCCGGAACGGTGCGATAGCCTCAGCCCGTGAGCCTCGTCAAGCCGTTCCGCGCCCTTCGCTACGACCCCGAGCGCGCCGGTCCGCTCGAGTCCGTCGTCGCCCCGCCGCACGACGTCGTCCGCCCCGGCCAGCGCGAGGAGCTGCACGAGGCGAGCCCCTACAACGCGATCCGCCTGACGCGGCCCGACGACCCCGCCGAGGCCGGACGCCTCTTCAACGCGTGGATCGAGGAGGGGGTGCTCGTGCGCGAGCCCGAGCCGGCAGTCTGGATCCTCGAGGAGACGTACACGGGCCCCGACGGTGCCGAGCGGACGCGCCGGAGCCTCGTCGCCCGCGTGCGGATGTCGCGCTACGGCGAGGGCGAGGTCTTCCCGCACGAGCGGACGTTCCGCCGGCAGAAGCAGTTCCGCCTCGAGCTCCTGCGCGCGACGCGGACGAAGCTCTCGCCGGTCTTCTTCCTCCACGAGGGCTCGACGCCCGCGCACCCCGAGGGCCCGCCCGACCTCGAGGCGGCCTTCGAGGGCGTCGCGAGCCGCCTCTGGCGCGTCACCGGGCCGGCCGCGGTCACCGCGGCCCTCGAGCTCGTGCGCGGGCCGCTGATCATCGCGGACGGGCACCACCGGTACGAGACCGCGCTCCGCTTCCACGAGGAGAACGGGACGGAGGAGACCGCCTACGTCCTCGGCGTCCTCGTCGCCCACGACGACCCGGGGCTCGAGATCTTCCCCACGCACCGGCTCGCGGGCCCTCCGATACCAGAGCCGAACGGGCGCTTCCGGCTGACGGAGCTCCCCGGCGGCGCGGCGGACGGGCTCGCGCGCCTCGGGGAGCTGCCGCGCGACCGGCCCGCGTTCGTCCTCCTGCACCGGGGCGGCGCGACGCTCGCGGAGACCGACCCGGTCGCCGACGGCCCGGCGGGCGAGCTCGACACTGCCGTCCTCGACGCGCTCGGCCTCGACGACGTCCGGTTCACGCCGAGCGCCGAGGAGGCCGAGCGGGCCGTCGCGTCCGGCGAGGCCGCGGCCGCCTTCCTCGTGCGCGCGCCGACGGTGGAGCAGGTCGAGGCCGTCGCGCTCGCGGGCGAGACGATGCCGCAGAAGTCGACGTACTTCTTCCCGAAGCTGACGAGCGGCCTTCTCTTCGCGCCGTTCGACGAATGACCGACTGGTTCGCGGTCTGCCGCCGCGCCGGCGAGGCGGTCGCGGCGGCGCTCGCCGAGCTGCCGACCCGCGCCGAGCGCGAACGGGTGGTGGGCGCCGGAGAGGGCGGCGACGAGACGACCGCCGTCGACGCCGTCGCCGAGGCCGCGGTCGTGCGTGTCCTCGACGACGAGGTCGGCGAGGGCTTCACGCTCGTCTCGGAGGAGCTCGGCGAGCGCCGGTTCGGGGACGGCGGGGACGGCCTGCGCGTCGTCTGCGACCCGATCGACGGGAGCCTGAACGCGAAGCGCGGCTTCCCGCTCTTCGCCCTCTCGCTTGCGGTCGCGGACGGGCCGGCGATGGAGGACGTCTTCTTCGCGTACGTCCTCGACTACGGCACGGGCGAGGAGTGGACGGCGACGCGCGGCGACGGTCCACTGCTGAACGGCGAGCCGCTCGCCGGGCCCGGACCGAAGGGCCAGGTCGAGCTGTGCGTGATCGAGGCGACCCGCACCGACCTGCTCTCCGATGCGGTCGGCGCGTTCGTCGGGTTCGCCTACCGGACTCGGGTCTTCGGCTCGCTCGCGCTCTCGCTCTGCCACCTCGCCGCGGGCCGCGTGGACGCGGTCTGCTCGCTCAAGCCCGCGCGGAGCGTCGACATCGCGGCCGCGCAGCTCCTCGTCCGGGAGCGCGGCCTCGCGATCGACCTGCCCGAGGACGCGCCCTTCGGGCGGGCCCGGCTCGACCTCGTCCCGCGCTCCCGCTGCGTCGCCGCGGGCACGCCGGAGGTGGCGGCCGAGCTCTGGGCCCGCCTGTCCGGAAGCGGCTAGCCGAAGACGATCGGGATCCGCACCTGGTGCGGCGGGAAACCCATCCCGGCGGCGTCGTCGTCCTCGACCACGACGAAGCCCTCGGAGCCGGCCGTCTGCGCCGGGAACGTGACCGCAACGGAGAAGTCGCCGCGGCAGCCGGTCCCGCACGTCGCCGTCGTGAAGGTCTTCGTGAGCTCCTTGCCGGAGGCGTCGAGGATCCGCACGATCACGTTCGCCTCGAAGACGTTCGCCGAGCCGCTGACGGTCACCGGGCTCGAGATCCGCGCGCCCGGCGCCGGCCGGTCGACGAGGATCGCCGGCATGAGGTCCTCGTAGTCGCTCCGGTCGACGGGCTCGTCGAGGACGATCCCTTCGCCGGAGAAGACGTCGACGGGCTCTCCGTCCAGCCGGAACTCGACGCGCTCGACGGTGGGGAACTGCGTGAGCGTGAAGACGACCTGGGCGAGGCGCATCTGCATCGAAAGCGAGCCGCCGCCGGACTCGAACTCCGACGAGAGGTCGACCGTCGCGAGGCCGTCCTCGATGTTGAGGCCGAGCAGGCGAGTGTCGGCGGGGACGGCGGTCGACACGTTCTCGCCGTCGGCGGCCTCTGGGCCTGCGATCAGCTCCTCGAGCGCCGCGCGGCCGACCGCGAGGGTCTCCGCCGAGCGTCGTACGGGGAAGAGCTTCGGGTCGCCGCCGCCGTTCAGCCGCTCGTCGAGATCCGGGGCGGCGAACCAGACCTGGAAGGAAACCGGCTCGGCGGGCGTCGTCTCGGTCGGCGCCGTCTCGGTGCCCGTCGGCTCGCCGCCGTCGTCCGTGGTGTCCGAGGTCTCCGTGGTGTCGGTCGCGGTCGGGCTCGGGCCGACGGAGGTCGCGTCCTCGCTCCCGCAGGCGGTCAGGGCGAGGACGGCGGCGAGGAGCAATGCGGTTGCGAGGATCCGGCGGGTCATGGTGACTCCTTCGGTTCGGATGACGCTTCTCATGCTCGCGTGCCCACGCAACCGCTTGGTCGCATGCGGGTAACGATCAGGTAACGGGGAGCCGGAACGTGAAGCGGCTGCCCGCGCCGGGCTCGCTCGCCGCCTCGACGTCGCCGCCGAGGAGCCGGGCGTTCTCGCGCGCGATGGCGAGGCCGAGCCCGCTGCCGCCCGGGCCCGACCGGGCCGGGTCGCCCTTGGCGAAGCGCTCGAAGATCCGCTGCAGCACCTCGGGCGGGATTCCCGTGCCGTCGTCCTCGACCTCGACTGTCGCGTTCCCGACGCGCACCGTTACGTCGTCGCCGCCGTGGGCGAGCGCGTTCTCGACGAGGTTCGCGACCACACGCTCGGCGCGGCGCGGGTCGGACACGACGGGCGCCGCGCCGCCCTCGACGCGGACGCGCGCCTCCCACCCGCGGGCGCGCAGGCACGAGCGGACGAGCGCGCCGAGGTCGAACGGCTCCGCCCGCACCTCCTCCACGCCGGCGTCGAGGCGAGAGATCTCGAGCAGGTCGTCCACGAGCCGCCGCAGGCGCGCGACGTCGGC